>JANQLQ010000057.1 GCA_028280565.1 Fulvivirga sp.
AGGGGAAAATGGGCTTGGTTGCTGGCGCCCTTTTCTTTTGTTTCGTTTTCTTTCCCCGAAGGGATGCCTATGGCATGGGCGCGCAAAAGAAAATGAAAACTGGACTTAGTACCACAAAATCCGCTTAAACTGCGCAGTTCGAGGATCGCACTGCCCGAAACATCTTTAAAATGCAGGCTAAATTGCCAAAGTTAAACGTTCTCCTATCAAATCGAATTTAAGAGGACGCCCCTAAATTACCCTAGGAAGAAAACAAATATTATTGAGACCATTCCGTAGGGGCCCTATCCCATCGATGTTTCGCAAGTGAATCCATCAATGGATCATCTAACGGTCCTGCGTCACTGGCTGATATATTAGACCTCACATGCTTTAACTTACGCATGCCCGGAATGATAGTACTTATGGTAGGCTCACCCAGTATGAATCTTAGCGCCATTTCAGCCATTGTCATTCCCCCAGGCACCAGGGGCTTCAGGGCATCTGCATGCTCCACACTTGAGTGAAGGTTTTCAGGAACAAAATAGGTATTACGCCAGTCGCCTTCGGGCCAGGTACTGTCTTTGGTAAGTGTCCCCGTGAGCGAGCCTTCATCAAAGGGAACCCGCGCAATAACACCTACCCCGTGTTCCCGGCACGCAGGGAGCAATTCGTCTTTTGGATTTTGATCGAAAATATTGTAAATGACCTGCACAACATCAACCCACCCGCTTTTCACAGCTTTTACACCATTCCACGGCTCCCATCGGTTCAGGCTTATCCCGATCGCGTTGATCAGCCCTTGCTCCTTCAGTTCCTGTAACTTGGTGATCCATCCGTCATCTGCTAGCCACTGGTCCTCCCAGGTATGCAACTGGATCAAATCAAAAGATTCTAAGCCCGAGTTTTTTAAACTCTTATGGACATATTCTTCTACATGACCCGGGGGGAAACAATCCCCTAGGGCATAAGATCTTTTACTGGGCCATTTAAAATTCTTCGGGGGGATCTTCGTAGCCGTGTATAGCTTTTTACCAGGGTTGTCCCTAACCAGCTGGCCAAGAAGGGCCTCACTTCTTCCTTCTCCATAGGCCCAAGCCGTATCAAAAAAATTACACCCGAGATCCACTGCCAGCTGTAACGCTTCCATGGAGTTAGTGTCATCTGACCCGGTCCAGCCCCCCATTCCCCACATGCCATACCCGATCTCACTCACCTCCCAGTTGGTTCGACCTAATGTACGATAATTCATGTTCAATCAATTTATGTATTCCCAGTCAAACTTATAGTTATTCCCGTTCTTAAACTATAAAAACTATGCAAATACGGGACAAGACCAAGACGTCTATACTCACGATGTAAAACTCTTTTTCCCACTTTGTAAGAAATTACCAAGTAATGGGTACTAGTTTAAATAGTTGAATACAAACCAATGGAGAGCTAGAAGAGACCAGGAGATCAAAGATGACAAAAGCAGGGCAAAACCATATCTTCGAAAGTTGGCTAAAAGAGTATAAGCTGCTACTCTTCAAGGTAGTAAGAGCTTATGCCTTCACGGCCGATGACCAAGATGACCTTTTCCAGGACATTGCCTTACAGGTATGGCGGTCTGTGCCCAATTTCAGGCGTGAAGCCGCCGTGAGTACATGGCTTTATCGTATTGCACTAAACACGGCCATCAAGTGGAGCCGGAAAGAACGGAAGCACCATGACGGCCGGAACACCATAGAGCATACTACTCATATTTTGATCGAAAATGCAGACTTGCCGGACGAGCGGCTTGAATGGCTCTACACCGAGATTTCCAAACTTAACGAGATCGATCGCTCCCTTACCTTACTGCTGTTGGATGGCTTTAGCTACAGGGAAATGTCACAAATGCTAGGCATTTCAGAGAGTAACGTTGGCGTAAAAATTAACCGGATCAAAAAACTTTTGATCGCTAAATCAGGAAAATATGATTACCATGGAATTTGATGACATCAAGAAAATATGGGACTCGCAGGATCACCGGCCTCTCTATGCCATAGATGAAAGAGCCCTGCATAAACGGATCGTAGCGAAAAAAAACCGCTCCAGGCACATCGCGAATAAAAGTGAAATTATCCTCATGGTCACTAACCTGCTAGCCCCCACTTTAATTTTGATCATAGATAAAATTAAGGATAATGGGAACTACTTCTCCTACATTTTAGCCACCCTCATGGTAGCTACCGCTGGCTTCATTCTTTACAGCCGAATGCAAAGAAAAAGGACGGAGAATCAATTTAACCGCTCCATGCTGGGTGACCTGGATCATGCTATTGCCAATGCTATTTACCAAGTAAGGCTCTCATATATCATGCGCTGGTACATGGCACCTGTAGTCTTGCTTTGTTTTCTCAGCGTATGGGATAAGGAAATATCGATACCCCTTATACTTTTCATGGCTGTTTTCTTTACGGCCGCATTTTTCGCTGGTACTTGGGAGCATCGATGGTACACCCGTAGAAAACAATCTTTAGAGGCGCTTAGAGAAAAACTTATCCATGAAGAAATGATATGATACCGGTCCGGGTCAGCCGTGTTAAGCCCAGCGATCAGCCCCCTCACCGAAGAATATCCCATTACACCGGTGAGCGAGGCTGATTCGATTTTTTTTAGCTAGTAATGCACTAATAAAATCGTTTTATAGCTTCTAAAATGGCCCTGGCCCGCCTGATCTTTAACCTTTTCAAATTCTTATAACTACGGTTTAGTAAAGATTGTACCCAAGGATCATGCTTATAGCTTTTCCGGGCACGGTAAAGATCCAAGACCACCTGCAGATCATCGGGTGTGTAAGACACACCGGTATATTCTTGTAACAATTGCAAATACATAAAGCCAAACTCCTCGGTGGGTTCAATCATCGTACCTTCCCCGAAATCATTCCATGTAATGATTTGAATAAAATCAGCCACCTCGTGGTGTGTGTAGTTCAAAGTCTCAACAAAGGTATGTCCTTCGTTGGTATCAATGGTCCATTCGTTAATACCATCGGTCCATCCTCCTTCTACATAAAAACTTTCAAACCCGGGATAAGCTCCACCCACCGTGATGGCATCAACCTGCGGGTATACGCTGTAGTAGTACTCGTGTGCCAGCAAATGATCCTTATCTACCCAAAGAAATTCACCCGAAGAGTTTGGGCCCACACGATCGCTGGCCGCCCATAATGTCAGGAAATTTGGAAGGTTCGTTGGGGGTAATACAGTGAATACTTGGTTCCATTCTGCCTCGGTGACCAGGTGATGAGGACCAAATACAAACAACAAGGGCTTTCCGTTATGGTATAAGTATTCCGGGCTTGAAAAATACTGCCTATCAATGTACAAAAAATCCTCTTGGGCGGCTTCTATAGCGCTCGAGGCTAACCCCGATTCAGCGGCTTGTACAGCTACCCGGTCTTCATACATAATGGAAAATGTTAGGCCCAGATCTTCCATTCCTTCGATGAACGTTTCAGTAGATTTCTTAATGATCGAATAATCATACAGGTCTTGGCTGCCATACCAATCAAAGATCAGCCCATCAACCCCGGCCAATTTCATCAATAGAAAATGATACTCCTGGAGGTCCGGGTCGCTAGAGGAGTAAGGACCTATGAGGGGGTAGTAATAAGAGGCGATCTGCCTGCGACCATTTTCGTCTATGTTCTCGGGGTTTTGGTTGGTCATCGTCCAGTGCTGCCCCCAGTACCCGTCATACTCCATGCTTTGGAACCACGGCATGTAATGAACATAAACTTTTTTGGGGTTTTCTTTCACAATGTCCATACCCGAGACATCTACGATCCGGCCGGATTTCTCCTCTTCCAAATATTTTAATTCCTCCTCCAAGATCAATGATAACTCTGCATCTGTGTAAGCGGTATCTTGCTCAATACTTAAATTCACCTGTTCTTCAATCGTATCTAACTCCTGCGTCTCACAAGCTACAAAGATCCCGGCCAGGCTGATCATAGCTATTTTAATACTTTTCATAAACTTCCCCATCTCTTCCCTTTCCTGATTGAACTTTAATTTTAAACCCCGAACGGACGTGTAAATTATGAAAGAAAAGGGCTGAGCCTAACAGGGACTTCCTGTAATCAGTAGTAAGGGTTTCTTGTAATGGTATCCGCCATACTACTGAAAAGGCAATTATAACTACCTAGGAAGGAAAAGGTATGAAGGGATAAAGCACTCCTTCAAAATTTTAGCATGGCATATCCCTTGAGTTGATAGGTAGTGACCGTGGTAAGCATAGAGGTAGCAATCTCCACCGATGGCAATACCGATCCCGGTTCAATCCCCCTGCCTATCAAAGACTGTCCACACACCGTAAGCCGGACCCCCGCTTGTTCCAGTTCCCGGATCAGCCCGATGTTGGGATTATCTCCCTCAAACCTCTTCTTAAAAGCCTGGTTGTTCATCACAGCATAAGCAGCACGCCCATGAATGGCGAGTACCACATGCATACGAGAAGGGTCTAATCCACTGATGGCGTGAAGATTGATCATCCGGGCAACGTTTTTTAGCCCCCAGGCGATCTCATCGGGATCATCAGCCCCAGTGACAACATCGATGACGATTTTGTAGAACTGCCCCGTGTCCACCTTTACCGTGGCCCCCGGGATGTCATATATACCTCCGTACCCCTTAATGACAGGATGCATGGGTTGCTGACAAAAAACACTGCCTCCCAAGCAGGTAAGCAAAGCGAAGAAAGTTACCTTCATAATGACTTAAAATTTATAATATACAAACGGGCTGGCACAAGCATCGAGCTTCACATCATAGGAATTGTTGTATTGGATATGATCCAAAGGCGGGCCCAAAGAAACCCCCAATTTGAAAGCTTGCGGTGTTTTTTTTAAAAACCGGTCGTAATAGCCCTTCCCGTAGCCTATGCGCTGACCTTTTTTATCGTAAGTAATAAGAGGGATAATAATCAAGTCGATGCTATTGATATCTGCGGCTTTGCCCTCCACGGGCTCCGGCACACCCCACTTATTTTCTTTAAACCGGGTTTCAACACAAAGCTCATAATGTGCCAATTGCCCATTCTCTAAGGTTTTTGATGTCAGGAAATACATTGATGGGTTCATTTTCCTTAACGCCTCCAAGACAAGCCAGGTATTGACTTCCTTCTTTTCCAGGATAGGAAGGAAAAGATGAACGCAGTGAAAATCGTGAAAATTAATATTGGCGAGTAATAGATCCACCAATCGGCGATTCCTTCTCTCATACTCTTCCGTGCTGATTACCAAACGTTTATCGAGGTAAACACGTCGAAGTGTATTCTTTTCAACCATGCTGCTTACAGGGTTATGGGTTCAACACATTTTAGTGTTCAGTGTAAGGCTATTGACGGGCGCTAATGTAGTAATATGCCTGTAAAAAAGCCATGCCTATCGACACGACCATAATAAACACTACCTGCCTTGGGTGTTAATGAAAATAAAAAGCTGCCTAGGAACTCTCTACTCCCAAGCAACATGGAACCTGTAATCGAAAGGCTCGAAGTGTTTCACCAGGTCATCGATGAACGTGGGATTCACCAGGTAAAAATCAAGGAAGTTATCAGTCCTCTCTTGTAAGTTGCCGTTGGGAAAAAGGTCATCGATTACGGACTCTACCTGGCGAAGGCGATCCTCCTGCTGTCTTTTTTCAGCTCTTACAAATTTTTTTTCGATCCCCTCAAGCTTATGTTTGGTGCGAGCTTGCTGTGCCTCTACATGTGGGATCAGCGTAGGATCAATGGTGCTGGCCTGGTTCCGTATCCGGTCAAAAAGGTCTACCAGCTCCTGGACTTGCCCATTGAGTTTTACCTTGTGATCGGCATTCTCCACTGCTACCCGGGCCATAAGACTATGCTTTTCTTCGAATAGCGCTTCCAGGCTCAACCCGGTCTTCTCCCACTTTTTACCTAAGTGGGCAGGGATGATCAACGCAAAGTTCCTGGGTAAAAGCAATGGGAAAATTTCACCATAATGATCAAACACTGGTTTTAATTGAAGCCAATACGCTACTTCTGCAGGCCCGCCCACGTAGGCTAAATTCGGCAGGATCATTTCCTGGTATAAAGGTCTCAAGATCACATTAGGGCTGAACTTTCCAGGCTGATCTTCTATGAGCGCTTCTAGCCCATTTTTATCAAATTTTTGCGCGGTATTCAACACATTATACCCGTCTTGGTCCTTTTCTATTCTTTCTCGAACGTCTTGGTCCAAGTAAAAGAAATTGATCTCCCGCGGAAATACCTGCGTTTTATAACCCAGTCCTTCTAAACGTGCCGATTGGTCATCCACCAGTGACTTGGCTGTATGATTCAAAATATCATCCTTGATCACTCCCGTGAGTTCGCGCTTAAGGCCCGGGTGATCACCGTCGATCACCAACAGCCCATAGTCACCAAAGAGATGATTGACATAATGACGAACAGCCCCTGCCAACGTTTTTTCCTGGTAAGCGGCTTTAAAAAAGCCAGGGACTCCCGGTATAGTTTTGATAAAATCACCGAAAGAAGAGAGATCAAAGCGGCCCACGGCACCATGCTGTCTTGTCTGCCATTGGTATTTTTTGCCACTGAACCTAAAGTGGTTGATCTCTTCAAAATCATGATCCTCTGTCGCCATCCAGTAGACAGGCACAAAATCATAGTCAGGATACTGGGCCTTTAAGTCCTGGCAGGCTTTGATCACCGTAATTATTTTGTAGATAAAGTAAAGAGGACCGGTGAAAAGATTGAGTTGATGGCCCGTGGTGATGGTGAAGGTGGTGGGTTTTGAAAGTTTTTGGAGGTTGTCTTTTACATGATCGGTAAGCGTTAGCCCCTGGTATTGTTCTTCTAAAGCCTGACAGAGTATCTTCCTTCTTTCGGCAGGAAACTTCTTCTCATCGATCTGTGCCTTGAAGCTATCCATGTTGGGAGTGCTGCCATAAAAACTGTCTAGTTGATCCTTCCCTGCTAAATAATCCAAAAATAAGGTTCCAAAGCGGCGGGTGGTGTGAAGATCAACTTTGTCAACAGTCATATTTTATTGCTCTTTTTATGGTGTACTGACTTTAACTGATTTTTCACATGGATGGTTTTAGAAAATTATGGTACCGGTTCACCGTAGAGATCAAACTCCGTAGCGTCGTTGATCTTTACATTTACAAAGTCACCTATCCGGAGGTGTTGATCGCCTGCATTTATGATCACTTCGTTATCTACTTCCGGGGAATCGTATTCGGTGCGCCCTATGAAATGTCCTGACTCTCGCCTGTCTACCAATACCTTGTACGCCTTACCGATCTTCGACTGGTTGATCTCCAAAGAGATATTCTCCTGCAGGGCCATTAGCTGGTCTGCTCTCTCCTGCTTTACTTCTTCGGGCACATCATCTTCGAAGTTATGAGCATGTGTATTTTCCTCGTGGCTATAGGTAAAGACCCCCAGCCGCTCAAAACGGGACCGCTCTACAAAACCCATCATCTCTTCAAAGTCCTGGTCGTTTTCACCCGGGTAACCCGTGATCAAAGTAGTACGCAACGCTATTCCGGGCACCTTTTCACGGATGACCTGTATCAGCTCCTCCTGCTTTTCACGGGTGGTGCCGCGGCGCATGTTTTTCAGTATCCGCGTAGAGCCATGCTGCAAAGGCATATCCAAGTATTTGCATATGGTGCTTCTTTCTGCCATAACGTCCAGTATATCCAATGGAAACCCTGTAGGAAAAGCATAATGAAGCCGGTTCCATTCTATTCCCTCCACATTGGCTAAATTATCCAGTAACCCTGCCAAGTTGCGCTTTTTATATATATCGAGGCCATAGTACGTAGAGTCCTGGGCAATGAGCAAGAGCTCTTTTACGCCATTTTTCGCCAGGTTCTTTGCCTCGGTCACGATTTGCTCGATCGGTTTGGAAACATGCTTACCCCTCATCAAAGGGATCGCGCAAAAAGAACATGGCCGGTCACACCCTTCGGATATTTTTAAGTAAGCATAGTGGTTGGCCATGGTAAGGACGCGTTCCCCTAAAAGCTCTTGCTTATAGTCTGCCTTAAACTTTTTGAGGAGCAAAGGGAGTTCCATGGTACCAAAAAAGGCATCTACCTGTGGGATCTCCTCTTCAAGATCATCACGGTAGCGCTGAGAAAGGCACCCTGTCACGTAGAGCTTTTCAATCGCTCCCTCTTCCTTAGCATCGGCGTAGCGTAAAATGGTATCGATAGATTCTTGCTTTGCGTTATCTATAAAGCCGCAGGTGTTGACAATGACTATATTTGAGTCATCCTCTTGGGATTCATGGGTAGCGTCGATCTTATTCCCCTTTAGCTGGGTGAGTAGCACCTCGGAGTCCACAAGGTTCTTCGAGCACCCTAGGGTAACTATATTTATTTTGTCTTTTTTTCTGCCCTTAGTTTTCAAATCCACACAATTTTTTATCCTGGCAAAATTAGTGAATTAGGAACCAGAATCAGGAATTACCGGCATCATATTACCGCAAACAAGCAGATCATCCATCAAAAACTTCCAACGCATCGACAACTTTTAAAAATTAGGTATGGCTTTTGAGGAAATAATTGGGCCTGTGAGCCGTTTGGATTGACAATACCTGGGCCTGGTTTTCCCAGGCTCAATCCTCATTGGTAAAACCTTTGATTCACAATGCAATGATTATATTTGTGCCTTGCTAATGAAAAAGACCTTTTTGTACATCCTGGCCCTTTTTTTCATGGGTGTGGTTTCATGCGCCGATGACCCCGACTGCATTACCAGTACCACTGATTTTGTAAATATCCGGTTCTACGAAATGGAAAATAGGGATGTCGATACGCTTGCCGTCAATTCCGTCACGGTTTTAGGGGTAGATAGTGTCCTATTGACGGATGAGGAATTCAGGGGCACGCTCAGGGTACCTTTAAATCCTTTGGCTGATTCGGCGATCATCAGTTTCAACACGGAATTTGGACGGGATACGCTGGTACTCACTTATCAAACTAGCACACGGCTGGTCTCGGAAGACTGCGGCATCGAGATTTTGTTTTCTAATGTGAGCTACACCCGTAACGACTTTGACTCGATCGCGATCGTTAACAGTACACTAATAGAGGAGATCAATGAGGATATCAGGATATTTAATTAGCCTTTTTTTCTTGTTCAATGGGTATAGTACCCTTTCTCAAGATCTCGTTATCCATCCTGATTCCGTTAAAGGCAAATTTATTCCTACGGGTGTCCGGTTTGGTGCGGAAGCCATAAATATCGTGCGTACGTTTACCGGTGATGATCTTACGGAGCTTACCTTTATCGCCGATGTAGATTTTTATCGCTATTTCTTGAATGTAGAATTTGGGGTGTTTGAAAGAACGCGTCAAAATGCTATAGGTCAAACGTATGATATCAGCGGCACCTATTTCCGGGTAGGGCCGGAGGTCAACTTTCTAAAAAAGGACCCGGAAAAAAACGCCCTGTTCTTTGGTCTCCGCTATGGGTGGACGTCCTTGGATGATGAATTAAGATATAGCAGTCCAAGCAGCTTTTACCCTACCGATGAAAACGTAATATCCAACAGCGGTCTTTCTGCAAGCTGGTTTGAAATGGTGACAGGCCTTAAGGTAAAGATTTGGAAATACCTGTGGTTAGGTTACACGGCCCGGTTTAAGTTTGGTGTGGATACGTTTGAAAGAAACGAGCTTATCCCACACGAGATCCCAGGCTTCGGCAGGGCAGATGAAACGGTGATATGGGATTTCGACTATTGGCTGATGTTCAGGATCCCCATTCGAAAAGCACCTACCGTGCTATTCGATGAATAGGAAGGTATTTTATGCACAGTTTTGACTTAGGTTAATAGTTTTTTCCATGAAAATTGAACCCGACACTTCCAATTTTCATGGATGATACCACGGATCAAGTTTAGTAGACACCTCAAATCCCACCTGCAACAGTTTCCCGTAGCCAGCATAATCAGTCCCCGGCAAATAGGAAAGACCACTCTTGTGAAACTTCTTATGGAAGAACCCACCCTAGTCGTAGGACCGCTACGCTTAACCTACGACTTAATTTATGGAGAGAGTGTCCGCTCGTAAATGGGCTTAGATCGTACACTTAAAAGCAGGGAGGCTGCTACATTAATTCCAAATCCATCCTCCCGTTTAAATTTTCATGGCCACTGTTTTTCGCGGTAGACTCGTTGTTGGAAGAATGACCCAATCCGTTTTGAAAAGACGGCATTGACGAGACAGATCGAGCGGACGCTCTTCCGGGGTTTAGGTCGGAGGACCACTGCACTTAACTTGCCAAGTTAACTGTTTCCCATCACATCTAATTTTCAAGGGCGCCCTAAGAAAAAAATTTGAAGCACACGAAACCGTCAAATAATCGTCATTATGAGTGAGAACAGGGATATCCAAACACGGGCCATGTTTTGCAAACACACAATGCTGTTATGCTGTGTACCAAAGCCTACCGTGGCCGGTGAGCGGCCTTTTCAGCCTTCTGCTTTCTTAAAAAAAGAATCCACAAACTCCATTTTATTGAACACCTGCAGATCTTCTACCTTTTCCCCTACGCCTATATATTTCACCGGTATTTTAAATTCATCGGAAATGCCTATGACCACGCCGCCTTTAGCTGTACCATCCAGCTTGGTGATCGCCAGTGAAGTCACTTCGGTAGCTTTGGTGAACTCACGGGCTTGCAGTGCGGCATTCTGACCTGTGCTACCGTCCAGCACCAGTAATACCTCGTGAGGGGCCTCCTCTATGAACTTCTGCATCACACGTTTGATTTTTGATAACTCGTTCATCAAATTTACCTTGGTGTGCAGTCGCCCGGCAGTGTCAATAATGACCACGTCTGCTCCTTGTTCCACGCCATACTTTACCGCATCATAAGCCACTGCCGACGGGTCGGTATTCATTCCCTTAGCCACCACGGGAACATCGACCCGCTCACCCCAAAGCTTGATCTGGTCAACAGCTGCGGCCCTGAAGGTATCTGCGGCACCTAATACAACTTTAAACCCCTGTGCCTTGAATTGGGCCGCCAGCTTCCCAATGGTAGTAGTTTTACCCACACCGTTAACTCCTACAACCATCATCACATAAGGTCTCTTTCCCGTGGGAAGCGCAAAGTCTTCAAGGTCAGGAGAATTATTCTCTGCTAGTAGCCCCGCAATTTCCTCCCTCAGGATCAGGTTGAGTTCATCGACTCCCAAGTATTTATCACGCGCCACACGCTGTTCTATTCTTTCAATGATCTTGATCGTAGTATTCACACCTACATCCGATGTGACCAGTATCTCTTCTAGCTCATCCAGCACGTCATCATCCACCTTGGATTTACCCACCATGGCTTTACCAAGCTTGCTAAAAAAACTTTGCTTGGTCTTTTCAAGCCCTTTGTCCAGGTTTTCCTTTTTTTCCTTTGAAAATAGTCCGCCAAATAAGGCCATAGCTTGAGAATTCTAGAATGTTACCACAAATATGTATAAAATCTTAATCCGAAACGACATCCCCAGCACCCGGTAGGTAGTATTAACTGCACGGCATAAAACACCCATAGCCAGTGCACCAATAGTTCATTACAAAAACAAAAAATCCCATCCGAACGAGCGAATGGGATCTTTAAGAATTTCTTTACTTACCAAGTGCGCGTGCTTATTTGGCCAGCGCTTGTTTCACTTGGTCTAAGGGGACCATTTCTTCTTTAAATGTGTAGGCGCCGGTTTTTTCTGATTTTACCGCTTTGATCACCTTTGCAAAATTTTTGCCACCCTTCTGTAGCGTTGCAACTACTTTCTTAGCCATGATTACTTAATTTCTTTGTGAACCGTATATTTTTTAAGGATCGGGTTATATTTCTTCATCTCCAACCGGTCAGGAGTGTTTTTCCTGTTTTTGGTAGTGATGTAACGGGAAGTGCCCGGCTGACCACTTTGCTTGTGTTCCGTACACTCTAATATTACTTGAACTCTATTACCTTTCTTTGCCATAACTTACTGTTTCAAATCGGTTATACCAAGATATTTCCTTTTTCCCTCGCTTTCTTTAAAACCGCGCTAATACCATTCTTGTTGATCGTGCGGATCGCTGAAGTAGATACCTTTAAAGTGATCCACTTATCTTCCTCGGGAATATAGAACCTTTTCTTCTGAAGATTAGGATAAAATCTTCTCTTCGTTTTATTATTAGCGTGGGAAACATTGTTTCCTACCCTTGCTCTTTTCCCAGTGATCTGGCAAACTCTTGACATCTTACTATATCTTAAATAGACCTTGTTCTAATTTTTGGGTCTGCAAATATCGATAAAAGAACGTGAATATTCAAAGCTAATTCAAAATTATTCAACGCCGGATGTACATCCCTATCCTTAATCTTGGGTTTAGGACTGTAATCCCATGCAGTTTCTATTGATAGTATCGGATAATTTGATTTGTGTAGTTTTTGGGTTGGGTTTTATGACCGCCTTGGTCAAAAATCATTTACTACATTCATAACATCCCAGGTTATTTTGCCTCGGTATGCCCAGCCACCTCAGTGCAATTGTGACCTCGTACCCAAGCCTCCCGGACTATCCCGATAATTATCCATCGCCAATAAAAATCACTTAAGAATGATTAAATCCCGAAGGGATGATATTACTATAAAAAAACAATATATACCCAATGTATCAACCCCGAAGGGGTGGTATTATTTCACTCTTCCTGGGTTACGAAAACCTGGAAATACATCTTCTATAAGAATACCCATCCCTTCGGGATTTGAAATGAAGGAAGGACTAAGATCATTATTCCTTAAGCTAAGGACTACGGATAATTATCGGGCTTTAAAGGTAAAAGAAATGACTAAAGATATTTTCCTTCATGCTGGATACTGGCATGTTTATATTGAAACTCACTGGTTAACATCATCCTGTTGGAAGCTAAGTTCCATACCACCAAGAGTTTAAATCTACATGGTCATAAGTAACGAAAGAGGCAGGAGCCTGGAGGAAATACCTGGTGGTTTATACCCGTTTACTCCTCATATAGTTCTCTTGATGCGAGGTGTACGGAAGGTTTTATTATGAACTTCCAATTTTATAATTTTGTGACTTTCTCATCTTAAAAAAATAGGGATTATGGTAGAATTAGAAACATCCAGCCAAGAAGCTATCGAATTGGAGAATAAGTACGGGGCGCATAACTACCATCCCTTACCGGTAGTGTTGGCCAAAGGGGAAGGAGTATACGTTTGGGATGTAGAAGGCAAGAAATATTACGACTTCTTGTCGTCCTACAGCGCGGTAAACCAAGGACATTGCCACCCCCGGATCATCAATGCCCTCAAAGACCAGGCGGAAAAATTAACGCTTACCTCGCGAGCCTTTTACAACAACATGCTGGGGCAATATGAAAAATTCATCACCTCGTACTTTGGGTTCGACAAAGTGCTGCCCATGAATACCGGGGCAGAAGCCGTGGAGACCGCGTTAAAGATCTGTAGGAAATGGGGGTATGAAAAGAAAGGGGTTCCTGAAAACAAGGGCCAGGTCATTGTTTTCGATCAAAACTTTCATGGCCGAACCACCACCATCATCTCTTTTTCCGGGGACATGGCGGCGAAGAAAAACTTCG
Source organism: Fulvivirga sp. (assembly GCA_028280565.1). Taxonomy (GTDB): domain Bacteria; phylum Bacteroidota; class Bacteroidia; order Cytophagales; family Cyclobacteriaceae; genus Fulvivirga. Next base: position 13,592 of record JANQLQ010000057.1, read on the forward strand.
GGCCTTTTACGCATGGGTTTAATAAGATCGCTTACAACGACCTAGAAGCTCTCCAAGAAGCCCTTCAAAATGAGCACGTAGTAGGAGTACTGGTAGAACCAATACAAGGAGAAGCTGGGGTAAATGTTCCGAACGAAGACTTCATCCGCAACTTGGCCAGGCTCTGTAAAGAGAATAATGCGCTATTCATGGCAGATGAGATCCAAACCGGTATAGCCCGGACCGGGAGTATGTTAGCCATTTGCGGCGATTGCACGTGTACTGCTAGTTGCGAAAGGCAATCTTCCTACGTTCGTCCTGATATCTTGATCCTGGGTAAAGCGCTTTCCGGGGGAGTGTATCCTGTTTCGGCAGTGCTGGCCGATGATGCTATTATGGAGGTGATCACACCGGGAACTCATGGCTCAACCTTTGGGGGCAATCCCTTGGCGGCAGCAGTAGCTATGGAGGCACTGCAAGTAGTAGTCGATGAAAAGCTGGTAGAAAATGCCAGGGAACTGGGCCAGGTCTTCAGGGCACGGATGAATGACTTTATTAAAACCACCGAGTTAATTTCTATGGTACGTGGCAAAGGATTATTAAATGCCATCGTAATTAATGATCATCCTGACAGCTCTACAGCTTGGGATATCTGTGTGGCCCTGAAAGACAATGGGTTACTAGCAAAACCGACCCATGGCAACATCATTCGCTTCGCGCCTCCGCTAGTGATGACCGCCGAGGAACTCAATAATTGCTGTGATATTATTGAAAGAACTATAGCAGAATTCGAAAAAAGGTTATAAATTCATTGTCCTATCGGTTGGCAATTATGGAACACACTGCAATCAATGAAAAACAATGGGCGCTGATCGCCCACCTTGGAACGTTGGTGGGCTATGTTGTTCCTTTGGGGAATATCATAGTACCACTGGTGGTTTACATCTCTAAAAAAGACGAATCTGAATTTGTTCGTGAGCATGCGAGAGAATCACTCAATTTCCAGATCACTTTCACCATCTTAGTCATCTTTGCTATTATAACCATTGTACTTATGGTAGGAATACTCTTTTTAGTAGTCCTGCCTATCGTCAACCTAATTTTCGTGATCTTGGCGGCACTGGCCATAGATAAGGGCCAGTTTTACAAATACCCCCTTACCATCAGCTTCATTTGACGGCCAAATACCCGGCCCTTGGCCATTTATAGGCTCGATTTTATTGTCTTAATGTTATATTCCCTTATATCTTTGATGTAAAAAGATACATGCTGACAAGGCCTAGAAGAAATAGAAAGTCCCAAGCGATCAGGGATTTGGTACAAGAAACCCATGTAACTACGGACGACCTCGTCTTCCCCCTGTTTTTGTTAGAATCACCCAAAGGAAAGATCGAGGTCTCTTCCATGCCAGGCATCAATAGGCTCGGTCTTGACCTTATGCTTTTGGAAATAGAAGAATGCCTTACATTGGGAATAAAAGCGTTTGACATCTTTCCTGTCGTGGATGAAAGACATAAAGATCGGATGGCCACGAACGCCACTGTCCCTGACTTCTTCTATCTCAGGGCATTGCGGGAGATAAAGAAACAATTCCCGGAGGCATGTATCATGACGGATGTGGCCATGGATCCGTACAGTTCAGACGGGCACGATGGCATCGTGGATGAAAATGGCAGGATATTGAACGATGAAACCCTCGAGGTATTGGCCGAGATGGCATTGGCACAAGCAGAGACCGGCATTGACATTATTGGCCCTTCGGATATGATGGACGGAAGGGTAGGATACCTTCGTGAGGGCCTGGATCGCAATGGATTTGAAGAAGTCTCTATTATGTCCTACACCGCCAAATATGCCAGTGCCTTTTATGGCCCTTTCAGGGATGCACTAGATTCAGCCCCTAAGAGCGGTGATAAAAAAACCTACCAAATGAATCCTGCCAATCGGCAAGAAGCACGGATAGAGGCAGACCTGGATACTGCCGAAGGAGCAGACTTTTTGATGGTAAAACCTGCCCTGTCCTATTTGGATGTGATCAAACAAATAAAAGAAGAATACTCTTTACCCCTAGCGGCGTATAATGTCAGTGGTGAATATGCCATGGTAGCTGCTGCGGCAGAAAAAGGTTGGTTAGATAAGAGGGCGATTATGAACGAGATGCTATTAAGCATAAAGCGTGCGGGTGCGGATATCATCCTTACCTATTTCGCCAAAGAGTTTGCTTTAAATGCTAAGAAGTAGCCTGCTCCTGTGCTTGCTTACCTTTTTCTTTCCTGTAGAAGGGCAAGAAGTATTACCCCCGGGCGTAGCTAGGGTAGATTCTATGCTCATAGATGTGAAGGAGATCACGAATTTAAACTGGCTGGAATACCTCCATTACCTGCGCCAAGACTCCTCCATGGCTGTTTACGAAGCGGCGCTGCCCGATACCACGGTATGGCAGCAGGTCTATGATGATGAGCTGGCGATGGCCTTCACGGCCAACTACCTAAGAGGCCCGGCTTTTCGTTATTTCCCGGTGGTAGGTGTAAAGTATGAACAAGCCACTAGCTACTGCCAGTGGAGGTCTGTAGTGGTTACGCTAAAGATGAACCCATACCCCCGGCAGGATATACAGATCACCTATCGATTGCCCACGCCTTCGGAATGGCAAACTATTGCCCAAAATACGGTATCCTACTCACCTATGGTCCGCCCGGAGAACCTCGACAAAATGAAATTTCAACGCTCCAACCTGGGGGAGATCAAAAAACGATCAGGGTACGATTTCTCCATAAGGAAGTTGAGAAAATCAATTATAGCTTTCTACCAACGTAACCTTGTACTACTGCTGGAAAACCTGGATACAGAAGAAGAATATGAATTTAAACCGTACCTAGGAATAGGACATGGGCCCAAGAAATCAATGCAAGCCGGGCGGGTGAACGACTTGCGTGGTAATGTTTCTGAAATGACGGCTTTAAAAGGAACAGCTATGGGAGGAAATTGGTCCACAACCTTCGAAGAAAGTCCTGTATATCGCCGGTTTATCTACCAAGGGCCTAGCCCCGTACTGGGCTTTAGGTGTATCTGCGAAATAAGACCCTAGTGTTAAGTTAAGCCTTAAATAACGCACCAGGTAGAGGATGAGTAGGTTTGAGGTAATGGAAGGTTCTCCGATGAGTCGGCAATCGGCAAAGGGCAGTAGGCAAAAAATGTAGGATTGCCGATTGCCGACTTTAAAACGGGATAGGAAAAAATAGCTACCGTCCAATTTCACTTAACACCTGGGTCATTCGATCTCCCTCACCTCGAAATCCTTACCTTTTCCAAACTGCACTAGGTCATGGAGATTGTATTCTTCCAACGTAGAAAGGTCCTTCAATCTAAAGTTATCTTTCTCCAGCGGTTTCAGCACTTCAAATTCGTATACATCGCCGAAGTTTACCAAGCGATACTTCCATCCTACCCGCATTGCGTTAAAAGAGAGGCCCTTCATAAAAAACTAAGGATTCTTGCTACTATAACTTTAAAGCATCTCAAAAGTTCGCCCGTTACAGGGCGCTTCTAGTTAGGCCAGGTCATCTTCCCTCTCCAGCATCAATATAGAGGCCTGTGGCACGATAAAATATTTTTCATCTTCATAAACGACCTCTATGGCTCCTTTCTGGAGAAAAATGGCCAGGTCCCCTTCTTCTGCTTGCAGCGGGATATATTTTACCTGCTCTTCCTTCCCTTTCCAAACTTCGTCTTCATCAGAAGGCAAAGGTAAAGGATACCCCGGCCCTACTTTTATAATATACCCACTTTGGATCTTCTCCTTTTCTTGCACACCAGGGGGAAGAAATAGTCCGCTACTCGTTCTTTCCGTCTGTTTTTTGGGTTTGATCAAAACCCTATCCCCCACCAGTATGAGCTTTTTCAACTTGTTATCCGATGTTACTTTCATAGGGCAATGTTAAACCGAAAGCTCATCCTATCAAACCCTTTAAACCCTAATGTTTGGAGTGGACATCCTCACTACTGGCTCTATCCAGTAATTTTTGATCAAGGGTTTTGCTGGTTTTAGCGCCAAGCTCTTTAATGGTTTGGGCGCGATTTACGAGGTTGCCCTTACCTTCATAAAGCTTCTTCATGGCTTCACGGTAGATCCGCTGGGTGCCGTCTAAGCTATTGCCCACCTTTACCAGGTCCTCCGTGAAAGCTACGAACTTGTCATAAAGGTTACCACCCTGGCGGGCGATCTCTAGCGCATTTTGATTTTGATACTCATTTTTCCAGATGTTCGAGATCGTCCTGAGTGTAGCGATCAAGGTAGATGGGCTTACAATGACGATATTCTTTTCATAGGCGTCATTAAAAAGCTCGCTATCCATTTGCACCGCCAGGCTAAAAGCGGGCTCAATAGGAATGAACATGAGCACGAAGTCAAGGCCTTCTACACCGTATAATTGCTGGTAATTTTTATCCCCTAATCCTTTGATATGACTGCGCATTGCCACCAGGTGGGCCTTTAAATTCACCACCCGGTCCTCTTCGCCGGCATTCACATAGCGCTCATAAGCTACCAATGTAACTTTAGAATCCACCACGATGTTCTTGTTATCCGGCAGGCGAACGATGACATCAGGTTGGAGCCTACGGCCTTCTTCACTGACCAAGGATTCCTGTACGAAATACTCACGCCCCTTTTCAAGCCCTGATTTTTCTAAGATACTTTCCAAAATGAATTCTCCCCAGCTTCCTTGTGTTTTAGTATCTCCTTTTAATGCCTTGGTCAAGTTTTCTGCTTCTCGGGTCATCTGTTGATTCAGCTCGCGTAAGCCTTTTAGTTGTTCCCGTAAAGCCGTATTTTGGGCCAAACTTTCTTTGCTATTCGTTTCAACTTTTTTCTCGAATTCTACAATGCGCTCTTTTAGCGGGTTTAGCAGCTCCGATAGGTTGACCTTATTCTGGTCTGTAAATTTTTTGGTCTTTTCCTCAAAAATTTCGTTGGCAAGATTCTTAAACTGTAAGGTAAATCTCTCTTGCAATTTTTCCATTTCCTTCTGCTGGTCCTGCAGCTTCTCCTGTAAGTTACGGTAGTCGGCCTCACTCGTGGAAAGGTTATTGTTGAGCTCGATCACCGCAGCGCGCTCATGGTCTAGTTTTTTTCTCAATTCATCCACTTCTTGTGCCAAGCGCAAAACACGCTCTTTTTCCACTTGCAGCCCAGTTTCATATTGTTGACTTTGTCCAAGAAATTTGGACCTCGCAGCAAACCAAGCCGCTATGGCCCCTACTGCTACTCCTATTGCTAAAAAACCTATTTCCATTCGCTGCAAAGATCACGGAAATAGTTTAAAAATGGAAAACCACGAGCAGGCAGCATCGTTATTACGTGGTCTTTGCCTGCTTTTCAATTCAAATCTTGTGCACTTCAATACACTATTTACCCAATTCATAAACCTTGGTTAGTCATTCCTTGAACACACCTTTAATTTTATCATACCAAACTCCGAAAACTATGGCCTTGAATTTCTTCAAAGTAACTTTCCGCAACATCATGAAGCAAAAACTCTACAGCCTGTTAAACATAGCAGGGCTTGCCGTAGGGATCGCTGCCTCGATTATCATTTTCTTATTTGCAAAACACGAGCTTACCTACGATCAATTCCACGGGAACGCAGAAACCGTGCACATGGTCTACAAGGAGCGCATTACTCCTAACGGCATTCAACCTACTTACGACACTTGGGCGCCCTTGCTCAACCGGCTAGAAAATGAATACCCGGAAGTAGTGAACGGCACGCGGCTCTACGATGATAACGTGATCGTGGAAAGCAAAGGAGAGCGTTTTGATGGGACACTAACGTACACGGATGATGCTTTTTTCGAAGTGTTTGACTTTACCCTTGCCCATGGGAACCAGGACAGGCCCTTCCTAAACCTAAACTCTTTGGTCATTTCAAAAGCTATGGCAGAAAAATACTTTGGCAGCTATGATCCTATTGGGCAGACATTAGTGATTGACTTTGACCAGGAGTATACGATTTCCGGGATACTTGATGACATCCCCCATAACTCATCGATCCAACCCAGCATGTTGGTTTTATTGGCCAGTGCACCGGAATATGCCGAATTTGAAAATAGCTGGGGAGGATCTTTCCTGTATACCTATGTCCAGCTAAGAAGGCCCCAAGAGGCTAAAACGCTTATGGCCAAGATGCCCGGTTTGATCGCCTCAATATGGGATGAAGAGACACAACAGCGAACTAATTTCAAGTTGCTGCCCCTTTCAAAGGTGTATGATACTTTGTTTGGCAATACGCAAACGGCTTACATTTTACTTTATGTAGCCTTGGGCCTACTGGTCATTTCCTGCATAAATTTCATTAACCTTTTTACCAGTAGTGCGCTGGAAAGGTCTAAAGAGGTGGCCGTAAGGAAAGTGATCGGCGCCAGGAGATCCCAATTAATCTTCCAATATTTGGGAGAGGCCGTGTTCATGAGTTTTGTCAGCCTTGCTTTGGCTATTGTCATCATGGAATCGTCCTTTCCGTACCTCAACGCTAAATTTAGCCTGGATCTATTTGTCGATTATAACTCTTGGGTCACCTACCTGCTGCTTGCCGGTTTCACGATCCTGTTGGGCTTATTTTCCGGGGCCTACCCGGCTTTCATTATGTCTAGGTTTGGCATCTTGGATTCATTCAAAGGAAGTGCCGGCAAAAATCTTAGCAAGAAGAATGCCCGGGACGTCATGATCGTTTTCCAGTTTTTTATTTCTGTTACGCTGATCACAGGTACGTTAGTGACCAGGGAGCAGATCAGCTACATGCAGACGAACGAAATGGGGTTTGATAAGGATGATCTGCTGGTGATCCCGTTGTCACTCCGAGATTTCGAGGATCGCGATTCTGCAAATGTCCGGGTCAAAGCTTTTAAAAATGAGATCGTGGCCCTAAGCCACGTGGTATCCTTATCTACCTCCTCCCATATCCCCACAGCCTGGAGTGGTTCTAATCTCTTCGTGCGGCCGGAAGGGTGGGAAGGCAACCCTCTACGCATGAGATTTACATTCCATGACGCCCGCTTTTTTGAAACGTATGGAATAAACACGATACTTGGAAATGGATTTAAAGATGACTCTTTCGGCAACCAGCGGGAATCGGTAGTATTGAATGAAGCTGCCTTGGAGGCCTTTGGTTGGGAAGAAGTGGAAAATAAAAAGGTACGGATCGGCAATTCCATAATTGATGTAGTAGGTGTGATCGGAAATTTCAACTTTGAGACCTTACAGAACGAGATAAGTCCTATCCTCCATTTTCATCGTACCCCGACGAATGGTGTCCATAATTACATCACTGTAAGAACACAACCGGGCACGGCAATGCAAGTGGTAGAGGCGGTGGAAGACAAGTGGCCTTTGTTAGAAACAAACCTGCCTTTCGAATACTTCTTCATTGATGAAAATGTGGCGACCATGTATCAATCTGAAAATCGTTTACTGGCTATGACTACGATATTCGCTGCCGTTGCCATTTTCATAGCGTGCCTCGGTCTGTTTGGCATCACCTCTTACAGCCTAGAAAAAAGGAAGAAGGAGATTGGCATACGAAAAGTACTTGGTGCTTCAGTGGCCTCAATCTTCCTGTTGATCTCTCGAAAGTTTACCCTCTTGGTATTGTTAGGGTTCATCCTCTCAGTCCCGATAACGATCTTCGTTTTGAACCGTTGGTTACAAGATTATGCCTATCATATCACCCCTAGTCCATGGCTTTTCGTTGTAGCTTTATTGGCTATACTGCTTATGGCTATAGCCACCCTCAGTTTCAAAACCATCCAGACCGGGCAAACAGACCCTGTGAAGGTGTTAAAAGATGAATGAGACTAGTTCAATGTTTACGGCATTGGGAAGCTCTGACCAGTTGGCAATAAGCAAAAGGCAGTAGGCAACTAAAGAGACGTCGATTTTTTATTGGCGGCTGCCGACGCTAAGAACAAGACCAAAAAAACAGTTTAACCGTCATTTGAGAACATCATTGAAAACTCAGAGTTGGCGTATAGAGGGGAGACATCCAGGAACAGCGCGGCACATTTGGGGCCTGTGGGTAAGCGGCCCATAGGGGCTGGCAATGCGTTTTGCGCGGAAAATGGGCTTTGTTGCTGGCGCCTTTTTCTTTTGTTTCGTTTTCTTTTGGGCGTGCAAAAGAAAATGAAAACCGGGCTTAGAACCACAAAATCCCGCGTATACTGCTCGTTGAGAGGATCACACCACCCGAAACACTCTAAAAATGTAGCTTAATTTCCCAAAATTAAACTTCCTACGATCAAAGCTAATTTGAAGGATGCACTTTTATAGGATCGTGGGGCACAAACGAGAACGCCCGGATTACAAATCCTATTGCCTCGATCAGTACGCATTACGCTGCGCTAAATGCGCACTAGGTGAATGCAATAGGGAAAAAGGCACCTAATCCGTCCAACTCATGGGATACCCCTGGTCTACAAACTCCAAAGCATCCTTTGTTAGGTAAAGAGGTTTGAAAGTATCGACCATCACGGCGATCTCATGTGTTTCTTTAGCCCCAATGCTTTTTTCGACTGTGCCCGGGTGGGGTCCATGAGGAAGGCCCCCGGGGTGTAAGGTAAAGGATCCGCGATCAATCCCCCTGCGGCTCATAAATTCCCCTTCTGCATAATACAAAACTTCATCCGAATCAATGTTAGAATGATTATAAGGCGCTGGGATGGACAAAGGATGGTAGTCAAATAACCGGGGCACGAAAGAACAAACCACGAAGTTATGGCCCTGGAAGGTCTGGTGCACCGGCGGTGGCTGGTGAATGCGCCCGGTAATAGGCTCGAAATCATGGATAGAAAAAGCATAAGGCCACAAGAAACCATCCCAACCCACTAGGTCGAACGGGCTATGTTCATAAAGATAATGATGCAGGTGTCCTTGTTTCTTGATCTTAACCTGGTATTCTCCTTGTTCACTTTCCGTGATCAGCTCTACTGGTGGCCGTATGTCCCGCTCGCAGTAAGGGGAATGTTCAAGAAGCTGCCCTAGCTCATTGCGGTATTTGCGGGGCGTCTCTATGGGCGAAGCAGACTCCACGATCAAAAGCTTCAAAGGACTACTATCGAATTCCAGCCTGTAGATAACCGTACGCGGGATGACCACATAATCTCCTTGCTTTACTTCCAAAGCACCGAACTGTGACCGAAGGTATCCATGCCCATCATGTACGTAAATGAGCTCATCCCCCTCGGCATTTTTATAGTAATAATCCATGGTACGACTACGCGGCACACAAAGTGAGAGAGTAACATCATTATTTTTTAACAGCTCCTTCCTGGCCTCCAAATAATCATCACCAGTGATCCCTATTTTTGACGTGTCGAGGTGGGTTTGTTTCAGACCGTATTCTTTTGCCACTTGGCTACCGTAAGGCGTAGCCTCCTCCAAAGATTTGATCCTGGTGGGAGGATAGATATGGTATAGGTTAGAATATATCCCTGAAAAGCCCCTGGAACTCACCAATTCTTCCTTGTAGAGGCTCTCATCCGGCTGCTTGAATTGGGTATGCCGTTTGGGAGGGATTTGACCAAGCTTGTGATAATACATTGATTACATTTTGCTGCGGTCTAGTTGTTCGGCCTTGTCAAACATCTTCACCGCTTGTTGCAGGATCTCGTTTGTCTTATTGAAAATTGGATAAAATCCTGCATTATTCCAAATCTGCCGCGCTACTTGTGCCTTCACATGCAACTGGAACAACTCCCTGTTTTTTTCAAGATCCTCATAATCAGGCTCTATACCATTAGCCGACCCGGTTCGGGATAGGTCCTCTAGCATCTTCTTACTTACGCGGAACTTATCGTAGAAGTCCTCGTACTCCATATTTTCCAGTTTGGCTTTGTTTTCAGCCACATAATTAAAAGTAAATTCCTGTACAGAATTGCTGGTAAAAAGAGAGTTGAGATAGTTTGAACTCAGCGTAGTATCCAATGGCACGAAATAGTCCGGCATTATGCCTCCACCACCGTAAACGGTCCGTCCGCCCAGCGTTTGGTATTTCAGCGAATCATTGAACTTTATACTATCGGCGCTGAAAAACTCCCCGTTGTTAAAGCGTTCTAAGATATCCCTGTTATAATCTCCATTGCCTTCATAGGGTTTCTGGATAGACCTGCCACTTGGGGTGTAATACCTTGAAATAGTAAGTCTCAATTCCGAACCGTCACTCAGGTCCATTGGGGCCTGTACGAGGCCTTTGCCAAACGTACGCCTACCTACAACCAGTGCCCGGTCGTTGTCTTGCAACGCTCCCGTTACGATCTCTGAAGCCGAAGCACTCCCCTCGTTGACCAATACGATCAGCTCTCCTTCTTCAAACAATCCTTCTCTTTGAGTATTAGCTTGTGAGTTGAACCTTTTTTGCTTTCCCAGTGTGTACACTATCTTTTCATTTTCCGGCAAAAAATCATCGGCCATATTAATGGCATGATTCATATACCCCCCCGGGTTTCCCTGTAGGTCGAGCACCAGTTTCTTAAGACCTTGTTCTTTCAAGCCCAGTAACGCTTCCTTAAATTCGTCATAGGTGGTTGCTGAAAAACGGCTTACTTTGATGTACCCGATTTCTTTGTCGACCATATAGCTTACATCCACGGAGTGTTGCGGTATTTTATCACGGATGATCGAAAAAACGATGGGTTCCTTTCTCCCTTTTCGTTTCACGGTAACTTCCACATTACTGCCTTTAGGGCCTTTGAGGTGCTTTTGTACGTCACGATTGGTAAAACCTACCCCTGCTACATTCTTGCCGTCCACTTGTATGATCCTATCCCCGGACAAAAGACCGACCGCTTCACTGGGTCCACCACTCAGCGGTGACACCACCACGATCGTATCTTTGAAGATATTGAACTCAATACCGATCCCTTCAAAATTACCCTGCAAATCTTCATTTGCCCTTATCTTGTCTTCCGCTGAAATGTAGGCACTGTGCGGATCAAGGTGGCTCAACATGTTTACAATGGCTTCCTCTACCAGTTCGTCGGTATTGACCTCATCCACATAGTTCCGGTCTATCATCGTGAGCACCTCCTTGAACTTCTGCATACTCTTGCCCAAATCGTTTTGAACCACGGTAGGTTTATCACTGAATGTGGCCCCGATCAATATTCCCGCCGCTACTCCCACTGTCAAAATTATCGGTAGCCGTATGTGATATTTACTGTTATTGTATTCTCTCACTAGTTGTCCTTGTTATTATAAGTATACACACATCAATTTACTAATTTAAAAAATCGCACTGGTCCTAACCATATCTCCTGCTATATATTTTTTATGCCCTCGCTGATCACTTCTTCTTCACCCAATAGCACCTTTTTCAAAGGTTTAAACTTTTCATTATCAACCTGTAGACCTCGGCATTTGGTGCTAACCTGGTAAGCCGGTGCTAACCTCCCCGGGCGTGATACCTGTTTAACGTTCATTGTAAAAGATTTGTTAATCTATTACACGCCTTGTCCTGAAATCTTGGTACACTCTACATGTTAAGGAAGGATTTTGTATATTTACAGACATTTCAAAATGAGCAGGTAAGGACCCAGGACATTGAACAGCAAGAAGATTATTGAGATCGTAGATGACAATTATGTCAACGCTTCCGTGTTGTATTACTTTGGAATAGAATTTTACAATTATTCCGAAAAAACACTGGAGCAGGTCTGCCTGGAAAAAGGTTTGAGTGCAGATCTTGTGATAAAAGAACTGGAGAAAAGCACCGGGTGCAATGAAGACGTTGAATTATCCGTCTTCCCGGTAGATCTTATCATCGAGTACCTGAAGCATACGCATTATGTTTTCATCAAGCGAAAGCTGCCTTACATTGCCAAGCTAATAGAAAGCTTTGAACCTGATCACAGTAGCTACAATGGCATAGCCAAAGACCTGAAGTTTGTTTTCCCGCTCTTTGTAGAAGACTTTATTCATCACGTATATTTAGAAGAAGACACCTTGTTTTCTTATATATTGGAATTGCACAAGTGCCTGGCATTGAACCATGGCTATTCCAAGATCTACTGCCAAATGGAAAAGCACTCACTTCAAAAGTATGCCGTAGAGCATGAAGAGCATGATGATGAAATGAGAGGCATCCGGAAAATCACGAATAATTATCAATGCAACGCTTCTGATCCTTTACATATACGCGTTGTTTACGCCGAGTTACAGGCACTGGAAAAAGAATTGGTCGTACATGCGCGTGTAGAAAACGAGATCTTATTTCCTAAGGCCCTTATGCTGGAACAGGAGATCAAAAGGACGATCAAGTCCAAGATCAATCTTAACTAAGTGGGAAGGATACTGGCGCTGGATTACGGCCTAAAGCGTACAGGTATTGCTGTAACGGATCCTTTAAAAATTATTGCCAATCCGCTTACCACGGTGGATTCTGACAAACTGCTGGTCTTTCTCCAAGACTATTGTAAAAAGGAAGAGCTAGAAACCATCGTGATCGGTATGCCCAAAGATCTTTTTAATCGTGAAACGCATGGTACCGCCGGCGCAAAAAAGATCATCGGGGTCCTAAAGCAAAAATTCCCGGGCATTCCTATCGTAGAAATGGATGAGCGATTTACAAGCAAAATGGCCTTTGATACACTGCTATCTGCCGGGGCAAAAAAGAGTGACCGCCAGGATAAAGAAAAAATTGACAAACTGAGTGCCACTTTGATCCTACAGTCTTACCTGGCGCAGAACTGAAAATTGTCTTTGTTCAATTTTTAACATTATATAGTTTTTTATTGTTAGACAAATAGGCCAGTCAGCCCGATGAACCGCATTGGGCGGCTTTCTTTCATGACTAAATAATGGCTATTTTTGCAGTGAAATTGAATCAAAGACTATGATTTATCCGATAGTGGTATACGGTGACCCCGTGCTAAGGCAAAAAGCAGTAGATATTGAGCCGGGTGACTTGGATGTCAAACAGTTGAGCGAAGATATGTTTGAAACGATGGAAGCTGCCCATGGTGTGGGGTTGGCTGCTCCGCAGATCGGTAAAAGCATACGCATGTTCGTGGTGGATGGCCGGCCCATGGAAGATGAAAACATGCATGATTTCGTGAAGGTGTTCATTAATCCACAACTGATCGAGGAAAATGGTGAAGAATGGCCCTTTGAAGAAGGCTGCTTAAGTATTCCCAACATACGTGAGGAGGTATCACGCCCAAAAAAGATCAGGTTAAAGTACTTTGACGAAAATTGGACCCCGCACGAGGAAGAATTTGATGGTGTGAAAGCAAGGATCATCCAACATGAATATGACCACATTGAAGGCGTCCTGTTTACTGACCACCTGACCCCATTCAAGAAAAGGATGCTGAAAGGTAAGCTTCAAAATATCTCCAAAGGAAAAATGAAGGTAGATTACCGGGTAGCTATCCCTGTTAAAAGTAAATGACAGGTATCCCATCTAAACTGCCCCGAAGCGGGACCAGTATATTTTCGGTCATGTCCAAAATGGCAGCAGATCACGGTGCCATAAATCTCTCCCAAGGCTTCCCGGGGTTTGACGTATCCGCCACACTGGTTGCCCAGGTACATGAAGCAATGGCGCAAGGGTATAACCAATATGCCCCAATGGAAGGCCTGCCGGCACTCCGGGAAGCCATAGCAAGTATGACCTTTGACCGGTATAATTTCCGTCCCAGCCCTACGGAAGAGATCACGATCACTACGGGCGCTACTGAGGGGCTGTTTACCACGATTATGGCCCTTATAAATCGCGGGGACGAAGTGATCGTTTTTGATCCCGGCTACGATAGTTATGGTCCTGCCATACGTTTGGCAGGAGGTACACCCATTCACTTAGCGCTAAAAATGCCAGGCTTTTATATTGACTGGGACGAAGTAAGATCCATCTTACCCGGCAAAGTAAAGGTGATCATCATTAACACTCCTCATAATCCTACCGGGAGCATTTTACATGAAAAAGATCTGCAGGAGCTAGCATTGCTAGCAGACCAACACGACCTTTTTGTACTTAGCGACGAGGTGTACGAACATATCATTTTCGATGGCCATTCGCACCAAAGTGTACTAAAACATGAAGCGTTGAGATCCAGGAGTGTGGCAGTATCATCCTTTGGCAAAACGTTTCATGCCACGGGATGGAAGGTGGGCTATGTAGTAGCCCCGCGGGTCTTAAGTGAAGAGATCCGGAAAGTACACCAATTTGTCACATTTAGTGTGAGCAGCGCCGTACAGCATGCCCTGGCAAAGTTTTTGACTAACCGGGACCACTACGAGCATTTATCCTCTTTTTATGAGCAAAAACGTGATCACTTTCTAGAGGCCATTCAAGGGTCGAGGTTTACACCCATTGCATCATCGGGCACTTATTTCCAGTTATTATCTTACGACAGCATAGACACCCGCCACGATGTAGACATGGCTGCCTACCTCACGCAGCAGCACGGGGTGGCTTCTATCCCTATTTCAGTATTTTACCAAGACGGTACAGATCATAGGCTGTTACGCTTTTGTTTTGCCAAGCACGAGGACACCCTTTCAGAAGCCGCAGAAAAATTATGCAAGATCTAAATATAACGTTAGTACAAACCCATCTTTACTGGCAGAATGTGGGGGCAAATTTGGCCATGCTAGAAGAAAAGCTCTGGCAAGTTGCCGGTCCTACAGACTTGATCATACTCCCTGAAATGTTTAACACGGGCTTTTCTATGGAAGTGGAAAAGCTGGCCGAGCCCATGAACCTCACCACGTTCAAATGGATGAAGCAAATGGCCGCGCAGACCAAAGCTGTGATCACGGGAAGTTTCATCGTCCGGGAAAACGACCAATACTATAACCGGCTGATTTGGATGCAGCCGGATGGAAACTTCAAAACGTATGACAAGCGGCACCTTTTCAGGATGGCGAATGAACATGACCATTTCAGCCCGGGGAAAGAACGATTGATCGTTGATCTTAAGGGCTGGAAAATATGCCCGATGGTCTGCTATGACCTGCGCTTCCCCGTATGGAGTCGAAACTTGAGCCGCCAGCAGCAGGGAAACATGGATTTCGATGTTTTGATCTACGTAGCCAACTGGCCGGCACCTAGGGTGAATGCCTGGGATATATTATTGCAGGCAAGGGCGGTAGAAAACCTATGCTATACGATAGGCGTAAACCGCGTAGCTGAAGATGGAAATGGCATCCCTTACAATGGGCATTCGCAAGTCAATACCGCCAAGGGTGAAACGCCGTGTTTCTTAAAAGAGGAGGAAACCATCCAAAATTTTACTTTGTCATATACGGAATTGGCAAAACTCCGGGAAAAATTCCCGGCCTACCTTGATGCTGATTCGTTCACCCTGGAAGATTAAAAAAGGCCAAGACGTTACGTTTTACCTCTTCAGCAGGCTGATCTAAGAGCACCTGGCGGGAATCGAACCTATTCAACATATTTTGCAAGACCGGGTGGCTCCCGTTATGAATGAATAATACGGGAACTTCGATACGCACCAGCGCATTGAATACCTTTAAAACAGCACCTAACGAACCATGGTCGTGAGCTTCGATCAGCACTACGATCTTTCCTGCCTGCTGAAGGGCCTTGATGGCCGTGCCCACCACCAGGTCATCTGAAAAATTATCAATATCAAAGCTAGAAACCCCCTCGATTTCCCAAGAGTATGGGGCAAATGCCAAGGGATCTTGCTGGAGATGCAGGGTGAGGAAAAGGTTCATTTAGCGGCCTACTATAAAGCGATGCGACTCAAACTCCCCGTCGCTTCCATTGGTAACGAGGATATACATTCCGTCTACAAGGCCGGCAATGGAGAGTTCATTCTTTTCCTCCGCTTGCAGTACAATGTTATCCATAACCACTTGCCCATTAAGCGCTACCACAAAAGCACTGCGCGAGGTCGGGGATACCACGGTCAGCATATCGCGATTGTAAGCAGGATTAGGGTAAATACGGACCGTGTTGGACGTTATCGGTTGGACCGTCGCCCCGGTATTCCTCAAGACCATCAGCCCGCCCTGGGAGGTGCCTAACACAATCGCCGGCTGGTCTTCGCTAAACAAGTTGGCTACACGAGGCTGAAGCTGGCTGCCCAATATCACCTGGAATGGGTCCTGCTCTTCGTTTTGTTGGATTAACAAAGGCACACCTTCTGAAGGATTGTTGAAGGTCGACAAAAAGTCACTGTAATATGTCAAATTTCCCCGATCATCCCCGGTGACCAAGTCCATGGTGCCGTCTCCATCAATATCGGCTACATCCAAGCTCATGTTAGTCCTAAAAGGGCTGCTATCAAAATCATAGAATGAATCAATTTCTAAAAAAAAGTTGGGATTTTCCAAAGAGCCTGCATTCCTATAATATTCCAGCCTGCCCGTACTTCTCCCTACCAAAATATCCTGGTTGCCATCCCGGTTGATATCGATGATCTTGAAGTTCTCATTGCTGACGTTGGGAGCAAGGTTAAATAAAAACCGCACGTCCGGGTCAAGCTCCAGCCTGGAATTGCTGCGGTTGAGCATATAAAAAATGCCTGTTCCACCAGCACTTCGTGGTGTAGCGCTGAAAATGAAATCTTGCGTGCCGTTATTATCAATGTCCTCAAAGGCTATTTTCATGTTGATATAGTTCCCCTGCGAGAGTTGCATAAAGTCTTCATTCGTTAGCGTGAAAGAAGGAGCCTCTGCGGTGCCTGTATTGGTAAATTGTTTCACCCTTACCCGGAAGCCGGCAGAAATATCAAGAAAGCTGCTTACAAACATATCTAAGTCACCATCACCATCTGCATCAATGAAGGCCGGAACTACTTTTTCGCCAAAGTCTAACATCTGGTCTTGTAAGAAGTTCCTTTGGATCAACTGGAAATTAGGCGTTTCATCGGACCCCGTGTTTTTGTAATACCAACTAGAACTTTCAAAATCAATACTGTTGTTGAGATTTGAAGAAACGTTGGGGGATACCAACAGGTCTTTGATGCCGTCAAAATCTACGTCTTCAAAATATGCAGCAGGAAATTCAAACATCCTCGCAGGGTTTATGCTATTGGGAAAATTTGTATCTACTGATCGCATATTGGCGCTGTCAAGGTCCCCTTCATTGGTCAAAAGATATAAACCCGGGCAGCCTTCTTCGCCCACCACAGCTTCATGGTCACCATCCCCATCAAGATCTAACGTGAGCAATGCCTTACCCCCTTGGTGCTTTACCCTACCCCCTGGCGTGGAACTTAAGCAGTCCTCTCCAGCAAAGGCAATATCATCACAAAAACACTGCTCAAAATTGCCCCATTTCTGCAAAATACGCTCCAGTTGCATAGAATCTGCATTTCCCGAACGCTCCATACTGAAATTCTTATGGAATTCCACGGAAGATTCCCCGGTAAACCGGAAAACCAGTACATCCAGGTCCCCGTCGCTATCCACATCCGTGATGGAAGGGATGTCAGTGGAATTCATTTGGAGATTGATGGGCTTGTTCTGAGAGCCGATGGTCATCAGTGGTGATTGCCGGCCATCCTCATTAAACACTTTCCAAGAAAGACCCTGGCCTTCACTAGTATTCACAAAAACCCTAATGCCCCTAGGATCACTGGAAAATATATCTTTCTTACCATCCCGGTTAAAGTCCCGCAGCAGCATCCAGCTCCTCAGGTCCACAGGAAATTGGTCGTTATAATCTACCGTATACCGGTATTGTCCCCCTTCGTTAACGAACACATTGATCTTCCCCGAGGTACGCTCAAATATGATAAGATCTTCCAGCGCATCCCCATTCACATCCATCGTACTGTATTGGGCAGAATTGATGCCCCCCACCCAAGGGAAACGTAACGCTTGTCCTCCCACCGTAACAGGAGCTTCTTGGTCTACTCGATAGACTTGGCCAATGACCTGCGAGGACAAGAAAAAACACAAATAAACAAAAGGCTTGATCTGCATATCGTGAATATACCTTAAAAGTAACGAGAGTACGCTTCCCCAGGTTGTTAAAATATCGGTGAAGCATAAAGCCCCTTACATTAACAGCTAAATAGGCCCATTAAGTTTGGATTGTGCCTTAATTTTTATCATCACTATTAATTCATGGAGATGCAATATATTTGCCAAGCAACACCATATCATGATCCACCAACTTTACGAACATTTCAAGGCCCACCCTCATGTATCTACTGACACACGTAAGATCATCAAGGGATCAATATTTTTTGCCTTGAAAGGGCCCAATTTTGATGCCAACCAATTTGCTGAAGAAGCCTTAGAAAAAGGCGCCGCGCTGGCGGTGGTAGACGATAAACGCGTGATGAAGGACGATCGCTACTTCTTAGTGGAAGATGTACTTACTGCTTTGCAAGACGTGGCACGTCATCATCGAGACCAGTTGTCAATCCCTGTGATCGGGCTCACCGGGTCTAACGGGAAGACTACTACGAAAGAACTGATCTACAGTGTGCTTTCGAAACGATACAGTACCTTAGCCACCCAAGGGAACTTGAATAACCATATTGGTGTGCCCCTTACCATACTTTCGATCCAGCCGGGGCATGAGATCGCTATTATAGAAATGGGTGCCAACGCCGTCGGGGAGATTGCCTTGCTTAGCTCCATCGCTAAACCCAGTCATGGCCTGATCACCAATATCGGGCGGGCTCACCTGGAAGGTTTCGGGGGGATAGAAGGGGTGATCCGGGGTAAAAGTGAGCTCTACCAGCATTTGATCAATACCGGTGGCGTAGTTTGGATCAATTCCAATAGCCACGTGTTATCCAATATGGCCAAAAGGTTCAAAAATCCCCTGATGTATCCGAACCAAGGGGATTATTACCATTGTGAACTCGCAGGAATGGAACCCTACCTCAAAATAAGGACGGGGGAGGGCAAGGTACTCTCCACGCAGCTTGCCGGCAAATACAATTTCGATAACATCGCTTGTGCCTTATGCATTGGTAAATTTTTCGATGTAAACCCCGGCGACTCCGCGGAGGCCATTGAAAAATACCGTCCGCAAAATATGCGATCGGAGATTATTGTCAAGGGCAGTAACCGGATCATTTTAGATGCGTACAATGCCAATCCCGACTCCATGGCTGTAGCGCTGGAGAACCTGGGAGAACAGCATGGCGAAAAAAAAGTGGCGATCCTCGGCGATATGAATGAGTTGGGTGCTGAAAGTGAAAAAGAGCATCGCAATTTGGGGAAGATGGTAGCTAAGATGTCATTGGACAAGGTCTATCTCTGTGGCAAACTGATCGGGGTAGCTTTAGAGGAATTAACAAATGCTGTTCATTTTAATACAAGGCAGGAACTGGAATCTTATCTAAAGGCTCACCCGGTAAAGAACAGCCTGGTGCTTATGAAGGCTTCCCGGGGCATAGGATTGGAGAAAGTGATGGAATACTTGTAAATCCCAGTGAGGGAAAGAACATTTTCGGCTAAAGTAAATTTTAAATCCGGGTCATACATTACGACCCTATTCCAAGCCCAAACGAAGGTTGTAAGTACAAACGAATACAAGCAGTGCATCATTGAAAATTCAAGGGCGTGTGATGGGGAGACATCCAGGAATAGCACGGCACATTTGAGGCATGTGCGTAAGCGACCAATAGGGGCTGGACCGTGCGTTTCAAGGGAAAAATGGGCTTGGTTGCTGGCACCCTTTTCTTTTGGGCGAGAAAAAGAAAATGAAAACCAGGCTTAGAACGTCAAAACACCGCCCACCCTAGTCGTAGGTTAAGCGTAGCGGTCCTACGACTTAATTAATGGAGAGAGCGTCCGCTCGTAAATGACCTTGGATCGTACACTTAAAAGCAGGGAGGCTGCTACATTAATTCCAAATCAATCCTCCCGTTCAAATTTTCATGGCCACTGTTTTTCACGGTAGACTCGTTGTTGGAAGAATGATCCCATCCTTTTTAAAAGACGGCATTGACGAGACAGATCGAGCGGACGCTCTCCCGGGATTTTGGTCTGAGGACCGCTACGCTTAACCTCCAACCCGTATGGTCAACCTTATAGGTGGCAAGGCCAGGCTTCAAAGTACATTCAATAGCTGCTCTTTGATCTTTTCGAGCTCTTCTTTCATACGGATCACATGACGCTGGATATCAGCATCGTTAGCCTTAGCGCCAATGGTGTTGATCTCACGGCCGATCTCCTGTGATATAAATCCAAGCTTTTTGCCCAGGCTTTCCTTTTCTTCAAGCACCTCCGAAAAGTGGTCTAAATGGTTTTTAAGCCTAACTTTCTCTTCGGTGATGTCCAATTTTTCAATATAATAGATCAACTCTTGCTCTAACCTATTCTTATCCAGGTCTTCCTCCTCTATAAACTGACCTAGGTTACTGGTAATTCGGGCCTTGATCTTTTCCACACGCTGGGGATCACGTTTTTCCACCTCTTGTAAGCTGCTGTTAATGGATTGGATGTATCGTTCAAACTTATCCTTTAGTTGGGCACCTTCCTTTACCCTAAACGAATTACAAGCTTCCAATGCCTCACGGATAAGTTTTTGTGCTAAGGTCCATTTTTCATCATCGAGGTTATCCTCTTGATCCGTAATAGTCACCTCGGGCGAAGTGAGTGCCAATTGGAACAAGGGATCATGGGGAGCTACTACCCTATCTGCCAATTTTTTTAGTTGTAAGTAGTATTTTACAAAAAGCTCCTCGTTATATTGCTGTTTCATTTCCGTTTCCTGCTGATTAAAGTAATCTATGGTAATAGATACCTTACCGCGTGTAAGTATACCAGAGATCATACTCCTGATCTCTAATTCCTTTTCACTAAAGGCCTTAGGAAAACGTATATTTACATCTAAAAACTTAGAATTAAGGGTTTTTACTTCAGCATTGATCGTTATGTTATCTTGGGCATAGCTGGCAGCACCATACCCGGTCATGGATTTTAGCATATTTTTTCTTTCAATAGACTAATATAGTGTTATGCCCGAATAACACCTACTGGTATTTAGATATATTCAGCATGGACAGAAAACAAACACCAATTATCATATGAGTATCGCTAGTGGCAATCTAATCTCCTGTAAAACAAGGATGTAGGGCAAGTTGTATTACGTCGACTCTAAAAATCGTAACCCAACGTGACGTGGAAGCGAGCATCGCCTACATTGTAGTTCTCCACGGGGTAGGCAACATCCAGCTTCACGTAATAACCTAGCAACATGGTACGCAGGCCAAAACCATAACTGTACAACCAAGGGTTGCGATAGTCTTTTAAGTCTATCACAAATCCGGCAGATTCTATGGTCCGGTTACTGATAGAATTATCTTCATTAAATGGTGAATTCCCCGTCCAGGCAGAACCTATATCAAAAAACCCTGTAAATTGGAGGTTCCTGAAAAAATTAGAGGTGATCGGCCCAGACTGTAAATACCGTATCAGGGGTACCCGGAGCTCCGTGTTAAAAACAAGCGCATTGTTACCCACTAGCGCGGCGTAATCAAAACCCCTGAGGTTAGTAGCAAACTCTGTAAATAGTAGCTCGCTATTATTCACCCCTTCTTCCACTGGTGCCAAAGGGTTGTTAGCTCCTTCTGTATTATCATCTTGGTTGATCCAGTTATCCATACCTCCCAGTAAGTAGTTTTTAGGACTTCGCCCAAAGAAAGAACCATAGAAGATCCTGCTGGCTAACACGATCTCACGGTGGATCCGCTGGTAATGACGCAAATCCACTTTCAAGTTGGAAAAGCTACGATCCTTATCTTCTAATCCCTCGTAATGTTGCAAGGATACTTTAGCCCTGCTACCTTCGATCAAGTTCATCCCATTAATCACGGAATTGTCATAGACCAAACGAACAGTGGCCCCTGCAAATTGGTCGCGTACGACATCAGGTAGCTGCGGATTCCTGCCCCCTACGATGGGCTGACTCTCAAAGGTGGTGAGTGTATAAAATGGGTTTATGCTCAGCCTTGTTTTAGTATTAAAAGGGATAGCTGCACCTAGCGTCAATGTATTTTTGCTATACTGCTGCACTTCTACATTCGTATTTTCCCACTCCAATACATTTCTATCTACACGAACACCAAAATCGATAAAGGTTTTCAAATATTGGTATTCAGCAAATATATCTCCACTGCGAAAATCTGTGATCGCCATAATACCGCCTGAAAAACGATGGTTTTCAAGCATATCGGTCATTTGAGCTTCCAGCAAAATGCCAAAGCCACGAAGCGGATCTATTACAAAAGAAGTAACTAGGTTATCGGCGCTGAAACGGTTCTCATAAGGCAAGGGGCCGGCTATCTTGTTATCTTTACGTAGCTGGCGGTATTGGGTAAGGAAAGACTCCCTGGCCGGGGTTTTGTTTTCAGTCACATCGTTGTCAAATGTATAGTCATTCGTATTAATGACTTCTTCATCTTCCACTGCGGCGGCTTGCTCTTCCTGTTGTGGCTCGAACTGGTAGTTATCCGTGTCAATGATCTCGGGATCTCCCGGTTCCTCTACATCTTTCGGCGCTGTAGTCACTTGGGCAGTATCTGCCTGGACCTCGCGGGCTTCTTTGGGTTCTGTCGTATTTTGTTGTGTCGTGTCGGTTTCCACTCTCCCTGCTTCCCTCTTTTGAGCCAGTCGCTGTTCTACGATCTCCTGGATCGTGAGGCCCCCGGGCTTAGGCTTTCTCCGTTCACGAAATGCTTTTACCTGTAGCATCTGCTGTCGCGGCGTTATAGGCGTAAAGATCTGGTTGCCAGGATTAAAATTCTTGTCATGATAGATGTAATCCTTGCCTCCTGCCTGGGATACATAAACCAAGGCTCCATTCCTAAAATCAATGTCAAAATCCCTGATGCTCTGGTCATAATTGGTCACTTGCATGTAAACTCCTTCGGAAATGGAGTAGCTGAAGATGTTCTTTATCCCTTTTTGATCGCTCAGGTAATAAAGTTTATCTGCGCTATAAGGAATGGCCCGGGTATCCTGACTGACCGTATTCGTGACGCGCTGGAGTACATTTTTGGTAGTATCTAGGTTATAATAGAAAAGGCTTATATTATTCCCGACCTTATCAAAGCTTTCCGCCTTGATGTTCAATGTATCAGACCTACGATTAGAACTAAAAACAAAGGTGTTAGAACCGGGAATAAAAGCGGGGTCGAGGTCATCATAGAGATCATTGGTCAAGCGTTTGGTACGATCTCTCCGGGTACTGAGCAGGTAGAGGTCGTTTTTTCCTTTTACTACACCACTGACTATGATCAGCCGGCCATTTTCAGAAAAATCCATGGACTTGACCTGGTCAAAACGTCGAAGCCTTCGCGGCAGTTTACTTTGTGTAGTAAGATCATAAAGAGTCAGGGTAAGCATTCCTCTTTTGGAATGGATGATACCTAGGGTACTGTCATTGGCCCAATTCATGATAGGCATGGTATAGTCTACCTGCTGGTTAATGACCTTGTATCCCCCGGTGATCACATCCGTCTCTTTGCCAGAATTTAGGTCTTTGATCACCACGGCATAGCGCCCGTTATTATTCCGGGTGTAGGCCAGCTTATTTCCATTAGGGCTCAGTTCAAGATTCTGATGAACAACGGCTTTCCGGTTCTTTTTTGCCGGCGCTATTTTCAATTCTGCATTAGGTGCCACATAGTTTTCTTCCACCTGCCGGTCAATATCGATGTAGAAGTTTTGCCATTCGTACAAAAACTGGTCCATAGACACCCCGAGGGTGATCGTAATACTTTTTTCCTCGTTACGGATGATCCGTGTATAATTCAGGATATTGCCGATATTACTCTTACCATATTTCTGGGCTATAAAATTCCAGACCGATTGCCCTGCCAGGGCCGCTTCTTGGCCCATAAGACGGTTAAGTTTTTGAGGACGTTTTGTATTGATATAGTCCCGGGTATAATCGTCCATTTCTATGCTCCAACCCTTCGCTACATAAAGCGATGCCCCGTTAATGAACCACGCCGGTAGGTTGAGCAGGATCGCACTTTGGAACATATCTTTCAGGTTACCGCCAAAAAGCATTTCATTCACCATCAAAGAAGATACCTTGAAAATCAATTCTTCCTTTAAGGCCTCTACGCTGCCAGGGCTCGCGATCTCTATGTAAGGTTTCACAAATTGTGTCTCCCCGCTGGGTGTAAAGGTACCATCGTTAATTCCTACGTTACTTTGCTGCAGATCGGCAACAGAATTGTAAAGAAAAACTTTGGTCTTAGAATATGGGGGATAATCGATCATATCCGTAAGCCGGTCAAACTCATTCTCCAGGTACTCGATCACCTGCCGGGCGATTACGTTGCCCCCGTCGTAAAAGTAGACATCAAAGTTATCGGAGCTAAGGTATCTCCACTTAAAATCCTTGAACTGGATCCTGTTCCTGCCAAACTTTTCCTGTGTCATCTGCTGGCCAAAACCTACTAAAGGTACCATCACGATGAAAAGGACAATTAAACGTATTATCAAGCTCATTAATTAATTTTGAGAATCGTAATATAACGAAAAATAACGACTAATATTTACCTCTTTATTCAATTCTTCACCGGTTTCCAAACAGGCAGCAAAATGCTCGCCAAAATAGGGAGCTAGTGAAACCCCCTTTGTCCCTAGACCATTAAATAGCCCTAAATGGTTCATTTTCGGGTGTAAACCTATATACGGTCTTCTGTCCCTGGAGGATGGCCTAATCCCGGCTTTTTGATGAATGGTTTCAAAAGGTACGTTGATCAGCCCTGCCAATTTTTTCTCTATTTCGTTCTTTGCCCGCTCGGTGGGAGCCCAAGAATGATCCTCGTTGTCATAATTGGATCCTACCCGGAACAAGTTGTTCCCTAACGGCACACAAAAAACACCCCGGTTCACAATATAGTTTAACGTTATGGAAGATTTTACCTCTAAAACTTCACCTTTTACGGGGCGAAAAGGGAGCCAGCGGAAAAAAATATTGTCCTCCCAAAGGCTTCCGTCACAAAAAATGATCCTGCCGGCCGTGATGTGATCATATTCCACAGAGTCCTCATTTACAAGAAGTTGCTCAAAAGAAAACTGTTTTTTTTCCAGCAGTTCACTTGCCATGAAATATTCTTGCATGGCTTCTAGGAAAACAGCAACGTCCAAATATCCCGATCTTGCCAATACGATCCCGCCGTAAGTATCATTTACCGGTGGTGCAATACTTTTATCGTATACGGTGTCAATGAATTTTTCAAACGCAGGTGTAGCGCTTTTTCCCATCCACTCATTTTGTTCCTCCAAGGATAGGAAAGGCCGGTAGATAGGCGTATCGTTCAAGAATTTTTTCCCCGTTAAGACTTCCTGCTCCCGGTAAAAATCTAAGAGAAACGGAAAAAGTTCGTCCGCCATCCAGGTCTTTACCATTTTCCTGCCCGTGATGGGGTTATAAAGGCCAGCTGCCACCTTGGAAGAAGTGACCGGCTCATTGGCATCGATGATCCGAATGGTTTTTGAGCGACGAAGCAACGCTAGGGCTAAGCAAGTGCCTGCTAATCCTTGTCCAACAATGATGTAGTCTACATTTTTTGACATAGCAACGTTAATAATTTAGCCCCCCTGCCTAACATTTTTTACTCACCCGAAATAGCGTACTTTTGAGACCTGGTAAAGATCGATAAACGCACTAACTAATAATCACAATGGAGGTAAAGTCTTTCGTGTTCAATCCTTTTATGGAAAACACTTACCTGCTGTACGACGAGTCCAGGGAGGCGATCATTGTAGATCCCGGGTGTTACGAAGACTATGAGAAGAAGGAGCTAACAAGCTTTATAGCTGATCATGATTTGAAGGTGACACGACTTTTGAATACCCATTGCCATATCGACCATGTATTTGGCAACCAGTTTGTGAAAGACAAGTACGGGGTAAAACTTGAAATACATGCTGAAGATGAGGCCACCTTAAAGGCCGTGAAGGTCTATGCTCCCAATTACGGATTCCAGCATTTTGAAGAAGCAGAAGTAGATCAGTATTTCGATGAAGGGGATACGATATCCTTTGGGAATTCCTCTTTAGAAATAGTTTTTGTGCCCGGTCATGCCCCGGGGCATGTGGCTTTTTACAATAAAAATGAAAAAATAATCATAGGCGGAGATGTCCTGTTTGACGGGAGCATAGGCCGAACCGACCTTCCGGGGGGCGACTTTGATACTTTGATCAAAAGTATCCACGAAAAGATCTTCCCCTTGGGTGACGAAATGGTGGTCTATCCCGGCCATGGGGCTACGACTACCGTAGGCAAAGAAAAACAAACCAACCCTTTTTGTGCTTTGGCTTAGATCGCTTATTTAGGGATATGACGACTCATCGGCAATGGTAAAAAAGCATATTCCAAACTTCCTGACCTGCTGTAACCTGATCTGCGGTTGTGTAGGGTTAGTACTTACCTTCGAAGGAAAAGCACCCTATGCCGTGTACTTGGTTTGGCTGGCCATGCTTTTTGATTTTCTAGATGGGTTTACCGCACGTATCTTGAAAGCTTTTTCGCCTATGGGAAAAGAGCTGGATTCATTAGCCGACCTGGTCACTTTTGGCGTGTTGCCTTCGGTCATACTTTTTAAGATGATCTCAGCAGCTTCTCCCCACGCATACCTCCCCTTTCTTGCTTTTATTATTGCCGTATTTTCAGCCTTGCGATTAGCAAAATTCAATATTGATGATCGTCAGCAAACGGTTTTTATAGGACTGCCCACCCCGGCAAACGCTTTGTTCCTTTCTTCACTTGTGTTTGTAGATGACCTGTATCCCCAGTGGCTAACTGCACCAGTGCTCGTTGTGATCACCGTTCTATTCTCCTTATTGTTAGTAGCTCCTATCGAACTGTTTTCCTTAAAGTTCAAATCCTTTAACTGGAAAGGGAACGAGGTGCGTTTCCTTTTCCTAGGCACGGGCTTGGTACTAGTTTTACTCTGCTGGCAATTAGCCCTGCCATTGATTATTATAGCTTACCTATTAATTTCCGTGGTTGTAAAAGCGTTTTCATCCTCCTAACTTTACAATAATGAAAGTTTTCGAAACGTTTACCCCCTTTAACTTGTTACTTCGAAAGCTCTTTCGCTAAAATTAGTTGTAATGATCAAAGTTCTACTTGTAATTTTTGGTACTTTGTGCTTTATATCAGCGTCTTTTTCCCAAAACTCGGTATTGGGCAGTGGACAGTGGTATAAAATACCAGTAGAGGAAAATGGTGTATACAAGCTTACCTATGATTTCCTCGGGAGTGCCGGTATGCCGGTGGATGAGGTGGACCCTACTAGGTTAAAAGTTTATGGTAACGCTGGTGGCATGCTTCCCCAGCCTAATTCCGATACGGTTGAAATTGACCCTATGGAAAATGCTATTCTCGTTGTAGGCGAAGAGGACGGCAGCTTCGACCCGGGAGATTATGTGCTTTTTTATGGCTTTGATCCCCATGACCACGCCTACGGGCCTGGCGGCCTGTCTTTTGATTATAACGTTTACTCGGATCAGAACTATTACTTCATAACGGCCGACGGTGACAAAGGGATCCGTGTGGAGCCCCAGCCCAATGAAGGGAATGCTTTCCCGATCGTCGATTCATTTGATGATTACAGGCACTACGAAACCGAGGGCACAAACTTCCTGATCTCGGGAAGAGAGTGGTATGGGGAGCGGTTCGATGTAACCACCACTTATGATTTTACCTTTGCTTTTGAAGGTGTAGTACCCAGCTCTTCGATCTCCGTAACCTCGGATGTCATGGCACAGTCTTTCGCAGAGTCTTCTTTTGACATCTCTCTGAACGGTGCTGCACTGGGTTCGCAAACCGTGAGCCCGGTACCTAATTTTGAAGAGCCTCGGTTTAACAACCCCTTCAGGTACAGTATCAAGGGTAGGACAAGCCATGATTCATTCACCTTACCCGCTAACCAAGTAGCGGATCCATCTAACTTGGCTGTCCGGCTTTCTTATAATAAGAATAGCTCAAGACGTTCCATCGGGTATCTTAATTACCTGCGGGTGGAAGTAGAACGACGGCTGCAACTGTATGACGACCAGGTCACCTTCCGATCACTGGGTAGCTTGGCTAACGCTCAATCTACTTTTCAAATACAAAATGTATCACCGGGCAATATGACCTGGGATATTACCCAAAGAGGTTTACCCAGGGACCAAGCCTTTAACCTGGAGGGATCGGTTGCATCTTTTGGGAGCTCAACCAGCAGCTTACGTGAATTCGTGGTTTTTAACCCGGGAGAAGTACCTACACCAAGCAGCATTGAATCCATTCCCAATCAAAACATAAAAGGGATAAGTACTCCAACCTTTCTCATTATTACCCACCCGGATTTCCTTTCCCAGGCGAATAGACTGGCAGATTTCAGGCGCCAAAACGATAACATGACCGTAGCCGTGGTTACTACCGAACAGGTCTACAATGAATTTTCCAGCGGGAAGCAAGACGTTTCTGCGATCAGGAACTACGCAAAATTCCTTTATGACAAAAGCAGCGAGCTAAAATATCTCTTACTTTTCGGCAAGGGGTCATATGACTATAAAAATGTGTTAACTGAAAACAGGAACTTTGTGCCGATCTATCAATCGTATAATTCCTTGCATCCCTTGGATACCTATGCCTCTGATGATTACTACGGATTTATGGAAGAAGACGAAGGAGCATGGTTGGAGATTAATGGTGGTAATCATACACTGGATATAGGGGTGGGTCGATTCCCTGTAAGCACCCTTGAAGAGGCGCGCGTGATGGTAGACAAAGTGATACTTTACACAACAGACCCTCGCTCACTGGGCGCCTGGCGAAATGAGACGGTCTTTGTCGCTGATGACGGCGACTCCAATCTGCATCATGGCCAAGCCGATGAATTGAGCTCATTTGTAGAAACCACGTTCAACGACTACAACACCAACAAACTATACCTGGACGCTTTTCCCCAAATTTCACGACCGAACGGTGAAACTTCGCCAGAGGCCCGTAAAGCCTTGGGTGATATCGTAGAGCAAGGGGCGTTGATCGTGAATTTCACGGGACATGGAGCAGAAACAGGCTGGATGCAAGAACAGGTACTGGATCTTTTTTTAATAGACCAGTGGAGCAACCGTTACCAACTGCCATTGTTTGTCACGGCTACCTGTGAGTTTAGCCGCCATGACGACCCACGAAGGGTAAGCGGCGGGGAGCGTGTAGTTACCCACGAAAGAGGGGGAGGTATCGCCATTGTCAGCACCTGCCGGCCGGTGGCTTCCGATTCTAATTTTGAATTAAATAAAGCCTTTTATAACTCGGTATTCGAGCTGGAAGACGGCGAGCTGCCACGCCTAGGGGATGTTTTTCGCCGGACAAAAAATGAAAGCATCGATTTGGCCCAGGACACGCGCAAAGTAGGCAACAGGAACTTTGCCCTGCTAGGTGACCCTAGCTTGAGGCTAGCCTACCCGAAAGAGAGAGTGGTGATCACCAATTTACTCGAAGGAGAGACCCCGACAGACACCTTGCGCGCCATGGCCCACATGAAGCTAAGAGGAGAGATACAAGGCCAAGATAACCTGCTAGCCAGCACATTTAACGGCACCTTGGATATTACCATATTTGATGATGAAGTATCTAAGACCACTTTCGGTAATTCTAACGCGCCCTTCACATTTGAATCCAAAGAAAATAAGATCTTTAAAGGAAGCGCCACCGTAACTGACGGTAAATTCGAGGTAGAATTCGTAGTTCCAAAGAACATCTCGCAGTCGTACGAGCCCGGTAAGATCAGTCTTTATGCCCATCATAATGATGGTGTATCGGATGCTCACGGCGCTGAAATAAATATTGTGGTCGGGGGTACCACTTCGGCTCCCCCCACAGACACCTCCGGACCGGGGATACAACTGTATGTAGGAGATACACTGAATACGCGGGTGACGGATATCAGTCATAACACTGTTTTGTATGCTTTGCTAGAAGACGAAAACGGGATTAACATTTCGGGGTTTGGCATCTCTAACAGCATCACTGCCGAGCTAGATGAAGATGCCGTTTTTGTATTAAATGATTTCTACACCGCCCGTAAAGATAATTTCCGGGAAGGCTGGGTCATCTTTCCACTAGATGACTTGGAAGAGGGCAGGCATGTACTACGGTTGAAGGCATGGGATACCTTTAACAATCCCGGTGAAGCGGAGATTGAGTTTTTCGTAGCTGACCCAAATAACCTCGTCGTCACAGGGCTAAAAAACTCCCCCAATCCTGTACGATCAAATACACTTTTTTCTTTCGAGCATAACCGTGCCGGGGAAGATCTCGAGGCCAATTTGCAGATCATATCGAGTATGGGTGAACTAGTCCGGGACCTGGACTTCGAAATTGTAGATAGCCTGCCCGTAGTAGACCTTTTTGAATGGGACGCTACAGGTCTCTTAGGTCAAAAATTATTGCCCGGGATATACTTATACAGGTTGACCGTTCGTTCCATACTCGACGGGGCAAAAGGACAGTATTTTCAAAAACTTATTCTTATAAATTGACTATATTTGGAGGCTTAGCATCGCTTTATGAAAAATTCAATCTACTTAACATTTATGTTCGCATTAGTGGCCTCTATGGCAGCGGGTCAAGGAACAACAAATCCGGTTACCCTAACGGGAGCGGATTCAACGAGGAGGGTGATCACAACAGCCGTGCCGTTCTTAAGCATTACGCCGGACGCACGAGCTGGGGGTATGGGAGATGTAGGAGTAGCAACTAGTCCTGATGCTAATTCTGTGCATTGGAACCCGGCTAAACTTGCGTTCATAGAAAATGACATTGGATTTTCAATAAGCTATACCCCTTGGTTAGGCAAGATCATTAACGACATGTCCATAGCCTATCTATCAGGCTATTACAAATTTACAAAAGAGCAAGCGGTGGCCGTGAGTATGAGGTATTTTGATCTCGGGGAGATCATTTTCACGGAAAATGCAAATGACGAAGGTACCCCCTTCAACCCACGTGAGTTTGCCTTTGATGTTACTTATTCAAGAGCTCTTAGCCAAGACCTTGGGATAGGGATTGTAGCGCGATATATGCACTCGAACCTCACCGGAAGCTTTTCTTCAGGCGGAGTGGAAGCACGGCCGGGGAATAGCGTAGCGGCTGACTTAGCGATATACTACAACAAAGACCTCGCCCTAGGCGGCAGTAGCAGTAATTTGGCTTTGGGCGCCAATCTCTCCAATATCGGGGCTAAGATCACCTATTCGGATGAAAACAACGAAGATCCCATTCCCACTAATTTAAGACTAGGAGGGGCACTGACCACCGATCTTGATCCTTACAATAAAATAACTTTTGGACTGGATTTTAATAAACTACTAGTTCCTAGCCCGCAATTTGACGGCAGTGAAGATGATCTTTCTCTCCTCGGCGGTATGTTCGGATCATTTAGTGACGCTGAAGACGGCTTCAGCGAAGAACTGCAAGAAGTGACCGTTTCAGCAGGGGCGGAATATTGGTATAACGATAAGTTTGCGGCAAGACTCGGTTATTTTTATGAAGCAGAAGATAAAGGGAATCGTAAATACCTTACCGTGGGCCTCGGTTTTAGATACCAAGTTTTCGGTATCGACTTCGCCTACCTTGTGCCCCAGGAGCAGGAACATCCACTAGCGGAGACCCTTCGATTTTCCCTATTGTTCAATTTTGACAAAAGCGAGGCCGAAGAGGAGTCTGTCATTGATTAATGCTTGATCGTAGCCGTCCACCCCGGCAATATGCCGTATCGAAGGTGGACTTCCAGCACGTTATAACCGAAAAGCTTGATCCAGGGATTACTTTCCATTTTTTGGAAAGTGGGGATCAGCCTGTGGTAAAGTTAGAAGCCCTTTTCCCTAAGGGAGGTGCGTGGTTTGAACAGAAACGCGGGGTAGCTTTGCTGTGTTTAACCATGCTGAGAGAGGGCACCCGCTCCTACTCATCAAAGCAGATATCCGGTACGCTTGCCGCTCATGGTGCCTTCTTAGACATTAATCCCGGGTTGGATTACACCAGTATAGCACTGTACTGCCTGGATCGTCACTTAGAAAAGTTGCTGCCCTTGTTTGTAGAGATGATAGACTCTCCTTCTTTTGAGGAAGGCGAGCTCAACTTACAAAAGGACCAGCAGGTAGCCCAGCTCCAGGTGAGGAACAAAAAAAACAATATTGTCGCTAGCAAAAGACTTAGGTCAATACTCTTTGGCGTCACCCATCCGTATGGGCGTATCTTGGATGAAAACGACATCCGGGCAATATCGGCTGATGACTTACAAGCTTTTCATCGCGAAAATATGAAAGGTGATTTACAGCTATTCCTGTCAGGCGCTCCATCAGCGCAGTCCATAGCGGCTTTAAAATCCTCTTTCAATTCCTGGACACTCGAACATAGGATGATCCAAAAGCGGGACCTTCCTCCTACGGCTACACAGAACAATGGCAATCATGAATCAGTACAAGCCTCTATTCGTATTGGTAAAGTTACCTTGGAAAAAACCCATACAGATTATGTTCCTTTGCTAATTACCAACCACCTGCTGGGAGGTTATTTTGGCTCCAGGCTCATGAAAAATATACGGGAAGATAAAGGATTGACTTACGGGATAAGCTCCAGTGTGATCCCTTTGAAAAATGGTTCATACTGGGCGTTAGGAGCAGAAGTGAATGTAAAGCTCCTGGACCAAGCGCTCAATGAGACCAAGAAAGAGGTGAGATCATTGGCTGAATTTAATGACATCAACGAACTCGAAACGGCTAAAACACAGCTAATGGGAAGCTTTCAATCCGAGATCAATTCCCCTTTCCAGCTTTTGGAAAAATTTAAGAACGTCCACTTACATGGAATGGACTACGATTATTATAACCGCTACTTTTCAGCCCTGCAGCAGTTCAATTGTGAAAACGTTAGGGAAATATCACAAAAATACCTGTCTACGGAGGATTGGACAGAAGTAGTAGTGTATTAGTGTCCCGTTACGTTAACGACGGGTACATAACGAATATGTTCGAGGTATTGGGAAGATCTCTTTATCAGTAGGCAAAATAGGGGTTTGCCGATTGTTTATTGCCGACTGTTGAGTTTAATCAAGGAACCTAAAAACCGGAGTTTTAAAATCACTGTAGCCTAGACTAAAATGAGGTTTAGCATGATTTCGCAGTCTTTGAACTGGGGATTAGCTTCCGTTCTACGACCCAGCAGATTCCGGCTCTCGCCATTAGCCCTCCCACAGCCACCGGCACGGAATGACGTTCATTTTTTAATCGAGTCCAGGTTAAAAAATAATTTAACCATCAAAGTGTGGAACTGGCAAACGGAGAAATCCATAACCCGGCTCTTTTTAGCGAAAAGACCCAACGTGTAAGGGTTTCATTTCATGATAAAGTATAGATCCAATGTTCTACACTGCCTCTACGAACAACCTACTCAAGACTCACGACTCAATACTATGGACTAAATAGTACCCCAAGTTGACTTTTTATTGCTAAATGATGGATTACTCCAAAGTAGACTGCAAGCCCTCTTTACTACGCAGACTTTCTCAACTGGGATACCGTGATCTCCTTCTGCTTCAGTTGATTGGCTAGTTTTTTGGCATGTTGTTTATTTTTGGAATATTTTACATGATCAGGCACCCCTTTCAGGTCATGTATGAGCCCCATCCAGCTTAATACTTTTAACCCATAATAAGTAATGTCGATTTCCCACCAGAAGAAGCCTTGCCGCGCGGCCACCTCGTAGTAGTGATGATTGTTATGCCAACCTTCACCGAGGGTCAATAGGGCCAGCCATAGGCTATTCTTGGATTCGTCACCTGATTCATAGCGCTGCTTGCCAAACTTATGCATGATAGAGTTAATGGAAAAGGTACCATGGTATGTGATGATCGTACTCAAAAAGAAGCCGACAAATAACGTAGACAACCCATGATGTGTAAACATAAGCAAGGGGCTGCCTCCATTTACCCAAGCGCCCAAAGCCGTCACTAAAACAGCTAGTGTGACGGGTGGCACCAAGTAGTGCTTGTTTAACCATACTAGCTCCGGGTATTTGGCATAGTCGCCTATCGTTTTATAGTCTGTTTCCTTATAGTCGGGCCCTATGATCCATCCTACATGTGAGTACCAAAACCCATACAGCTTCATAGAATGGGGATCTTCGGGGGTGTCACTATGCCGGTGATGATGCCTGTGGTGCGCCGCCCACCATAGCGCGCCCTTCTGGGCTGAAGTTTGGGCAAGGAAAGCGATCACAAATTGGAACCAGCGTGAGGTCTTGTACGATTTATGTGCAAAATAGCGATGGTACCCTCCCGTGATCCAAAACATACGAAAAAAGTACAGGAAAGCACAAATGATCCAATCAAATAGGGTAGCACCGGTCCATAGGGCCGCTAAGGGAAGTAAATGTACGATCAAGAAAGCTATTTCTTGTTTGAGGATGGGTTTTTTCCTGTTTTCCAATACGACCGTTTCCTGTGCCATTTTATTATTTTATTGTCTCAGATTCTGCAAAAGTAGGTATTTCCTACCATAGTAAGACTACCATTCCGTTAACCTAACGATGAAATCAACAGATTAGGTTCCAAGATTGTTATCGTCAAAGAAGAGAGTATTTCGTTAAGTTGAGAATTACAAAAATTCTACCCGGTCTAAATCCTTGTATCGCTGAAATTGACGGAATGATTACAATGATCAAAATCAATAGCACAGAATTTATGGAGAAGCGACTACGGGACTAAAAAAGAAGGCTGCCTTTTTTAAGACAGCCTCCTGTTATGTTCAAGCGATTTACGAAGTTTCCCGTTATTCAATTTCTCCCAGGACAGTCCCGGTGCCATAAGTAACGCTGGCATCCAGCACCTCGCCACTCCTAAGCCAAAAAGTTCTATTCCGTACAAGCTGATCACAACCTGTGAACAAGAATTTCGGATGTGTTGTACTCACGTTTTGGTTAGGTTCGTAATCAGGATATCCAAATCCGTCATTTTGAATATCATAATCATAGATAATACGATTAGCAGGAAATGAACACCCATTGGATCGAAAACCTGCAAAGAGATTTATGGATGCATTACTTCCTCCTCCAGGCGAATTGATAGAAACAGGATACGTAAGATTATAACCATAGCCTATATCTCCTAGCTCAATGTCAACTATTTCGCCAAATTCTACCACCAAAGCCTTAATGTACGCTTGCCTGTTAGGGTTCCAACCTGAAACAGGAGGACCAACGGTTGCCTGTATGTTTGCCGTATTGGGGAGGGCAGTAGCAGCTTCATAAGGTTGAAACACTGTACCTCGTGCCGTCCTTATCTCAATACCTGTTTCTTCAACCAAGGCTATTCTCTGGTCAAACTGCACGCCTGGGAAAAACAAAGAAATTGAGCGTCCGTCAGAACTTGTGGGTATCATTAATGAATAATTTCCTTCATTATCCGTAACCGCTTGGGCTAACGGCTCGTTCCCGGCAAAAGCACTGATCGTTAAACCGGCAATGACTTCCGGCTCTTCTGTGGTCAAATCCGTTTGTATTTGAACTTGACCTGTAATGGTAGCTGCCTCATCTTCACTGAAAAGTCTTACGCTAACATTGTCTGTAGTTCCCCTACCCTCGTTGAAAAACGAGACTTCCCTGGAAAAATCAAAATATCCTTCCCGAGAAACTTGCATGCGTACGTCACCTTGTTGGACTTCTTGAAAAAAGGCCAACCCGTCGTTGTTAGTCTCCGACGATACCGGTCCACCGGCTAAAGACAACGTCACAGTAGCTCCCGCAATAGCACGTCCGCTACCTTCCTCGCTCACTAGTACATAGACAGAAGAGTTCCTGGATGCCAGTTCCATAACGTCTTCTTCAGAGAGTCCATCATCATCACAACTGACAATGAACGTACCCATGACCAGCATAGCTAGTAGTAGATATATTCCTTTTTTTTGCATTCTAATTCTTTCAAGTCATTAATACTTTATGAACCATTGCTGGTCAACGCGTTTTGGAGTTCTACTGGATACGCTGACTCCTGAAAGTCCCGGTACCATAATCCCCGTTTACTGTCAATATCTCAGCAGTTCGTACTTCTACGAAGAAATCAAAGTTTGGACCTGCCTGTTGCGCACTATTTGCCTCAAAAAAAGTTGGATAGCCAGTACCGCCATCGTTGATATCCGCGAATATAGAAAGCTGACCATTAGAACCAACCTCCACAGGGATCGTAATATCTGCACCCGTACCCCCGAATAATGAAGTAATCGTAACGGCTACTTCAGAGCCGGTGTAACCTGATCCTGTATTAAACACATTAATGTTAGTAATAACCCCATCACTGGATGTATTAACATTTGTGATAATCGCACGTCGCCCGTTTGCAGGCGCTGGAACAGCTGCTACCAAAGAAGGAACAGAAGGCACATCTACAGATGAGCCACGCGGATTAAAAACTGTGGAAATATTATCTATGGACGGAAGTGTTTCAGGAAAATCAAGATCACCTTCGTTACCATTTTTTGCAATCCTTTGATCCAGCGTAAGGGTTTCATAGGTTAGTTCGTAATTGATACCATTGCTTGTGGCAGGGACTACAAGTTCATAAAATCCATTAGCGTCCGTAGTAGCTGTGATTTCAATTACATTGATCCCATTGAGGTCGTCAATGTCCAAAATAGCCGTTACTTCGGTTCCTTCAGGTACTATTTCCGTATCTTCATTGGTAACATCAGTTTCAATCTCTAGCCTTCCTGTGATTGTACCCGTGTTTTCTGTAAGAGATAGTACAGGGATAGTCTCGGTACGCTGTCCTTGCCTGAAATTAGTAACATTGACGCTCACAAGGCGCTGCACAGTGGTATAGTTTTCCCTACTGACGGTGACAGGAATGCTACCCCCAATCTCAATATCCGTAAAGGTGGCTACACCTTGTTCGTTAGTAGTGCCGCTAATGGTAGTTCCATCTTGCACAACCGAAACACTAACATCTTGGAGTGATGTAGTATTAAAGAAATCTATCACGTGAATAGAAAGATCAATGGTCTGCTGCGCATTTAAAGCGTCTTCTTCGGTGAAATCATCATCACAAGCGGTGAAGATTCCAGCTATAAATAAACAAGACAAAAGGGTGGTTATAATTGTCTTTTTCGTATTGTAATTCATGGTACTGTAGGTTTTTAAAAACTTTAAAAAATTGTTGGTTAATGAATAAGGTATTTGGTTAAAATTGGATACCGATGGTCAAGGCGAAAGCATTGCTCGTTATATCTTCGGTGACCTCGTTAAAATCAATGTAACTGTAGGATTCTTTGATCGGGGTGATCCCATATTTATAGGTACCATTGATCACGATTTCCCGATCTCCTTGGAAAGGGAACTCGAATTGGAATCCTGCGGCCGCTCCGAATTGGAACATCTCGTACTGGTCGGTAACCACATCATCACCGGAAGCGGTAGTGTAAACACGGCCATCGATCACACCCGTGCGCTCGTAGCTCTCCGTAGCTGCAAAATTAATGTCAGCGTACGGTCCTAGCAGGAAACTGGGAGATATTGAACCTGAAAACGGTGTGATCTTGGCTTGAAGCGGGATATAGACATTATGCAATATCACGTTGGCGTCTTTCACATTCCTGGTGAGGAAATTGTCGGGAGCGCCAAACCTGGTGTCGTCAATAAATTGAACGTAGGATCCTCCTTGCTGGAAGTAGGCTACTTCGGCTTGGATGGCGACTAGGTCACTGAACTGGTAAGCGGCAAATCCGCCGGCAGTAACGCCAAGGTTTAAGCCAGTATGAGGCTGGGAGCTACTGAACGAACTCACTACAGGACCTAATTTGATCCCATAAGAAAACCCGCCAGCTACTTCTTGAGCGTAACTCGCTAGACTCCCTGTCAAAAACGTGATCCACACAAGGAGTTTGAGGGTAATTTTTATCATACTCTTGGATTAAATTAATAAATGTTGGAACATGCAATGCTTTACATTGCAAATTTTTAAAAGAATAGTTACATTTCAATATTGAAACTATGTAAAACTATCTTGTTTTTTTAAACCACCAAAAAATTATGGGATTAAATTCCACATAATCAGCCAATAAGATGCCTAGGTATGAAGTATTAGTTCACCTTTCCCCCTTTTTGCGTGAGGGTTTGTTTGATCTCATTTAGCTTCAGCAATGCCTCTACCGGTGAGATGGTATTAATGTCAATGCTGTCCATCATTTCTTGGATGGTTTTGAAGCGAGGGTCCGCTTCGAAAAGGCTCATTTGGTAATTGGCTTTGGGCACTTCCTTCAGTTTTTCCGAAGTATCGTTTTTATGTTTATCCTTCTCCAGGAAACGCATGATCTCATTGGCCCTGATCACTACTTTGTTGGGCATACCGGCGAGTTGAGCCACATGGATGCCAAAGCTATGCTCGCTGCCTCCTTCTTTCAGCTTTCGCATGAATAAGATCTTATCTCCCACCTCTTTCACAGATACATTGAAATTTTTGATCCTTGGAAAATCCTCGGTGAGCTGGTTGAGTTCGTGATAGTGGGTAGCAAAGAGTGTTTTTACCCGGTGGTCGAGGTGATTATGTAAGAACTCCACGATAGACCAGGCAATGGACACCCCGTCATAGGTACTGGTGCCACGTCCTATTTCGTCCATCAGCACCAGGCTACGATCCGAAAGGTTGTTAAGAATGCTAGCCGTTTCGGTCATTTCTACCATAAAGGTAGACTCGCCCTTAGACAGGTTATCCGAGGCACCCACGCGTGTAAAAACTTTATCGATCAAACCGATCTTAGCACCTCTAGCAGGAACAAACGATCCCATCTGGGCCATCAATACGACTAGGGCGGTTTGTCGCAAAAGAGCTGATTTTCCAGCCATGTTCGGCCCTGTGATGATCATGATCTGCTGTTCGTCATTATCCAGCAAAACATCATTAGGAACATAAACTTCACCTATGGGCAGTTGCTTTTCAATAACGGGGTGCCGGCCGTCTTTGATATCTATCACCGTAGAATCATTGACCTCGGGACGGGTATATTCGTTATCCGCCGCTACCTGGGCAAACGAAGTAAGACAATCCAACGTGGCCAGTACCCGGGCATTCTGTTGTACAGGGGTTACGTAATCGGCCGCATCAGCCACCAGGTCCTGGAAAAGCTTATGCTCAAGGACAATGAGCTTATCCTCTGCGCTTAATATTTTTTCTTCGTATACTTTCAGCTCTTCGGTAATGTACCGCTCTGCATTTACCAGCGTCTGCTTGCGTATCCATTCGGCGGGTACTTTATCTTTGTGTGCATTACTTACCTCTAAGTAATATCCAAATACTTTGTTGTATGCTATTTTTAAAGAGGGAATACCCGTGCGTTCTACTTCCCTTTGCTGTACTTGGAGAAGGTAATCTTTACCGGAAAAAGCGATCTCTCGCAGTTCATCGAGTTCTGCATTGATCCCATCTTTCATAATGTTCCCCTGGTTGGATACGATAGGGACGTCTTCTTTAAGTTCTTTCTCTATCTTCTCCAAGAGAAACTCGCAGGTATTCATTTGGTCCGCAAGCTTTTTCAACGGGGCAATATCGCTGCCCGAGAGTGAACTTTTAATAGGTATCGTATTTCGTAAGGCTTTTTTAAGCTGGAGCATCTCCCTGGGGTTGATACGCCCTACGGCTACCTTGGAAATAAGCCGCTCCAAATCGCCGATCTGCTTAAGACATCGCCGCGTTTCCTCTAACGGGTCGTGGTCATTGAAAAATGCCTCTACTACGGAAAGCCTCTCTTGGATCGCTGGAAGCTCTTTTAACGGGAGCACCATCCACTTTTTAAGCATCCTCGAGCCCATAGGGGTAACAGTATGGTCCAATATTTCTATCAACGGCACACCTCCATCATGTTGGGCATAGATCAATTCTAGGTTGCGGATCGTGAATTTATCCAACCAAACGTACTTGTCCTCGTCGATCCGCGAGATGGATGAGATATGGGAAACCTCCTTGTGCTCCGTTTCTTCCAGGTAATGTAGCACCGCGCCAGAAGCAATGATAGCCTCTTCCATCCCTTCTATGCCAAACCCCTTTAGCGAAGTGGTTTTAAAATGAGTAATAAGCTTTTCATAGCTAAAGCTGAAGTTGTAGATCCAATCATCCAACGTGTGCGTCAAGTATTCTTCCCGGAACAGGGCTTCGAATTCATCACGATTGGATTTGCAAAGGATCACTTCCGAGGGCCTGAACCCTTGGAAGAGTTTGGATACATATTCTTTTGATCCGAGGGCTGTCATAAACTCCCCGGTAGAAAGGTCAAGAAAGGATACGCCTGCTTGATTCTTTCCAAAGTACAAGGACGCCAAGAAATTATTAGTCTTCCGGTCAAGTACATTATCGTTGAAAGAAAGGCCGGGGGTGACCAGCTCCGTTACCCCGCGTTTAACAATCCCCTTTACAGATTTCGGGTCTTCTAACTGGTCACAGATCGCCACCCTGTTCCCTGCCCTCACTAACTTAGGCAGGTAGGTGTCCAGCGAGTGATGGGGAAAACCTGCCAGCTCTATATGCGAAGCTGCTCCATTCGCGCGTTTGGTCAGGACAATATCCAGTACTTTGCTCGCCCTGACGGCGTCTTCGCCGAACGTTTCGTAGAAATCTCCTACCCTAAAAAGCAGCAGTGCACCCGGATACTTCGCCTTAATGGCGTTGTACTGCTTCATCAATGGGGTTTCTTTGGCTTCTTTGGCTTTGGTCATGAGGGAATGAGAAACCCACAAAGATTCATTTTTTTAGAAGGATTAGCAACTGGCCTTGGCATCTTAATTCATGCGGATGAAGTACAGGCACCTTGACGTTTAGTCCTAGGCTATCAAATTAAAAAACAGGGGGAAACAGTTGAGACCAGGAATCAGAAAGAGGAAACCAGGGAAACAACGATACAAACCGTTTCGAATCATCGATCTTCAGCCAAAAATGGTGAATCTCAATTCGAGTATCCTTTCCAAAATTGCGCCGATGGTACTTTCTCCGAACACTACCGGTTTCCTCTTCCTGATTTCCAATTTCATATTTCTTTACAAGGCTTCTTTAAACAAAACTTGACAAGCCAGGATCACTCACCCAGCCATAACTAAAAACAAAAAATGTAACGATTTATGGAATTTGGATTATGATCTCATCCTATGTGCAGTTAAACCAAAAATTCAAATCGTTATGACAATACTAAAAACATCGGGGCTTGCCCTCCTCGCCGGGAGTATGCTTATCCTGGCCATGCCCCAATCAAGTAAAACCCGTATTCCCACATCGAGCCGGGACATCACCCTATGTATCACTCCACGTGGATGTGTTTTTAGAACTATTTTTGGAGAAGAGGTTTCCATACCCAGCAGGTACCCCACTCCTGGAAAGGTACAATACGCGATTGACAAGGGGTTAGGTTGGATGATACAGGCCCAGCAAGCCAACGGGGGATGGGGAGCCGGCAGCCACCAGCGGCAAGATGTGTTGGACCCCCATGCCGTACAAACCGACCCGGCCACTACCGCCATGGTAGCCATGGCGCTGTTAAGGACAGGAAGCACCTTGACATCCGGTCAATATCGTGATGAACTGAAAAAAGCTTTGTTTTATCTCATAGATGAAGTAGAGTCTACTCCAAGTGACAGGCTCAAGATCACACCCCTCTCCGGAACCCAGATACAAACAAAACTTGGGAACCATATCGATGCGGTATTGACCGCCCAGTTTTTCTCAAACCTGTTGGATCACTTAGACCATGATCAAACTTTGAAAGATCGTGTAAAAACCAGTTTGGACCAATGTGTAGATAAGATCGAACGTGCCCAAAATGACAACGGGAGTTTCAAAGGGGCTGGCTGGGCTGGTGTTTTACAGTCGTCTATGGCTACCACGGCGCTAGAAGCGGCGGAACATAAGGGGATAGAGGTAGAGAGAGCCGTTTTGGACAAAGCCCGGGAATATCAAAAAAGCAATTATAATCCTTCTACCGGTGACGTAAAAATGGAGGAAGCCGCCGGTATTGTGCTTTATTCCGTCTCAGGTTCAGTACGTTCCAGCGCCAAAGAGGCCCGGAAAGTGCGTGAAAAAATGGCAGATGCTAAAAAGGAAGGGCAGCTAGGGGAAGATGCCGAGGTTTCTATTGAAAACCTTGTCTTACTGGGGTATAGCCGGGATGAGGCAATGCGCTACACTACATCTTACCAAGTTTACGAGTCCTCAAAAAACAAGGCACAAGAGGATGCCGTCATGGACGGTTTTGGAAATAACGGGGGCGAGGAGTTTTTGAGCTATTTGCAAACAGGTGAATCCCTCGTGGTGAATAATGATGGAAGCTGGAAGCAGTGGTATCAAAATATCTCTAACCGGCTCATGAGTATCCAAGAGGAAAATGGAAGCTGGAGGGGGCATCATTGTATCACCAGCCCAGTATTTTGTACTGCCACTACGCTGCTTACGCTTTCTGTCAATAATGATATTGAGCGTCTTACCTCGCTGGGCCAAGAATGAAGATTCCCCGGGATATGATAATCTTTACATCATATCCCGGGGAACAACTATGCCTTCGCTTTGGGTATTTCTTTCGATGTTGGGATCATTTTACCGGGCTTACTTTGTATCCTTCTTTCCTGAGTAACGATACTACCCCTTTTTTAGACCCTAAATGTCCTGCACCCACTGCAATAAACGTAGGTTTGTCTTTTACTAAAGCCTCTATTTTACCGATCCAGTCTTTGTTCCGTTGGTACAGTAAGGGATCCGCATAAGCTGTAAATTGATCATTTTGTAAGATGATCTCAAACAAAGCATGCAGGTCTTGTTTTTTGTAAGCCGCCACCATCCGGTTAAACTCTTCCAATGTGTCCTCCTTTTCACTGATGGTTTCTACGAGCCAGCTGACCTGGTCTTTCCGGGGTATGTCGTCGAAAAGGCCCACTTGGAAGGCTACGGTTTCCAACCCACTCACCTCCAGCTCTCTTTTAGCAGCCTCTTGTACAAAAGAGGTTTCGTAAGAAGCAGGTTGATCGCAGTTTATACTTTTCATCAGCACCATAGAAAGCAGCGCAAAAGGCTTGACCATACCTAATTGGGACAGGTCTACGCCATAATTCGTTTTAAAAAATTCATTTACCAGTTTTGCCTCTTCGTCACTCAACTCACTGCTGATGTTCTCTCCATTGGGGCTTACGGACATTTGCTGCATTTTAACCATGATCTGTGGGTCGTCCATATCCAATTCCATCACCACTTGTTCTACATTGTCAAGTGCTTTAGTAGTAGCATCGGTCATAAAAAAATCATCGGGGCAGATCAGGTGAATGGTACCGTAAAGGTAAGAAGGTTTTGCCAGCCCCTTACCTTCGATCTTCCACAAGAGTGAGGTAGGACCTTTTTGTGCGTTTACCTGCCCGGCCAATACCATGCCTATTGCAAAACCTACTGCAAAGAATGCCAGCTTAGAAATCCCTTTTTGTATCCTTTTTTTCATTCTTTCTACTTTCATGTTAAAGATTTTGATGTATAATTTAGAAATCAATAGGTTAGTAGCCAAATCCTTCGATTTATTACTTTCCAGGAGTAC
The DNA here is from genome assembly GCA_028280565.1 of Fulvivirga sp. Taxonomy (GTDB): domain Bacteria; phylum Bacteroidota; class Bacteroidia; order Cytophagales; family Cyclobacteriaceae; genus Fulvivirga. The sequence goes on from JANQLQ010000057.1 coordinate 57,120, forward strand.
CCGAAACGGCATTTTACAGGTAAGCGGCTTTACAGGCGGATAAAAGGTCGCCCAAGTAGCGCTTGAATTAGCGTGAGCACCATAAATGCAAAGTATAGTGCCGAAAAGACAAAGATGATTTGCAGGTCTTTCAGTGGAAACGGCCTGTTGTAAGCCTTGAGGGACAGGGCCAGCAGGGGGAGTACTTGTATGGCGTGTATGCTTACAAAATGTGACACCCTGAGGTCGCCCGCCACGGTACTCCAATTTGTAAAAGGAAGACCAGGGCCTCCATCGGCTACCCCTACAGAATGTTTAAGGTTACCGCCCATCATAAAACCGGTAACGGCACCAAAAAGGAAAATAATAATGCCCAATCGAATGGCCCAGGTAAGTTCATTTGACAAGTTCACTTCTAACCTAAAATAATCTATAAGTACTACCGCATATACTAAGTATGCTACGGTTATAGCTGTCGCCATCAGCGGGAACATGACCGAACCAATAGGGTCAGTAACATTAAAATGAGAAAGTTGGCCGCGGGAAGCTTGGAAGATGATGCAAAAGATCTCGATCAGCATGGTGATCAAAAGGACCCAGCTAAGGAAATTTACCCACGGCTTGGTATAGGGTAAAGGCTCAAGCATGAATACACTGGTCGCCAGGAAAATCATTATCGAGATCGCAAATTTTAAGGGCTTGATCCAAAGATTGATCCCAAGCAACTCCCTGCTTTCAAAAGGGATGAGAAGCAAAATGCACGTCGAAATAAACACAAAAACCAGCGTTCCATAGGCCAGCGTTTTATTGGCCGCAAATACCTGGGTAAACGTTTCAAGCAAGACGTTTCGTTTTTAATACTTTTATTCCCGAGAAAGTCAAATACCCGATAGGGCCTAACATAAAGCAAAGAAATAAGGACGGTACCACCCAAAGGTGTCGAATGCCATATTTTATGGATTGGTTCACGATCCAATTGCCCACCAATAGGTCAAAGGCTAAGTAGTGTATCCAGCCGGCCAAAATAACCTCTTCTCGTGCAAAAAGTTGTTTTACCCCATTTAAGCTGCTGAAAGAGGCTGGGTCAAAAGCCGAAATATCCCTAAAAACATACAAGGCATAAGCCCCCGATAGAAAAATACAAAAAGTATAAATGGTTAAGTTTCTCCAGGGTTTCTTTGGAAATACCATAAGGATCACCCAAGCCGGTAATACGGCGGTATTGCAGAGTTGGAACACTTCACTGTTTGTCATTTCATCTTTCTTTGAAGGACAATAAAATACGTTTTAACTACACCTACTCCATGTCTTTTGAACTCACTCCAGGATACGGATGGCAAACCCCATTTTTTGAATGTATCGCATAATCGCACCCTGGTCGATCTGCGTGGAAGATTCAACTCTTAAAACATGATCGGAATCAGCGAGATCAAAATTGATATTAAATTTAGGGAACACGATCCGGAAAAGTCCTTGGACAATACGGGCATCTTTGTGGTCCTGTATGTTAGTGGCGAATACTTCTATCATGTTAGTCATTTTTTAAAATATTATCAGCCATAGCAGGCGAGATGCGGTGCATCATTTTCAACAATTTTACTTTGCCTATGTTCATTTCGTAACGGTCTCTTTCCAGCCCGATCATGAACTCATCCACCAGCTGTGCTGGCGTGATTTTGTCTTTACCCCTACCTTTGGTCATGGGGGTATCCACCAATGGTGGTAATACCTCGAACACTTTGATGTTTGACCCTTCCAACTGGTAGCGTAGCGCCTTTGTAAACATATGCACCCCGGCTTTGGTAGCGCAGTATACCGGGGCAGACTTCTTAGGGCTTAAGGCCAGCCCTGACGAAACGTTGATGATCGCACTTTCTTTGTGCCCCATTAGTAAGGGGACAAAAGCCGTGCATAGTTTCACTACTGCATTAAAATTCACATCTACTTCGTATTCGATGTCTTTAAACAGCACCTCTCCTGTAAAGCTATAATTATACTGGACGCCGGCATTGTTTATAAGCATGTTAACCCCCTTGTATTGACTGTTAATGGCGTCTAAAAGGCCTTCTAACTGGTCTTGATGTGATAAATCGCACTGGTAAATATCCAGTTTATATCTCTTGGCCACCGCTTCGAGTTTTTGCCGGCTCCTACCGGTTACCACTACTTCATTACCCAAAACTTTCAGTCGCCTGGCCATCTCAAGGCCTATCCCGGAAGAACCCCCTGTCAGTAGTATCTTGTTATTGGCTATATTCATAATTATGGTGTTTACCTGTCAAGCGCATACCATGACGCTACGCTGAACAGTATATTAAAACTGTATCCTGTAGAGCACATCCGGGAAGAAACCGATCTGGTCTACCCGGTTGATCTCATCCGTGACCTCGTTATACCTTCTCAAGAATTCATTTTCGCGGTTGGTCACATTTTGCAGGTCTATGAAAAACTGGTGGGAGATATTACGTTTGGCACTGTTCAGTCGTACACCAAATTTCACATCCCAGCGAAAGTATTCACCATAGCGCTCGCTGAATGCAATATCATTCCTAAGCACCTCGCGGCCGGCATTAGCACGAGTAGCCTCTAGGTCCACAGGAGTAAAGGGAACGCCCCCAGCGGTCGTAAGCTTGGTATCAAAGGTCCAGGCATTCTTTCCGCCTTCGCCAAACTTCCATTCTTTACCGAAAAGGAGATTGTAAATGACATTATTGTTAAACGCCGTGCTGCGTTCTATACCGTCACTCCCTTCGTAGGTAGATTCGTAAAGCGAAGTGGTCATGAGCATGTAGTATCCTTTGCTGAAAAACTTCTCTAGGGTCAGCTCTATCCCATAGTTAGTCCCTACACCTTCATTGACCAATGATCCTATTTCTTCAAAAGTAAAGTCTGCTCCTTCATTGATCACCGAATAGCTGCTGGGGCTTATTTCCACGGGAACATCAAAAATGCTTTGATAGTAAGTTTCCGCTTTCAAACGCCAATCTGAACCGAGGTTACGATCATAAGCCAGTACAAAATGGTGACTTTTCATAAAGTCAAGGTCGGTATTGGTAGCCTCAAATTCGCCAGGCGATACCTCTTCTTCAAAAAATAAAATAGGTGAAGGTATGGCTTGCGCATGAAGGCCATAGGCAAAGCTCCAGCGCTGGTTAGGCCTCGCTTGCCAGCTCACCGCCGCCCGGGGCTCAAGGGCAAAGGCCTCGGTAAGATCGTGGTATTGCGAATGCAACCCGGCAGTGATGCTCAGCTCATCGGTAAGTTTATGTTCAGCCTGTGCAAACCCTTGGAGGAGATGGTAACTTTCGTTAAGGTCACGACTGAGCAGGAAGAAATCCGGGATACCATCGGCGTTGTTATCCGGTATGCTCGCCCGGTTATCCCTGTCTTCTGTAAAAAAGTCGGGGATATATCGCTCTGCGACTACCCCGGCACGCAGGCTCCATTGAGCGTTGAACTTCTTGTTCAGTGTAGACGCAAATGTAAGTCGGCTTTCCCTATTTTGGGCATTCACCGCACGGTACTTCGTGATTAAATCACCGTCGCCGTTATTCACAAAGTTATCTTGTAAAAACTCATTGAAGTTGGTAGAGGCGCCTAGCGAGGTTTTTAGAAAGGTGGTTTTATTTAACCTTAAAGTATGATTAAGCCCCAAAAGTCCTAGTTGATTGTCCACATAAGCATCTTCGTTGGGATTTGCAAAGAGGTCATCTTCATCAATATCAGCCCCGAGGAAATCGATGTTGCTAAGCCCACCTAAACCAAAGAGCTCAAATTTCCCTAGCTTAGTTTGTCCAAAATTTATCTTGAAAGAAAGATCTTGATAATAGGGGATAGCACTGGTACCGGTAGCCGCCACGTTGGCAATACCATAACGGTATGAAATCACGAAGGACGAATTATTGTCCCGGCTTAAAGGTCCTTCCGCCATAAACTCCAACCCACTAAAAGCACTCAGCTGGCCGGTGAACTCATAGTTATCTGTATTGCCATTCCTAAAATTTACGTCAAACACAGCGGCATTAGCATTGCCATATTCGGCAGGAAAGGCACCGGTAAGAAAATCTGACGTACGCAGTAAGTTTGTGTTTAAAGCATTGACCGGCCCACCTGTTGTACCTAAGGTAGCAAAGTGATTAGTGGTAGCCACGGGTATACCCTCTATCCTCCACAGTAATCCCACCGGGCTATTGCCCCTGACCACAATATCATTACGAGAATCGTTCGGGGCACTCACCCCTGCAAACGTAGTCGCCAAACGAGCGACGTCATTCCTGCCCCCGGAAAATCGAGTGACTTCTTCCAAGCTAAAAGTGCGAGCACTGACCTTGGCCAATTCATTCAAAGGCAGGTTCTTATCTGCCTCGGCAGTGACAACGACCTCGGCGAGCTTTTCTACAGACTCTTCCAGTTGAATGTTAAGTATTACCTCTTTGCCTGCCGTAACCAATACATTAGGAAGCGTAATGCTTTTGTATCCTACGTACTGCACAGCCAGGGACTGGCGCCCTACGGGAACACCGTTCAACTTGAACCTTCCATCCAAATCAGTAACTGCCCCGATTACAGGGTCCGATCCCACCAGAATAACCGATGCCCCGATCAGCGGGTAATCAGCTTGAGCATCTAAAACCTGTCCTTTCACCGTCTGGGTTTGGCTGTAGGCCGAACAAACCGCAGCAGCCCAGGCCAAGATGATTGTAGTCATTTTCTTCATGGATAATGTGATTTTCGTTGACCCTAAGCTAGGCATGCCCTATGTGTCTAAGAATGACAATATGTATGAAGCCAAGATCATACGTGTTGACCCGGGAAAAAGGGGCCTAAAACAGGTTTTGCGGTGATTCAAAACCTTATTTCTGCTTAAAAGCCGATTTTCCCGGTTTCGCTTTAGCTTTCACCGGCTTTAAGGAGCATCTCCTTCATTTTGAAAGGCATTATCCGTTATTTTGTAATACAAAATGGCTGCTGAGGTGTTATTCACGGCAAGCAGCCAAAAATCCAGGCACGATGATAAAAGGTAAATTTAAAGAGGTCCATTTCCGCTGGATCGGTATTTTTCTCGTAGCGGCGGTCATGGCTATGATCTACAAGGAGCCTTTTGAAAGGTTCGAACAGAAATACCTTGTTTCCCTAACCTTTACCACGGTCTATTGGAATGGGGCCTTTATTATTTTCATGTACTTCCGTAGGCGATATCCACAGATCAGGCAAACACCTAAACGTTTGGCGATCACGCTGCTAGCATTATTCCTTCTTCTCACCATTGGTGAACCCTTGCTTTGTCTTTTGTTAAATACAAAATCCTTCGAGCAGGTTACAGACCCGAGCGTGGTCTTTAGTCATGTAAGTACCAACTTGGTGGTTGCCTTCGGGATCGGCTCGATCTATGAAAATGTATACTTCTTCGAACAGTGGAAGAAAAGTATACAATTGAATGAAGCTCTCAAAAACCAGCAGATCCGTACCCAGTTCGAGGTGTTGCAGAACCAAATGAGCCCGCACTTTTTGTTTAACAGCCTCAATACATTGACCACTTTGATCGCTGAAGACGGTAAGATCGCGATCGAGTTTACGGAAAAGCTTTCGGAAGTGTATCGATATATCCTTCAAAATAAGGATAAAGAGGTGGTCAGCCTAAGTGAAGAATTAGAATTTGCCAAGAATTATGCCTTTCTCTTAAAGATACGCTACCCGGAAAATCTTGTCACCGATTTTAACGTAGGTCAGCATTATTTAGACCAGAGCATTGCGCCACTCACGATCCAAATATTGGTAGAGAACGCCATAAAACACAACCGTATTTCCAAAAACCACCCGCTACACGTAGAGATTTACGTAGACCAAAACGGTTCTATCGTGGTGAAAAACAATCTTCAAAAGAAAAACGTCATCGAAAAATCCACGAAGACCGGGCTAAGCAATATCAGGAAACGATATGCTTATTTTGGACAAGCAAACATCGAGGTGGTCGCCACTGACAGGGATTTCTTGGTCACAGTTCCCTTGTTACAAATTTCAAACGATACCCGAAAGGCTATGGCCCCCAGGATGTAACTTTTTCCAATAACGATAGATTTACATTATCTTTAAGATAGGGAGACCGATAAGGTCTTGTACATTTCGTAAAGTTCGGTGATGTGCGCAATGCGAGGATACCGGGTTTCTAAAAATAGAATGGATTCAATGAAGGTACTGATTGTCGAAGACGAAGCCCCCGCTTTTCGCAGGTTACAGAAAATACTCGAGGAGATCGACCCTCAGATCGAAATCGTTGAAGTGCTGGACAGTGTAGAGGAAAGCGTGAAATGGTTCGGCATTCAAAATGCTCCTGACCTCGTTTTTATGGACATCCAACTAAGTGACGGGCTGAGCTTCGAGATATTTGATTCCATTAAGATCAACCGGCCGGTGATCTTTACCACCGCTTTTGATGAGTACATGCTGCGCGCCTTTAAAGTAAACAGTATCGATTACCTTTTAAAGCCCATCAAAAAGGAAGAATTAAAAGCCAGCTTGTTCAAGTATGAACAAATGAAAAACGCTTTTGGAAGCCAGCATGAACTGCCGGATCTGAATGCGCTGATCAGCCAGATCCGCCTTGATGACAAGAAATATAAAACGCGCTTCCTAGTGAAAAAAGGAGATGAATTGATCTCCGTGGAAACCTCGGAAATCGCCTATTTTCAAACACGGCATGGTGTTGTGCATATGATCACTTTCAGCGAAAGGACACATATCATGGATTTCAATTTGGATGAGCTCATGCATCAGCTAGACCCGGGCCAATTTTACCGTTTGAACAGGCAATTTATCGTTCATTTCCCGGCCATAAAAAAAGTACACAAGTACCACAAAGGCAAACTACTGGTGGAGCTTCAGCACCCCACGGAAGAGGCCTTGACGGTGAGTAGCGAGAAGGCCACGGACTTTAAGAACTGGTTAGGAGATGAGTGTTAAGTTAAGTGTAACTGGACGGTTAGCTATTTTTTCCAACCCCGTTCGTAACGTCGGCAGTTAGCAATGGGCAATCGACAACCCTATTTTTTTGCCTACTGCTCACCTTAAGAAGGGCACCATTGAAAATTCAAGTGGCGTATGGAGGGGAGACATCCAGGAACAGCGCGGCCCATTTGAGGCCGTGCACAAGCGGCGTATAGGGGCCGGATAGCGCGTTTTGCGGGGAAAATGGGCTTTGTTGCTGGCGCCCTTTTCTTTTGGGCGCACAAAAGAAAATGAAAACCAGGCTTAGAACCAAAAAATCACGCGTATACTGCTCATTTACAGGCTGGCATCACCCGAAACACCTTAAAAACATAGCTCAAAGTGCCAAAATTAAACGTTCTTCTATCAAAGCCAATTTTCAAGAACGCCCTATTCTTTCGGTCCTATTCTCAAAGTCGGCAGTCAGCAATAAACCATCGCCCCCCTATCGTGCCTACTGCCTTTTACCGATTGCTTACTGATCAATACCTCAAACCTAGCTCATCCTGTACGGATGCGTCATTTGAGGCTAAACTTAACACTAGCAGTACTATCAAAGTGGCAGCAGGCAGTAGACATTTGCCGGTTGGCTATGCCTACTGCCCTTTGCCGATTGCCAACTTATCAAGAAACTACTTGGGAGCATTAGTCGATTGCCATAGGCCCGCCGCCAGCTTTTTCATTCTTTTTTCCTCCACCCTTGCCTGTAACATATGCCCGTAGTTAGTAGCAAAGTACACTAGCGGGTTTTGTAAATTGCCAAAAGATCGTTTGAGCACAGATCCAAGACTATAAAATCTTTTCCGTGCATTAACCTTACCCATTTGTAAATCATGGGGAGTCATCTGTTTAGGTTGGAACACTACAGTGTTGTGATCATAATACTTCCAATCTTCGGTGATCAATCGGCCGTCTTCTTTAAGTTCATCGTAAACTTTGGTGCCGGGATAAGGTGTCAGCACATTGAAAGAAACGGTACTTACATTATTTTTCACAAGGAACCTGACAGTATCATCGAAGATCTTGTTGGTATCACTGTCAAAGCCGAATACCATCGAGGCGTGGATAAGGATTCCCATTTTCTTTATTTCACGCAGCGCTTTTTCCAGCTGTTCAACCTCGCCGAATGATTTTCGCATGGTATTCATCTGCTCCTCGGACACACTTTCAAGTCCAAAAAACAGGAGCTTACACCCACTTTCCGCCGCCAACCGCAATAGCTCACGATCTTTGACTAATAACGATACGGAAGCCTGGCCTACCCATTGAATATTCAAAGGTTTAATGGCCTTAAACAAAGCTTTTGCATACTTGGGCTGGCCTATAATGTTGTCATCTAAGAACATGAACTTTTTTGCCTTCGACTGCGTGATGTCACGTACTACATTTTCTATGGGAACATGTCTTATTTTCCTACCAAAAAGGTTAGTAACGCAGCAAAAATCACAATTGTAAGGACAGCCACGAGTAGTCATGATCGGTATAAGATTGAAAAAACCGCCATGGACGATCCTGCTGAAATTCTTAGGAACATACTTCGACAGGTCAGGTTTGGGGTTATGATATTTTCTTTTAAGTTGATCGTTTTGAAAATCAAGCAATAGATCTTCCCAAACGCCTTCCGCTTCGCCTAGTACAACACAGTCTGCATATTGCAAAGCTTCCTCCGGCCGCAATGTGGGATGTACCCCGCCAAGCACTACGGTTTTACCTCTTTTCTTAAATTCGCGACTAAGTTCATAGGCCCGGGGCGCGTTGGCTGTCATACAACTTATGCCTACCAGGTCACATTCTTGCTCCAAGTCAATCTCTTGAGCCTCTTCTTCTATGAGCGTAACTTCATGTTCTGAAGGCGTAAGCCCTTCTAAAATATAAAGGGCTAGTTGAGGCATCATAAGGCCTTTGTTGGTTCTTCGGTCGGCATCTACAGCCGGTGAGATCAAAAGTATTTTCATTAAAAAAATTATTCCATGGATACTAAATCCACGTTCCTGTTCAATTCAAAAATATGGCTCTTCGCCAGGCAGTAAAAAGCCTGCATTAGGCTCACCTGTTTTTATCCAGGTTTAAATATCAGTTATTTAGACCTAAATATCTAATTTAATATTCCTAACTCTATCCCATTTCATTCCACCTTGACCGAGATTGGACACAAGAAAAGCACACGGAGAACTCATAGTTGGTCAAATATCTACCGGTAATCCAGGTCATTGATTTTTAAAGAAAAATACCAGAGATTCCCCTCCAAATATCCATTATAATTTCATAGTTGATGAAAACGAATTTCCATGTAAAGAAAAAGGACCTATACAGGTTGCCTTGGTCTATGAATGATAATCCCATAGGCTGGGTTGAAGTTACCGATGTGTGTAATATTAAATGCGATGGTTGTTACAGGCTAATCATGGGTGAAGGTCACAAGAGTTTGAAGCAGATCAAGGAAGAGATCTCCTTCATGAAGCAATGGCGAAATTGTGACAATATATCGCTGGCTGGCGGAGAACCTATCTTACACCCACGCATTTTGGACATCGTGAGTTATATCAAAGCATTAAAGATGAAGAGCATAATTCTTACTAATGGCTACGCTCTTTCAACCAAAATGCTTTCTGACCTAAAAGATGCCGGGCTCACTGGCTTCAGTTTCCATATGGATACCACGCAGGTCCGACCCGAATTCAAAAAGAAAAAAATTGGGAGCGAAATGGAATTGAATGATCTACGGATCAAATTTGCCAAAATGTCTAAAAAAGCGGGGCTGAATGCCAGCTTTGGGATAACTGTCCATGACGGTAACCTGGAAGAAGTTCCTGCATTTATCCAATGGGCCGTTGACAATGCCGGGTTGGTGAATGGGATCTCTCTTATCACTTACAGGACTATGCCTACACAAGGGATCGCCTACTTTTCCAAGGGTAAGGAGGTAAATGTAAATTCTAACAGCCTTGGGTATACCTCCGGTAAAGATAGTTCTGACGAAACACAGAAAATCACCTCTAAGCAACTTTATGCCCTGGTCAGGAGTCACTTCAAGGGATATGAAGCTAGCAGCTACCTAGGGGGCACCGTTGATCATTCTTCCATTAAATGGTTGATCGGTAATTTGATTGTAAGTGGTAATGGCAAAGTACTTGGCGGGTATGGTAAAAAAGCGATGGAGTTGATCCAAAGCATATATCATTTTACAAAGGGATCTTACTTGGTCTATCCCCACAGCAAAGTGGGGAAAGAGATATTTTTACTGTCCTTATTCGATCGCCCTCTTCGCAACACCTTTTTTCAATTTCTCAAACGCAGCTTCATTAATCCGTTCCGGCTTTTTAAACCCGTACATGTCTTAGGGATAGGCATCATCCAAGCGCCTGATATTCTTCCCGACGGCTCAATTGATATGTGCGACGACTGCCCCGACCTATGTGTCCATGAAGGTAAGCTCGTAAACTCTTGCCGCCTGGATGAATGCAGGATCTATGGTGAATTTTTGCAGCCTCGTCCAGTGATATCTAAGAAGCCGGTTGAGGAGGACCGGCTAGTTTCTTAAAACACATGAACTCGGGATAGCAATCCTAAAAAGGACCATTGTCACCATTGGAGGGAGTATCTAAAAAATACCTGGAGTGGAAAGACAAAATAGAAAAAAGGATTGTAATAGCGAGTCAACTATTTTGCAAAAAAAGTTTAAAGTTGGAATCCAAGATAAAAACCTGTCGTTATGGCGAGGCTGCTTGTGTTCATTTGGAGGGCTTTGCAGCCCTCCTTCTATAGCCTTGCAAACAGCCAAATCCTTCATGAGTTACACCACGTGAATTTCGTCTCCGTTTTTTAGAAGGATTACTTCGCCGTTAACTCCACAATCCAGCCCCTTAAATGATTTTATTTGATTGTTTCGAGGGAGTTTCAAGTCTTCCGTATTCCAGTTCATGTTATTTAAATTTCAGCAACTTTTAAGCAATTAGGAGTTGCCTTATCCTGTTTCAACATGTACAAAATGCTTGAAATACCTGCCTCAGAAAATGAAAGGCATGCGTTCCTTCAATGGAACCGTTACACTTTCCGACTTGCTGATACACTTGGTAGGGGGGGTAAACATTGTTGGATCTATGTCTAAATTGTAATCTATACTTTTCACCTTAATCACTTTATATTTTTTGGAATCTACATAATTTTCGATGAGATAAGGCTCCAAGTATCCATCCTTTTCTTGGTAGTCTTTGTATAAATATTCGTGATAATCGCCCCCCAGGTCTGTGTAACTATGCTTGATAATTAGAAAACTCTCCTGGTCAAAATAAACGGACATCACCCTATTCCAAAACTTATCCTCAAAATCAACCCGGTATGAATCATCTTCCAAAAAGACACTTCTCACCATCGGGAAATTCAGTATTTCCAGCACACCTATTCTCGGAAAGGTAGCTTCTCGCTTACGATATTTTTTATCCGGGAATAAAACAGAAATACTCTTATCCAAGTAATACCATACGCAACCGGGAGTTTGAACATAAGTTGAATAATACATGTCTTGGAACCAGAGATCTAAATAACTGTTGGGTGCCTGGAAGTACTTTGTATAATCTAAAACCTCATCTTCCATTTCCATTAATCCACTTGAGACAAATAGGCTCAAGTTCTCTTTGGCCTTACGTGATTCTAAGTTTTCCCAACGCTCTTTTCCTCCAATAGCCTTGAAATAACGGGCGAGAATCTCTTCTCCACTAATTTTTGCTTCAGTTTGTGCCTGGGAAAAGTTTGCCAGCACCACCAGTATTAAAGAATAACCTAATTTGTACATATTTACCAAGTAAGATTACAACAAGTTTAGCGTTCCAGGCAGCTTCACTAGTCCCTTTTAAGCTAACCCCCTTGCTTATCGATACAACATTTTTCTTTAAAAATATGATAGTGAATGCTTTCCCATAGTATTTGGCTACCATACGCAAATAAGTAGATCTACAATTCATAGAATCGAGCGGGGGATAGAAAGGAAATAGGAAAAACCTCATGAACAAATTCTATTTCGGGAGAATAAATATAAAACCATTTTTGTATATATCTAAAAAAATAATATACAATTTAACTTTTATGATTTTAGACAAGAATTTACATTCTAATTACAGTAAACAATATGAACTATTAGTGCACCAAACCCACCTAATATTCTATATTACAATCCAATTTTTCCATGCTCGCTGGTCAATCAGCTAAGTAATCAATCCTGGCAAAGTACGGCTTGCATGAATTTTTTATTCACCGCTCGTCCCTCCCATGCTGCAACCTACCCCGCTACAGGTAACATTTTGACATCGATATAACCATTTCTAACCTTTCAGACTGTAGAGGTAGTAAAACTTAATATTCATTAATTTCAAACATTTCTGAAATTTCAATGTTAACATTCCAAACAAGATAATTATCCAAATGAAAGATTTATTATTAGTAGATGTGGTCGCAATTCCTAAGGACGACCCTGTGGCATTTACCTTTTTTACCGGCTATATGGCAATGTTTGCTGCTTCAGTTTTTTTCTTCTTTGAAAGAGGAAACGTACAAGGGAAGTGGAAAACATCCCTGCTTGTATCCGGGTTGATCACTATGATAGCTGCCGTACATTATTACTACATGCGTGATTATTACGCAGCTACCGGTTCCAACCCCACGGCACTCAGGTACATTGATTGGACATTGACGGTGCCTCTAATGTGTGTTGAGTTTTATTTACTCACGAAGCCCGCTGGCGCCAAAATTTCACTTTTGTGGAAACTCATTATCGCCTCGGCTTGGATGCTCGTGATGGGTTACATTGGTGAAGCTTTTGTTCCGCTTAATGCTGACGGTACTGCCGCGGCAGGGGCAACTACACATGGAGTTTTATATGGTGTTTTATCTACTATTGGGTACATCTATATTGTATACACCGCTTGGTTTGGAGAAGTCAAAAAACTCGGTGATGCTTCCGGCAATCCTGTAGTAGTCAATGGGATCAGGATCTTGGCTTGGTTCGTATTAGTCGGTTGGGCAATTTATCCTATTGGTTACATGTGTATGCCAGGAGGATGGCTAAATGTTGGCCTTGGCTGGACTTCTTCTAACGTAGACCTTTTTTACAACATTGCGGACGCTATTAATAAGATCGGTTTTGGGCTCGTCGTATATTCTGTAGCCAAATCCGACAGTAGCACTTCGGTCGCATAAGTTTTTTTCAACAGAAAACAAGGGCACTAAGGCCAAGTGCCCTTGTTCATGATCCAAAGGCATGAATACTAGGGCTCTCGATACCATCTTACTCATTATTACTGTTGCACTCTGGCTTCTGGCTTTGATCTTTCCCCAGGTCTTAAACTATAGTTTTGAGTTCTTCCTGCTCATAATTTTTTCGGTGGGAATACCCCATGGCGCATTAGACCATATCATCCACGGAGAAACCGGGACTCCCAAAAAAAAGAACATGAAAATGTTCTACCTCGTTTATGTCGGGTTGATCGGCTTGGTCGGTTTTTTTTGGTTCCTTTTCCCGACTTTTTCATTCATTTTATTTTTAATACTCTCGGCGTATCATTTCGGCCAGTCCCAGCTCTATTATATTACAGCACGTTCTCCACTAAACCATCTCCTATACTTTTGCTGGGGAGCATTCGTCTTGAGTACAATGATCGCAATGAACTATGAACAATGCCTCGATATTTTTGCTAGCCTAGAATGGTTAAATGTGAAGTCTTGGATGTCAATACGCTACCCACATATGGTATCAGTGGCAACAGGTTTGTTGTTAGGCATAGCGTTTTTCTTATTGCGATCCTATCAATATATTTCAACAGGAAAAATAGTATGGGAGATCGCGCTCCTGTTGGTTTTAGTGTTACTCTCCTTTCACACCGAAGTGGTATATACATTCACCATCTATTTTGGCTTGTGGCATTCTCTCCGTTCGCTTATCATGGAATACAAAAGTTTGAAGCAAGTCATATCCAATTACACGGTTCAACGATTTTTCCACCAAATACTTCCATACTCGCTGGTAGCCATATTTTTTCTAATCTTGATTTACTCTCTTGGAGAGATCTTCACCTTCGGAATATCTCCTTACATGCTTTTTATTATATTAATTTCTACCCTTACAGTTCCACATCTCATTGTTATGTATAATCTTTACAAGGTTTACGAAACGAACATAAGGAGCCTATGACACGTATTGATTACTGATGCAGTTCGATCTAGCTAAAGAAGAGTTCATACAGGCCTGGGGTACACTTGGCGCTTCATGGGGTGTAAATAAGACCATGGCCCAGATTTTCGCTTTATTATTAATTACCCCGGGAAGGCTGTCAGTAGATGATATTATGCAGGAGCTCTCTATTTCCCGGGGAAATGCAAGCATGAACTTACGTGCCCTTATGGATTGGAATCTTATAGAAAAGGCCTATAAAAAAGGAGAACGTAAAGAATTCTTTTATTCGAATCGAGATGTCTGGGCACTGTGCAGAATTGTAGCTGAAGAGCGAAAAAACAGGGAGATCAAGCCGGTAATGCGTGTATTACAACATGTAAGCCAATTGGAAGACACAGGTTCACCAGAAGCCCAAGAATTTAAAAGAGTGACGAAAGAGTTAACAGATGTTGTAAATATAGTGGACCAGGCCTTGACACATTTTATAAAATCAGATCGCTCTTGGGTATCGCAAACTGTTCTTACACTAGTTAAAAAGAAAAAGTAGACTCAACCAAGTGGGTTGTTCTACAGGATTGGAACTCCCAGGAGTATGTCTCTTAACAAGAGAATTAATCAACAAGCGCATTTCACCCTAGTTCCTTTAACTGCCTTTTCACCATCAGTAGCATAACCATCCCTTTTCCACCACTCAATTCCACCTATAAGTTCTTTTACTTTAAATCCTAGTTGCGTCAACTTAAGCGCCCCCTTAGTAGAAGCGTTACAGCCGATGCCATCGCAGTAGCATACATATACCGGGCCTTTACTCCACCCCCGGGTAGATAGTTCGCTTATAGTACGATGGGGTAAGCTTATGGCCCCGGGAATATGTTGTTCCTCATAAGCTGCAGGCTTACGTGCATCTACGACCACCACTTGGCGTCCTATTTCCAACTCATCAAAGAGATCCGCTGCATCCCACTCATAATCTAATTTGGCTTGGTAATATTGAAGCTGTGCATCCATCGTTTTTTCCTTCAAAGAAGAGACACAAAGCGTTCACAATAAAGGCTTTACTTTGAATCCTTTTGGAAGTATCCTTGAAAAAGATTCATACCTGTTCCATGTTGCATTCGCAAGAGGTAATCCGGGCATCATTGAAAATTCAAGTGGCGTATAGAGGGGAGACCTCCAGCAACAGCGCAGCACATTTGAGACCCGTGGGCAAGTAAGAAAATGAAAACTGTGACTTAGAACCACAAAATCCCGCCGAAACTGCGTATTGCGAGGCTGGCATTACCCGAAACATTCTAAAACTATAGCTTAACTTGCCAAAATTAAACGTCCTATTATCAAAGCTAATTTTAAAGGACACCCTATCTCATTTTATCAAGGAGACGCGGATCATACAAGTAATCTTCTACTCCTACGATTTTAAGCCTATCAAAATCAGCATGGTGCACATTCAATATGTAGTTGTATTCATGAATTACAATGGAAGAAGGAACTTTAAGTACACACGAATCTCCCGATGATAGCCACTTTGCACCTAAAGACTGGGTGATTGTATAGTTACTAAGCCCATTCCATCCGTCCGGAAGGTTTGATTTCGATAAACTTGCAACATAAAGGTCATCAGGCACATGGATAATAGTGATCTTAAACGAAGTCCCTAATTGTTGTCCTGAAAGATGTACTAAAAGTTCTAAGGATGCCAGCGCCCGGGATGATGTTGTGTAAATTACATGCTGCCCTCGATAATTCCAGCGACCGGCATTCCCAGAGGCAGCCAGTTTTGACGCATACTTTGCCCTGCTAATTCGGTAAACTTCCATTTAGCGAGGTGTAATAGAGCGGCACTTGGAAGATGTATCGCTAGGCAAGATCCCCATATTCAATCCTGGACAACTCTTCATAGACCAAGTCAATACCTCCTGAAGAATACAATAGATCAGCAGGCACCCGGTTCCCTAGACCAAAAGACGGCTTAAACAACCAATTAACGAAGCTTGACGAGCTTTCCAATACATCTAAACCAAATAGGTATAAAGAAAATATTTTTATGACCTTCTCACTTGAATCAGGATCTAATAGCCGATTGTTTTTTATATAATCACGTAGTGTTCTCTCGGAGAAGTGAAAAAATTCTGCCACCTGTTTTTGGGATATCTCGAGCAAATCGGCCAGCCTAGCTATGGCCTGTGCTCTTACTCCTCGTTTGGCCAAGTCTATTATTTCCATTTTTTGATCATATTCGATTGGCGCGACGGGCAAGGTTACCGGCTTTTGATGGTAAATATCAAAGGCCTTTGTTCTTGATGTGTCATTGGATCCTAATATAACGTCTTGATCTTGTACGCTAAGTATAACCACTTGAGAAGGAGGGGTTAAGTGGGAGCTAAAAGCTGGAATATAGGCTAACGCAGGCTCATTTACTACATCTCTGCCCCGTGGAGGGGTTTGTGCAGAACCATATTCCTTTGTATTTCTTTTTCTCTTCTCCATACCCTAAGGTACAATTTTTCTGCTGATTTGCAATATCAAAACGGAAATTTTGCCTCCTTTCCCATTTGATTTTATAAATACTATCCATGGAGAAGCCCGTGGACTTTATTATTTAGGTTTTACTAAATGTACCTTTACGTATGCTCCTTTACAGCATGCACATCGATCTTCTTTTGCTTTCCTTTTAATTGTACGTCGCCTATGAACTTGACATTATAACCATTCGGGGAGCCCATTCTTCTCAAAAGTTCTCCTGATACCAACAGCTTTTCTTTGTACTGGTTACAGATAGATTGTATTCTTGATGTTGTATTGAGCACATCGCCGTGATATGCTATATCTCGTTTGATGTTCCCAATCTCTGAAACAGTCACTTTGCCTCCATGTAAGCCCGCCTTGAACTCTGGAATAATACCATATTTTTTGAGATAATGATCAGATCTTTTTTCTAGCCAACTTTTAAATGAATAAAACAAGTAGATACATTTCCACGTGTCCTTAAGCTTTCCTGTCTCCCAGGTGAGGACTACTTCGTCTCCTACATATTGGTATATTTCCGCATCAAATTTATCCACGAGTTGATTAATATCATTGATACAATCTTTGATGAGTTTTGAGTACTTTATGTTCCCTAAAGTTTCGGCATAAGCTGTCGACGACTTAAGATCCATGAAAAGAAATATACGATCCTCGATCACCGGCTTTCGGTATCTCCCTAAAAGAAAGTTAGAAATGTTCTTGTAACCGAATTTCTTAATGGTCAGTAAAAAGAAGTTCAATATAAGCACTTGTATAAAAAGAAAGATTAACCCTGAGATGACCAGTTTCAAATAGATTTGGCTTTCAAAAGCAACTTGTATAATACCTTCTGGCATAACACCCATCATCCATATTGATCCATAGACGAGGTAAGATGAAATAATGAAGCCCACTAAGTAAATGGCGCTTTTAAACAAAATGGCATGACTAAAACTTAGCCTTTCGATCTTTAATTTTTCAGACAACTCGTTAACCGCGATGAATAGGACACCAAATAGTGTGCCGGCCAATGTGGATTCCAATAGCTGGTAGGCAGATACCAAATAATCCGCCAATGGATTATTCAAACTATTCAAGTCCAGACTTGTAATCTCAACAAAACTCACCACACTGACCAAGGCAAAATAAGAGACCAAGTTCATGACCACTACCCAATACAAAACTATTCCAGTGTAAATTTTTAGTTTGTCCATTTCGGCAAAAAGATTAGAACCGCAAAGCTACCAAAGATGTAGGTCTTATCCTCTAACCCGGATTTCTCGGATTGAGCAGTTGCCTGGGGATTCCATTGACATGGCTTCTTGGAAATGACATCCTTGTATTTAACCAAAGTATATTTTGAATACTGCCACTTTTTATTTTACGTTATACTTCATAATGCTTACTAATTTCGCTAAGTTAGATGGGTATGAGCTGGAATGATTTTGAAAAGTTATCACTGGTAGATAGGGCACGATCACTTTATCTAAACGGTACTTTTATCATTTCTATCCGGTATTATAAGTATAAAGTAAATCTATACCTCCTCAACAATTACTATGTAGAAGTTTTCTATGACCCAAAACAGGACCGGGTGGAAAAGATAGAACGACTTCAATCACAGCATTCTCGCATGAAGTTTTATTCCGACCAGATCAAACTCCCTGTAGACCTTTGCGCATAAAAAAGATATCTCTTAGCCCACCCAGTATTTGAAAAAGGATCAAGAACTACTTTAATAAATAGGGCATCATTGAAAATTCAATTAGCGTATAGAGGGGAGACACCCAGGAACAGTGCGACACATTTGAGGCCTGTGCGTAAGCGGCCTATAGGGGCTGGACAGTGCGTTTAGCGCGGAAAATGGGCTTTGTTGCTGGCGTCCTTTTCTCTTCTTTCGTTTTCTTTCCCCGAAGGGATGCCTATGGCATGGGCGGGCAAAAGAAAATGAAAGCCGGGCTTAGAATCACAAAATCCCACTTAAACTGCTCATTTTCAGGTTCGCATTACCCGAAACATTTTAAAATATAGCCCAATCTGCCAAAATTAAACGTTTTACCGTCAAAGCGAATTTGATAAATAATCTTTAAAAAAAAGGGCTGCTTTTTCAAGGCAGCCCTATCCCTTTAATATTGTCAAAAATTAGAACCTCTACGCCGTAGCTGTTGATTCTTGTGACGAAGCATCCTGCAGCATCGCGATTTTGTAGTTCTTCTTAGCTTTATGACCACAATAACCACATTCGAAGTGTTTCAAAAGTTCTCCTTCTTCAGTGGTAGTAGGTGGCTTCAATATTTCTTCCTTATTTACCCTAAAGGTTTGATAGTTACATTCAGGGCATTGCAAAGCGTGAAGGTGACCCGCATATTTTTCAATTTTAGTATACCCAGTCTCTTCATCCACCCAAACATCATAATCCACTGAGAATATGTCCTCTTCTGCCTGCATCCCTTCATCGAGGTAAACGTCTTCCTCTTCTTCACTCAATAGCTTCATAGGCTTACCTGTCTTGGGTGAAACACGAGGCTTATACCGAAGCTTTTTAAGTCTTTTCTCAATATAGAACGGGTAGTAAAATTTCAGTAAGTTCTGAATGATCACCCCTATAATAAGCCCCATCGAAATGGTCACGAAAACGCGCACAAAAAGCCACAAAGTGGTAAGCTCGGCAATAAACGAATTAGCATAAGCGCCTCCGGCCACTATTAGCAATATACCACAGGTCATCAATATGTTGATCTCGTTCCTGTTGATATAGTCATACTTTCCTTTCGAATCACTTGTTGCGCCGAGTTTAACAAAATAGCCCAAAAAAATTAGAACCGACAGTGCCGCCAATCCATAGGCAACATAAATTGCCGCGGTGTTCCAGCTTTCAAAGGATTGTACTGAGGTTTCTTCCATGATAAAAAAAAATTTTTAGATATAATTTTAGAGAATAGATATCTTTTTAATTAAAGCCCAATTTAAAAATTACTGTTAAATTTTAATATCCTTTTAGAAAAAAAGAACTTTTTATATGTATATAGCTGAGTTCAGTTCGTGACATAAACCCAGCAAGACGCACAAAATTACTTTAAATAAGACTTATGAATATAAAAAAATATTTACTAAAAAATAAAAAATATTGAGTAATTCCACTATAAGGTTCTTTTACTTTCTCTCTCTTCGTAGCTTTCTATCACGTCACCTTCTTTGATATCATTGAAGTTTTTGATACTAATACCACATTCATAACCATTTTTTACCTCGGTTACATCTTCTTTGAACCGTTTCAATTGTCCCATCTCCCCGGAGTACACCACGATACCATCTCGAATCAGGCGGATCGGGTTGTTCTTTTTGATGTAGCCGTCTGTGACCATACATCCCGCTACGGTACCCACTTTAGAGATCTTAAATACCTCGCGGACCTGTACATTACCCACGATCACTTCTTCTACTTCAGGATCCAACATACCTTCCATAGCGTCTTTCACATCGTTTATGGCGTCGTAGATCACGGAATAGAGCCTTATCTCGATCTCTTCGTTTTCGGCAATCTTTTTAGCAGAGCCCGAAGGTCTTACCTGGAAACCAACAATGACCGCATCCGAAGCAGAAGCTAATAAAACGTCAGATTCTGAAATTTGCCCTACTCCCTTATGAATAATGTTTACTTGGATCTCCTCGGTACTCAGTTTTAGTAACGAATCGGAAAGAGCTTCCACGGAACCATCCACATCACCCTTGACGATAACATTCAACTCTTTGAACGAACCGATAGCCAACCTGCGACCAATCTCATCTAAAGTGATATGCTTTTTGGTCCGGATGCTTTGCTCACGTAGTATTTGCTCCCGCTTGGTCGCAATTTCTCGTGCCTCACGATCCGTATCCATGATATTGAACTTGTCACCCGCCTGTGGGGCGCCATCTAAGCCCAGCATTAACACAGGCGTGGAAGGCTCGGCCTTTTTCATTTTAAGCCCTTTATGGTCGAACATGGCTTTAACACGTCCATGATAGGCCCCCGCCAGAATCACATCACCAATATTCATGGTACCATTTTGAACGAGCAACGTAGCCACATAGCCCCGGCCTTTATCCAGTGAGGCTTCTATGATCGTACCACTGGCTTTCTTGTTACTGTTAGATTTTAACTCCAATAGTTCAGCTTCCAGTAGAACTTTTTCAAGGAGGTCTTCAACACCTTGGCCAGTTTTAGCCGAAATTTCCTGGCTTTGATACTTCCCTCCCCACTCTTCCACTAAGATATTTATTTTGGAAAGTGACTCCCGTACCTTATCGGCATTGGCATTAGGTTTGTCGATCTTATTGATGGCGATAACAATGGGCACGCCAGCCACCTGCGCGTGGTTGATTGCTTCTTTGGTCTGGGGCATCACGTCATCATCGGCAGCCACTACGATAATGACGATATCTGTAACCTTCGCACCCCTGGCCCGCATGGCGGTGAAAGCTTCGTGACCCGGTGTATCTAAGAAAGCAATTTTATTACCGCTTTCCGTCATCACATCATAGGCCCCAATGTGCTGGGTTATGCCTCCGGCCTCCCCGGCCGTAACTTTGGAGTTCCTAATATAGTCCAAGAGCGATGTCTTTCCATGGTCTACGTGTCCCATGATCGTGACAATGGGAGCTCTTTCAGAAAGGTCTTCCTCGCTGTCTAGCTCTTCTAGGATCTCTATTTCATCATCTGCAGACGTAAATTCTACACTGTACCCAAATTCATCGGCGATTACCGTAATGGATTCCGCATCCAGCCGCTGGTTAATGGATACAAACATTCCCAGTCCCATACAGCTGGAGATCACCTCGTTCACAGAAACATCCATCAAGGCAGCTAAATCATTAGCAGAGATGAACTCCGTCACTTTCAGCACTTTGGACTGCTCCTGCTCTTGCAGCATCTGCTCCTCTTTCGCCTCTGCAATAGCCGATCTCTTCTCGCGTCGGTATTTTGCTCCCCCTCCTTTCTTTTTTCCTCCGCTAAGCTTGGCTAGGGTAGCCTTGATCTTATCTTGGATTTCCTTGTCAGAAGGTTCTTCTTTTGTAGTTTTTTGCCTGCCCGGGGCCATTTTCCCCCTACCTTGCTGCTCACCCCCGCGGGCAATACGCTTTCTTGGCCTTTTCTTCTTCTGCTCTTTCTGGTCATCCGAAGAAGCTACCGGTTTGGATTTATCTTTGGCTACAGGTAAATCGATCTTTCCTACTACTTTAAGGCCTTGTAATTTATCGGCCCGGGCTTTTCTTACCTCTTGTTTTTCTTCTACCTCCTGTTTTTGCTGTGGTACAGGCGGTTTTACCACCGGCTTCTCCTCCTTCTTTAACTCTGCTACCGGCTCCTTTTTAGGTTCTTCTTTCTTTACTTGGGGTTCCGGTTTCGGTTTCGGTGCCGGTACTGGCTCCGGTTCAGGTTCGGGCTCAGGCTCCGGTGCCGGCTTCTTTTTTTCTAAGTCGATCCTTCCAACCACGGAAAGACCTTTCAGCTTAGGCTTTTCATGCTGAACTTTCTCTGCTGCCGGTTTAGGTTCGGCTGGCGCAGGCTCTTTCTTATCCACAGAAAGATTTTTGATCAGCACACTCTCTTCCTCCTCTTTGCGGGTCACCGGCGGTTCAACAGGCGCCTCTGAAGTGACTTCTTCTTCTATTTTTGTCCCAATGGTAAGTCCAGAAGCTTCCTCTTTATCATGAGCTGAGTCCGCAAATTCCTTAGAAAGCATCGAAAATTGCTCCCCGGTGACCTTGGAATTTGGACTGCTGTCTACGTCAAATCCTTTGTCGGCAAGAAAATCCACGATCGTAGAGAGCCCAACATTGAGCTTTCTCGCCACCTGGCTCAGCCTCATGGTTCGTTCTTCTGACATACTCAAATATCTCTTTTTTTTATGATTTAAAAAATTTGACTTATTCGAACTCTTGCTTTAAAATCTTCAAAACGTCATCAATAGTCTCCTCTTCGAGATCGGTTCGGCGTTCTAATTCTTCTTTCGTCAAAGTGAGTACACTCTTTGCAGTATCCAAGCCGATGCGTTTCAACTCATCAATGACCCAATCTTCAATCTCATCGCCAAACTCGTCCAGGTCAACATCTTCCTCTTCAAACTCACCGAGTTCCCTGAACACATCGATCTCCATACCTACTAACCTGCTGGCCAGCTTGATGTTTTGACCTCCTTTACCAATGGCCAAACTCACCTGGTCAGGCTTGAGGAAAACAGAAACCCTTCCTTCCCCGTCATCGGTTTTGATACTACCGATTTTAGCTGGGCTCAAGGCCCTGGAAATGTAGAGGTCCATATTGTCCGTAAAATTGATGACATCGATATTCTCGTTCTGCAGCTCACGCACAATGCTATGGATCCTGGATCCCTTCATACCTACGCATGCGCCTACTGGGTCGATACGATCATCGTATGATTCTACAGCCACTTTGGCCCTCTCACCGGGTTCGCGTACCACTTTCTTGATCGTGATCAGCCCATCGTATACCTCGGGCACCTCGCTTTCGAATAATCTTTCCAAGAATACGGGGCTCGTACGGCTAAGGATAATCTTAGGACTGCCATTTACCATGTCTACGCGATCAACGATGGCCCGCACCTGGTCCCCTTTCCTGAACCTGTCTTTGGAGATCTGCTCATTTTTAGGAATGGATATCTCGTTTCCTTCCGCATCGATCAACAGTACTTCCCTGCTCAAGATCTGGTAAACCTCACCATTGATGATCTCCCCTACCAGGTCTTTGTATTTTTGATATAGGATATCTTTTTCGAGGTCTTTCACTTTTTGGATCAATGTCTGCCGAGCGGTCATCACCGCACGCCTGCCAAAATCTTCCAATGTGATCTGTTCCGCTACTTCTTCACCGATCTCAAAGTCTGGCTCTATTTTCTGGGCTTCCGAAAGACTAATCTTGTCATGATCCCAAATGTCTTCAGAATTGTCATCTACAATCTCCCTGAACCTCCAAATTTCAAGGTCTCCCTTGTCCGCATTGATAATAATATCAAAATTCTCGTCCGTCTCAAATTTCCGCCTGATCATAGTGCGGAATACATCCTCAAGAATCCTGATCATCGTTGGCCTATCGATATTCTTCTGCTTAGCAAAATCAGCAAACGATTCAATTAATATTGCAGCATCCATTTTTTTCTTTATTGTTTGAATGAAACCTGAACGATTGATTTATCTATTTCTAAAAACAGGAGCTTCGACAACTCGTATTCCATTTTTTTTCCTTTTTTCTTCTCGCGGTCGAGTAAAATCCCATTTTCGTTTACTTCCATCAATTTTCCTTTAGCTTCAGTTCCATCTTTTAGAGAGACCTTGATATTCCTGCCGATATTTTTCCTGTACTGTCTGTCCAATGTAATCGGATAATCCACACCAGGTGAAGATACCTCTAGCATATATTTGTCATCTATCAATTCCTCTTCGTCAAGAAGTTGTCCCAAAATCCTGCTCAATCGCGCACAATGGTCAATGGTCACGCCATGGTCACCATCCAGCAGTATCAAAACTTTCTTAGGACCACGCTTAGCCGAAATCACCACATCCACTAGGAAATGACTTTCTTCTAAGTTGCTCTCCGCTAGGGAAACGATTTTGTCTTTCAGGTCCATGAAACTTACGCTAAAGCACATAAAAAGAGGGGACTTGTGTCCCCTCTGAAACTTTCTTTTACGATTACTGTGCAAAATTAAGGCAATTTTGTTTGCTTTACAAACTTATGGTCAAAATCGGGCAAAAAGCCTGGTCCCAGCACTAAAATGACTTAGTACGACAATATGAAATCACTCCATGGCTTAGTAGTTATTGCATTCCTAGCTGGGACATTTTTATCCTGTAGTGCCAGTAAAGAGAATAAAGTCGAGACGCCGACTCCTCCCGCCCAACAAGTGGTGGTACCCTTATTCAACAAGGACTCGGCATATGCTTTTGTCAAGTACCAAGTGGACCTTGGCCCGCGGGTGCCCAGCACTCCTCCCCATGCCGAGGCAGGAGACTGGATGGTAGAAAAACTGGCCAGCTATGGTGCTAAAGTGCAGGAACAGACTTTCGAAGCCACTAGTTTCGATGGTGTGAAAATGTATTTGCGCAATATTATTGCCACATTTGACCCGGAAAAGTCTAAAAGGATACTGTTAGGGGCACACTGGGATACCCGGCCATTTGCAGACAAAGATGATGAACGAAAGGACGAGGCCATTGATGGGGCAAATGATGGCGCTAGCGGGGTGGGTGTATTGTTGGAGGTGGCCAGGATACTTAGCACTAACCCAAAACCTGGTATAGGCATCGATATCATTTTTTTTGACGGGGAGGATTGGGGAAATGATGTGTCATTCCAAAAGCCGGTACCTCTACGGGATGGCTGGGAGTCTTGGTGGTGCATGGGCTCCCAATACTGGGGGAAGAACCCTCATCAACCCAACTATTCTGCTTATTATGGAATACTGCTGGATATGGTAGGTGGAAAAGATGCTAAATTTTTCGTGGAAGGATATTCAAAACAGTTTGCGCCTTCTATTGTGGACAAGGTCTGGGACACTGCTTCCCAGCTCGGGTATTCCAATTATTTCATAAGAAGGGACGGGGGGGCCATCACGGATGATCATTATTTTGTCAACAAGTACCGGAATATACCCATGATAGACATCATACCGACCGATCCAATCGATAATTCTTTTGGGGCGTTCCATCATACGCATGATGACAACATGGACCTCATCAGTAAAGAAACCCTGCATGCCGTAGGACAAACCGTGCTACATGTGATATACAATGAGGAGGTGCCTTTGGCGAATTGAGCGCTAACCCTCCCGGTAATGAATTTAGCATTATGTTTTCACTAAGAATTTCTCCAGTTCTTTTAGCTTAATTCGTCCTTCGTAAAAGGCCTTCCCAAAGATAACGGCGAATACTCCCATTTCATTCAATTTGTCAATATCCGCAACGTCACGGACCCCTCCACTGGCAAGCACACAAATGTCCGGGAACCTATCAATGATCTGCTTATACAGTTCGAAAGAAGGCCCTTCTAACATTCCTTCCCGGGAGATATCCGTAGTTTTCACGTATTTCAATCCACGGGAATAGAAATAATCAATATGCTCAAAGATGTCAATCCCTGTATTCTTTACCCATCCACGGATTGCGATCTTATTTTCAAGCGCATCAGCGCCCAAGGTGATCTTCTCACGTCCGTAAGATATGATCCAGGAAGCGAACAGCTCCTTACGGCTTACGGCTACACTAGATGCGGTAATATAACTTGCCCCATATTCATAGGCCTTACTAATGTCCCCGTCAGTATGTATACCCCCGGTAAAATCTACCTTTAATCCTGTATGACCCGCTATAGCTTCCAGTATGTGGTAATTCAAAGGTTGTCCGCGCCTGGCGCCATCCAAGTCCACCAGGTGCACCACCTCTATGCCATGGTCTTCAAAATTCTTGGCAAGGTCTACGGGGCTTTCATCATAAACCTTTTCTTCCGAAAAATTTCCTTGCCTCAAACGAATAATCTTACCATTACTAATAGCAATAGAAGGTATAATTTGGATCATACTGGATAAGTGGTTTTAGTTGGTCTTAGTGTTATGATTCTTTGAAAGATATGGGTATTTCTGCTGCCTAATTCGCCTCTACAGAGAACCAGTTAAAATAGTAAATTCAAGGGAGAATTACAAGATCGAATTACGCTTACTCATAACTCGTGAACCCGGCTACTTCGCCGTTAAAATAGATTGAGCAGATCTTAATTACGGATCTTAAAACTGTCATTATCCCGGACCAGGCGGTTATTATTTGGGTTTAACAGTCTTACACACCGTTCAACCTATTCTTTCATCCAGGCGAAAGCTAATTGCGTTAAAGTAATTATAGGCAAAAATCAGGAACTTGAAGTAAATATATCCTCGATAACAACAACTTGAAAGAGCTATGGGCTAGACCCATAGCTCTTTTTATTATCCCTTTCCACGCACGATAAGGGAATTGTTTTATTAATTTTGTGGCCTTATTTTCTCAAGGATGGAACTAAAAAACAACGTATACAAAATACAGGGCATCAATGTGAAGGATATCGCCAAAGAGTTTGGCACACCCCTTTATGTATATGACGCTGAGAAGATCATTAACCAGCTTCAAACATTGAAAAATGCCTTTTCGAACCAAAACGTAAAGATAAAATACGCCGCTAAGGCGCTTACCAATGTTTCTATCCTGAAGCTTATGAAGAAACATGGTGCCGGCGTAGACGTAGTATCTGCCCAAGAAGCAGACCTGGCCCTGAAGGCCGGTTTCGATCCCAAGGACATCCTATTCACACCGAACTGTGTGTCCTTTGATGAAATACAGGAGGGTGTGGAAAAGGGGTTAGTGATCAACATTGATAACATCTCGATCTTAGAGCAATTTGGACATAAATACAGGGATACGGTTCCTTGCTGTGTGCGGCTTAACCCCCATATTATGGCGGGAGGAAATACCAAGATATCTACCGGTCATGTAGATTCTAAGTTCGGGATCTCCATTTACCAGCTTCCACACCTGCTCCGTGTGATCAAGTCAAATCATATTGATGTTGTTGGTTTGCATATGCATACAGGGTCGGACATATTAGATGCCGATGTATTTCTCAAAATGGCCGAGATCCTATTTGGGATAGCCCAGGACTTCCCTAACCTGCAATTCGTTGATTTTGGCAGTGGTTTTAAAGTAGGGTATAAGCCAGGGGATATTACCACCAACATATATGACCTTGGAGTGAAGCTAGGCAAAGCTTTTGATGACTTTTGTAATAACTATGGCCGCAAACTGGAGATGTGGTTTGAGCCGGGCAAATACTTGGTAAGCGAAGCAGGGCTCTTCCTGGCAAAAGTGAATGTGATCAAGACCACCCCAGCCACAGCATTTGTAGGGGTGGACTCTGGCATGAATCATTTGTTAAGGCCCATGATGTACGATGCATACCATGAGATCGTGAACGTATCCA
Source organism: Fulvivirga sp. (assembly GCA_028280565.1). Lineage (GTDB taxonomy): Bacteria > Bacteroidota > Bacteroidia > Cytophagales > Cyclobacteriaceae > Fulvivirga. The sequence continues at coordinate 84,758 of JANQLQ010000057.1, forward strand.
ACCCTAATGGAATACAGCGGGTATACACCGTAGTGGGCTACATCTGCGAAACAGACACCTTCGGCTGGGACAGGAAAATACACGAGGTACGCGAAGGAGACCTTTTGGCCATAAAGAATGCCGGGGCCTATGGGTTTTCCATGGCTTCAAACTACAATTCCAGGTACCGACCCGCTGAAATACTCGTCTATAGCGGAAAGGCCCACTTGATCCGCGAACGGGAAAACATGGAGGATATCTTAAGAAAACAAGTTGAAATTGATCTAGAGTAGGCCAGGGTGGTAGTTAGGTTATCCAATGATTCACGCCTTGGATATCCTAGTTCTCCTTTGTTACATTCAATTATTGGATAGACAGGGATTTAATGATAATGGAGCCCGTTGGATATCCTCATCAAAAACGAAAAAAACTTTCTTTATCGTCATTCCTGCCGGCCTTGCAGGGTGAGCGATGCGCGAGAGCAGGAATCTACTGTGTCGTTGAACGTGAACCTTTTTTTGAATGTACTGG
>JANQLQ010000099.1 GCA_028280565.1 Fulvivirga sp.
GATCCCTTATGGAAATGCCGACACCCTTGGTTTCATCCAACTAGACCTAAAAACTGATTTTGCAAAAGAGCTTACGGTTTCCGTTGAAATTGAAGGGACGGAATACGCCAATGACTGGTCGATTTGGGTTTTCCCTAGAACCAGTCTACCAGGGCCAGGTGTCATTTATACCCGCTCACCGGCTGATGCAAGAAAGCTACTATCAGAAGGAAGGAAAGTCTTGTTCAATCCTCCTGCCGATAAAGCAATTGGAGAACCCAACCGATTCGGCTCCATATTTTGGGGTCAGCTTTTGTTCAAGCAGGTTTCAAATTTAGGATTGCTGGTTGATCCTGACCACCCCGCTTTTTCGGATTTCCCGACCGACTATCATTCCGATTGGCAATGGTGGGATCTCTGCACCCATTCCAGGATCATCACCTTGGATGAGTTGGGTGTGGATCCTTTGGTTCGCGTAATCGACGACTTCTTAACCAATGGGAACCTAGGATTGATCTTCGAGGCAAAGGTGGGCAACGGAAAGCTTTTGTTTTCCTCCATTGATCTTGGAAAAGATTTGGAAAATCGAATAGAGGCTAAACAGATGCGCATTAGCCTGGTGAACTATATGGAAAGCTCCGCATTCGAACCTAAAACAAGTTTGACTTTCGAAAACCTTAAAACAGCCATTTTCAATGAATAACACAGAAATAGATACTTACTGGGAAACGGATAAGGAGCTTTTTGCTATTGTACGAAAAGAACTTTATACCGCAGTGGTAGGCGACATCATGGACAAGTTGGGATACCTGCACCAGTTCCTTCCACCACAGGTACAGCCCCTTCGAGATGACATGTTCCTAGTCGGCAGGGCGATGACGGTATTGGAGGCCGATTGCTTTGAGGACCTTCCTGGACACAGCAATAATCCTGTTATGAAACAACCGTTCGGTTTAATGCTGGAAGCGCTGGATGACCTCAAGGAAGATGAGATCTATATCTGTACCGGGTCATCTCCATCTTATGCGTTGTGGGGAGAATTAATGGCCACGAGGGCACAGCAGTTGGGAGCAACCGGTGCAGTGGTCAACGGGTATTCAAGAGATACAAAGGGAATCCTGGCGTTAAACTTTCCTTCATTTTCCTATGGCAGGTATGCCCAGGACCAGGCGCCAAGAGGAAAGGTGATCGACTACCGGGTACCCCTTGAAATTGAAGGCGTACGGATAAACCCGGGTGACATCGTGGTCGGAGATATGGATGGGGTCTGCGTTGTGCCGCAAGAAATTGAGAAAGAAGTGTTCAAAAAGGCCCTAGAAAAAGCACGTGGAGAAAAAGTAGTTCAAAAAGCCATTTTGGAAGGCATGAGCGCTAAGGCCGCTTTCGACAAATATGGAATAATGTAACGCCATCGCTATGAAGATTAGTGATGTGAAAGTGTGGTTGGTCGAGGGTGTAAAATACAACTGGACCATGCTGAAGATCTACACGGATGAAGGGTATACCGGGGTAGGTGAGTCCACCAATTGGCCAGGCAGCCCTATGGTATACCATGCTACGAAGCATGCAGGGGAGCGGATCATAGGGCTTGATCCCATGAAGACGGATTTTATTTGGACGAAGCTTTATCGTGATCTGAACTGGGTAGGACCACATGGCGTTAGTCTTTGCGCCATCAGCGGGATAGACATGGCGCTGCTGGATCTAAAAGCAAAGGTGTTGGGTGTGCCTTGTTACGATTTGCTGGGAGGAGGATATCGAAAAGAAGTGTTGCTCTACGCGAATTACTGGTTTATCAAAGGAGGACACACCCCCGAAGAATACGCCGAGCACGCTCGGAAAGTTAAAGAAGCAGGGTTTACGGGGTTAAAGTTCGACCCTTTCGCACATACAAGCTACTTGTATGGAGAGCATTTGTCTTCCAGTCTGACACTCACCAAAGAAGCTCAAGATTTAGCATTCAATGTGAGTAAGGCCGTTCGGGATGCTGTTGGTCCTGATTTCGACATTATGATCGAAACACACGGGCTTTTGAACCTCAGGATGGCGGTGAAAATGGCACAGCGATTCGCAGACTTAGATATCACCTGGTACGAGGAGCCCGTGGGGCCGGAGAATGTGGATTCACTGGAAGCGGTAAGAAAAAGACTCCCCGGAAATGCTCCTATCGTAGTGGGAGAAAGGCATTACACGAGATATGGCATCCGTGAAGTACTCGAAAGACAGCTGTGCGAGATCATGATGCCGGACATCACGAGATGTGGAGGTCCTTCGGAGATGAAACGGATGGCGACTATGATGGAAGCGTACCATGTGCTGCTGGCGCCACATAATCCAAACGGTCCCTTATCCACCTTAGCAAGCGCGCACGTGTGCGCGTCTGTGCCTAACTTTTTTCGCCAGGAATTTATGTTTACGGATGTCCCGTGGAGGGATGAGATCATCACCGCCCCGATCAAAGACATGGTGAGAGATGGTAAGTTGCATCTAGGTGAAGAACCCGGGTTAGGAGTTGACTTGATCGAGGAAGAGATGGAAAAGCACCCGGGAATAACCAAAGAAAAGGAGGGTTTTTATGTTTGACGAAGATAAAACCTGGCAGGTTTTTTCTAAAACAAAGCCGAACAATACCATATTTAGACATTATTTGATAGTGCAAACCTGCCAGGTTTAAAAGAAACGAAAGACTAAGATGTCCCTAGAAATCAACCTTCATAACAAGGTCGCCATCGTTACCGGTGTTACCTCCGGAATAGGTAGAGGTGTGGCAAAAATGCTTGCTAAAGCCGGCTGCAATGTCGCTGGATGTGGCACGTCGACCCCTGGTCATGCGGGTGCCTCGGGCTTCAATAATATTGTTAAAAATGAGGGAGTGAGTTCCCTGTACCGGCAGGTCGACGTTACCCGTTCGGATCAATTAGAGTCATTCGTGAACGATGTTGCAGATCGTTTTGGCAGAATTGACATCATTGTCTCTAACGCAGGCGTAAATGTTTTTGAAAAGCCCGGGGAATGCACGGAAGAACAATGGTCGTTTAACATGGAACTCAACCTGGCAGCCCACTGGAGGTTAGGAAAGCTCGCACAACCGCATCTCATGAAAAATAAGGGGGTGCTGATTATCATGACTTCCAACCATGCCTACACCACTATCCCAAATTGCTTTCCCTACAACGTCACAAAAACCGCTTTAACAGGCCTGGTCCGAACCTTGGCGATTGACTGGGGACCTGGGATCCGCACGGTAGGCCTGGCGCCAGGCTTCATCGAAACCGAGGGAGGTGAGCGATGGTTCGGTTCTTTTCCTGATCCGGAAGAAGCAAGAAACAAAGTAGTCAATATCCATCCCGTCAAAAGGTTGGGATCGGTAGAGGAAATTGGAGGTTTCTGTGCTTTCCTGGCAAGTGAATATGCTCAATTCATTTCAGGAACTACTTACCTGGTGGATGGTGGAAGAAGCGCAATCATGCAAGATATATGAATTTGAATTTAATATGGCTCACAAAACTGGCAGGAAGACGATTTCCCCTTTCTCAAAGCGGGATAAAAGGAGATCTCTTTATCCTGGTATTATCATTTGTAGCCAGCTTTTCCAGTTGCACTGATAAGCCAGGTCCATCGAGTTATTCTGTTGAGGGGGTGGCAAAAGCGGAAATCCTATTAAACGGAGCATGGGATTTTACCTTGACCCCACCCGAAACTTACAGTGCTGAAACCATGGCTAAAACCCACTGGCAAAAAGTAAAGGTGCCTGGAGGGTTGATGATGCAAGGTTTCCCGATCCGGCATGATTCCACTTACCTCTACAAGAAACAATTCGAGGTTCCGGCAGATTTTATGGGCCACAAGATTTTGCTTCGATTTGATGGGGTATACAGTGAGGCGAAGGTCTGGGTGAATAGCCACCTCGCCGGTGATCACCTTGGAGGTTTCACGCGATGGGAGCTGGATGTGACGGACCGGGTCAATAAGGGAACTAATGAATTGTGGGTAGAAGTAAAGGATCGTTGGGATGACATTTCCTGGGCCAGTGGGTATGCCAAGCATCAAATAGGAGGGATCTTGAGAGATGTAACGCTTCGAGCGATCCCAAAGAGCCATTTGAGCCACTTTTACGTGGAGACGAATTTTGATGATGCTTACCAAAATGCGGAGTTAACCTTCGATATCGAGCCAGTGGGTACAAAAGACCTGGCATTGGATTTCCAGCTTTTTGATCCAAAAGGAAATCCAGTTTTACTTGGATCAGGTCAAATTGAAATTACTGCCAGGTCAAAACAACAGGTAAAAAACACGATTGTAAGCCCGATCAAGTGGGATGCAGAACATCCGAACCTTTACTGGCTAATCGTAAAGGTATCTTCACCTGGCGGTACGTATTCATTCTCCGAGCAAATTGGATTTAGGGAAATCGAGGTAATAGACGATCAATTAATGGTCAATGGATCACCTGTAAAACTCCGGGGTGCCAATCGACATGACATTCATCCCACGCTTGGACGGATGACCACTAGGACGTTGGACAGCCTGGACGTAATGCTCGCCAAGGAAGCCAATATCAACTGGATACGAACCTCGCATTACCCACCCTCGGATTACTTTCTACAGTTATGTGACAGGGAAGGAATTTATGTGGAGGATGAAACTGCAGTTTGTTTTGTCCAGACCTATCGGGATGAAAACTACAAGCCCGATGCGTTCCATAATGATCCGGCCTATACCGATTGGTTCTTGGGTCAAATGGAAGAAATGGTACATTGGCATAGAAACCATCCTTCGGTGATCATTTGGTCGATTGGCAATGAAAATTCCTACGGTACCAATTTCCAAAAGTCTTATGACCGTATTAAAGAACTTGACCCAAGTCGGCCTGCGATTTTTAGTTTTCCAGGGACGGTGCCGGATTCTGCAAAGGTATATGACATCCTCAGTATCCATTATGTCAATTATGACGGTACCCGCTCTGAGTGGACAAAATCCATTACCAATTTCTCTGAGCCGGGCATCCCGACGGTACACGATGAGTATGCCCATGTTGCCTGTTACAATGTGGAGACCCTCCGCGAAGATGCGAACGTCCGAGTATTTTGGGCCGAGAGTATTGACCGGATGTGGAGCAGTATTTTCAATACCAAAGGTGCTTTAGGAGCTTCGATATGGTGCTTTGTGGACGAGACTTTTATGATCCCCGAAAACACGCCCGGCTACAAAGAATGGTGGGGCCGGCACCATTACGATTTTCCTTTTTACACCGTCGGGTATGGAGAATGGGGCATTATCGATACCTGGCGAAGAAAAAAGCCCGAGTTTTGGGGGACCAAAAAGGCTTATTCACCTGCCAAGCTTTTTATAGATTCGATTAAAACCATCGAAAACCTGGTCACTATCCCGGCACAAAATCGCTTTGACCACACGGATTTTAGCGAACTAACGATTAACTACCGGACCCATCAAAGTGAAGGAACACTCCCTGGTGTTTCTCTCAGACCCCATGAGTACGGCAGTATTCCTGTTCCAATAAATCAAGGAGATGAATTCATCGAACTCGATTTTTATAAAGGAAACCGGCTAATTGATACCTATTTCATTGCCCTGGCTAATCATGACGATCCGGTCGACTTTTCCAATGACGAGGTAAAGGCCCAGGTCAATCCAGGAGGCCAGGTTTTCATGGGGGATGTCAGCAGCAAACCCATTATTAAGCATGCAAAACCACTTACCAGCACGTTAAGTGATCAAAAAAGCCCGGGAGGTGTACCGCTATTTTTTAATTGGATGGATAACGCGAAAGTAGAATCAGCTTCCAGTGGAACGAATGGATCTGTCACCACCTACAAGATCCAAGATGCCTATGTTAAGCTCCGTACTTCAATTAGCGGGAACGAAATCACCTTTGACCTAAGTATTGATGGCACGATCACGGACCAGGCGGTTCGTGAAATAGGGATTGAACTTTCATTGGTTGATATGTTCGATTCGCTATCCTGGGAGCGAGGGGGCTATTGGACTAAATACCCTGGATATGATCTCGGTGCTTTAAAGGGTAAAATTTTATTAAATGACGCCAATGAGCAAGTCTACCGACAACAACCCGGTCAAAATTGGGCAATGGATACCAAGAGCTTTTACTACCACGGCAATGCCACTCCGCCGTTACCTTATAGGACCACTTCCTACAAGGAAAATATTAAAACTTACTCGCTGCTTGGGGAGGATTTCCAAATTAGCGTGGTTGGAAATGACTCGAATGAGACTTCAGCAAGGATATTTTATGATGAACATGGAGAACTCAAACTAAGACTCGTCTCCATGCTGGATTATCCCAATTTGGCTTGGGGTAATTATATGAGAAACCTGGACGTGCCGGATGATTATAGCGCCCAGTTTAAGCTGTATTTAGAAAAGAGAGGAGCTGAACTATGAAGCAATTCCGAGCGCAACTAGAAGTAAAAATAAATACCTCATTGGGAGAAGGTCCTCTTTGGCACCAGGATCAAAACCGCCTTTATTTCGTAGATATTGTCAATTTCAAAGTGCACAGCTATGATCCTGTCACAAAAGATAAGTCGGAATGGTCATTTCCATCTTACGTCGGGGCCATTGCCCGGGGAGACCGGAACGAGTTGTTCGTGGCGGCGCAAAACGAATTAGTACTTCTCGATACCCCGGCAGGATCTACCAAGAGCATCTTATCCCTTGATTTAGCAAAAGACATACGCTTTAACGAATGCAAGTGTGATCCCCAAGGACGATTTTGGATGGGCACCATGCACCTGGAGGCCAAGAAAGGAGCTGGAGCATTGTACAGGGTTGACCTGGAGGGTTCGGTAGTGAAGGTGCTGCCGGGCTTATCCGTCCCTAATGGTTTTTGTTGGAGCCTGGATACCCAATACATGTATCATATCGACACATTTGACTATGTGGTGAAGCGTTTCGACTATGACGAAAAACTTGGAAGCCTAACAAATCCAAAAAATGTGATTTCACTTCCTGGTGATTCGATGCTTCCCGATGGCATGTGTATCGATAGGAACGGAAATCTTTGGATTGCGATGTGGGGCGGGGGTAAAGTAGCCTGCTACAACCCAAAGGATGGAGAACTTATCGTCCAGGTAGAAGTTCCTGCGCCACATGTGACCTCATGTGCTTTTGGCGGTGACAATTTTGATACACTTTACATCACGACAGCCCGGTTAGGATTGACTGATGATCAACTGGAAGAATATCCACTGAGCGGAAGCGTCTTTTCTTGTAAAGTGGGAGTAGGCGGATTTGAAACATTCAAATGCAGAATTCAAACATGAGATGTCTTGTCGCTTTACTTTTCGTGGGCCTTCTCTTCCAGGCTTGCTCTGCTAAAAAGACGGATCATTCACTCCATGGCGACTGGATGGTCATGTTGGACAGCCTTGATAGAGGTGAAAAAGAAAATTGGTATTATTCCCAACGACTAGAGGGTGTCGAAATAAAACTACCCGGTTCGCTCAATCAAAATGGTACTGGAGATGATATCCATGTGAATACCCAATGGGTAGGGGAGATCCTCGACAGTGCCTGGTATTTCGAGGAAAAGTACGCGAAGTACCGGCAGCCAGGCCATATCAAAATTCCTTTTTGGCTACAGCCTAATAAAAGATATGTGGGGATAGCCTGGTACCAAAAGGAATTCGAGATATCTAAAGAAGATACCGTCAAACCTTTCAAGCTCTTCCTGGAGCGGCCTCATTGGCAAACCAAAGTATGGATTGACTCCACATTTGTGGGTGAACAAAACTCCTTGGCTACTCCACATGAATTTTTGATCCCACCGCTCTCATGGGGAAAACACGTACTCACCATACGCATCGACAACCGGCTCGATGTCATCGATCCTGGGCACAGTGCGCACAGCTTATCCGATAATACCCAAACGAACTGGCACGGCATGGTAGGAGAGATACGCTTAACCCCTTCCACAAAAACCCGGATTGATAACGTCAGGATCTATCCATCATTTAGCAGAAAATCGCTCAATATTTCTGTGAAGATTGAAGATGAGGTGGGGAACAACACCACGCTAGCCACCAAAGTATATGATGGAAATCAAAAGGAAATACTAAAGAATATGAGAACGGTAAAACCAGGATGGACAGGCTACCAACTGGATTTTGGAGAAGTACGACCCTGGGACGAGTTTGATCCCTACCTCTATACACTCGAATTGGTGTTAGAAAACGAAGGTAAAAAAGACACTCAAAAGCTGAAGTTTGGATTCAGAGATGTGGAGAGAAGCGGACGTCAAATCTTGGTGAATGACCGCCCCGTGTTTCTGAGAGGTACGCTCGATTGTGCCATTTTTCCAAACACAGGCTATCCACCGACCGATGTAGGTTCATGGAAAGAGATATTTACGACGGTAAAGAACTATGGATTAAATCATGTGCGATATCATTCCTGGTGCCCACCTAGAGCGGCTTTTTCGGCAGCCGATGAGTTGGGTGTTTATCTCCAAGTGGAAGCCTCAGTTTGGGCAAATACCAAAACCACAACGATTGGGGATGGAAAGCCAATTGATGAATGGATCTTCAAAGAAGCCGGATCAATTTTGGAAACTTATGGGCATCACCCATCTTTCCTTTTGATGGCCTATGGCAATGAGCCGGGTGGAAAAAATCAAGTCGCTTACCTGGAGGATTTTGTGAGTCATTTTCAAAAGGTAGACAGCACTAAATTATACACTGGAGGTGCCGGGTGGCCATTTGTTTCCAACATGGATTATTACAACCACTTTGCAGCCCGGATCCAGCGATGGGGTGAAGGGTTGAACAGCATTATCAATAGCCAGCCGCCACAATCAGTATTCGATTATGATGAAATTATACAAAGTGTGGATATGCCTTATGTTAGCCATGAGATAGGTCAATGGTGTGTGTATCCTAATTTTGGTGAGATCGAAAAATATACCGGTGAGCTACAGCCTAATAATTACCGCATTTTCCAAGAAACACTTGAAGAAGCTGGGTTAATTAATCTTGATAGTCAGTATGTTATGGCTTCTGGAAAATTGCAAGCCTTATGCTACAAAGCGGATATTGAGGCTGCTTTGCGAACGAAAGAAATGGCTGGATTCCAGTTGCTAGGACTGCAGGATTTTCCCGGCCAAGGCACCGCCATCATTGGAGTGATCGATCCTTTTTGGGAAGAAAAGCCCTATATTAATGCAGGGCAATTCAGGACCTTTTGCGATACCACGGTTTTGCTGGCGAGGTTTCCAACATTTGTTTATTCCTCGGATGAGACGCTGGAGGTCGCTGTTGAAGTAGCTCACTTTGGAAGACAACCCATTAAAAAAGACATGCTGAAATGGAATATCCGGGACAAGCAAGGCAACCTCCTCGCATCAAACGAAAAGTCGGTGGTCGATATTGATCTTGGTAATGCCCAACTCCTGGATTCCGTACAATGGGGACTAAATGAGATTAATCAACCTGCTCAACTGCGTTTGACGGCTTCACTTGGGCGCATTCAAAACAGCTGGGATTTCTGGGTGTATCCAGCAGGAGCCGAGGAGAAGGACCAAACCAGGGTTGTCAGTAATCTTGATCGTGAAACCTTGCAGTATTTAGAAAAAGGAGGGAAGGTCTTATGGTCAATATCTAAAAACGATTGGCCGGACTCGCTCGGAGGAGAAGTAGGCCTGGGGTTCTCCAGTATTTTCTGGAACACCTCCTATACCTCGGGCCAGGAACCGCATACACTTGGAATCTTATGCGACCCGGATCATCCTGCATTTTCACTCTTTCCAACCGAGTATCATAGCAACTGGCAGTGGTGGGATCCCATCAAAAACGGTACAGCTATCAATTTAAGCTACTTCTCGCACGACATAGAGCCTATCGTAAGGATCATCGACGATTGGAATGAAAACCGAAACCTGGCCTTGCTTTTTGAAGTGAAAGTAGGAGAGGGTAAGCTATTGATTTCCGGGATTGATTTTTTGGTAGAAGATCTTGGTCTTTCTTTAAAACAATTACTTATGAGTTTGAAGGAGTATATAAGGTCCGAGGAGTTTCAGCCGATAGTAGAAGTGGAGCTTGATGATTTTTTGTGATCGGGGATTTTTTAAATTTTAAATCTGCTGAAGCCACCTCATGAATAATGTATCATGTATCCGATAATGATCTTTTTCGAAAACAACGAACTCTTTGTTTACCAGCGTCTTTAGTGCTGTGCTTACAGAACTAGTGGCACCTAATTGGTGCCTTGAAACAAATTCTTGAGCGTTTGGACTTTGTATTTCTTCCTCCGATGCAATCGCCTTTAATAGCCGCCATTGAAACGTTGTAAAAAGCTGCTGATAGGTAGAAAATACAGCGGCTTCTTGCTGTACTATGTCGTTTTTGGTTGCCATTAGTAGCTTCTGCGTTACTTCATTTCGATTGCCATATAGTTTATTACAGAGTAGCTGTATGTAGTAAGTTTGCATCCTACACCATGAAAAAATATCCTGGAGGCTATCCCCTGGTATTTCGTTCCCTGCTTTCTTGAAAAGAGATTGAATAAAATTAGAATAGAGTGTCTTATCAAGTGGTTCAAGTGACATCAGTTGAACACTACTGTAAAAAGGTCTCTTTTGGTCGGTGAACATAGCTTGCATCATGTGTCGATGACTACCACTGAATACAAACCGGATCATCGGAAACTCCTGTGTCCAAGATCGGAAAATTGCTTCGGAATTTTGATTGGAATAGTTAGCGATTTGCTGAAATTCATCAATAGCAATGACAACTTGACTCTTTAGGGTTTTGAGAAAATTACCAAGAGCCTCCATGGACTTGGTGATATCAAGCTCTTTCATTAAACCGAAAGAAATTTCCGGTGAGCCAGTGATAGGGTCAACACTAATTTTAGCACCAACTGACCCTATAAGCGCAAGCATTTTTTTGCCTATTCCTTCCTTAAAGTTTCCAAACTTATTGATGACGGCAGATGCGATTTTTTTGTTTGCTTCTTCTAGGCTTGCAGTACCGAGTAAATCAACAAATACAGTTTGCGTTTTCTTATCTTTCTCTAGGTGATAGAAAAAATGCTTTATTAAGGCTGTTTTGCCGATACGACGATACGCGTATACAACTGCGTTTCGCTCATTTTTGAATTGGTCAAATAACCATTCGAGTTCTGTTTCCCTATCACAGAAGTAAGTTGGACTGTGATATCCGCTTAGGAGAAATGGATTATTTGGGGCTCTCATATGTCGTAAGTTGCGTTACGTAAAATACGTAACGCAACTTACGGAATTTAATCTAATACTTAAAATACGGTTAAAAAATCACACTACCAATGATGTTCATAATACAATTCTTTCCCATCAAATAGATAGAGGTAGACATCCGCACTCTCTGATAGATTTCCCGGTATTTTCTGTGTTCTTAGTGTTCTCACATCTTCCAGGAAAGCTTTAGCTTTTTGAGGCTCTAAATAAATGATTTCCTGTATCGCTTGAACCGCCAAAAACTCATTGGGATGAAAAAGATATTTTTCCAATAATTTGAAACCTTCTTGCGAATCGAACACTTCATAGAGCATAGAAGCAAGTATGATCTGTACCGGCGGAAAGCCGTCTTGCAAACCTTCTTCCAATAATTCCTGGTGCCCGGATAGCGTTTCTTTTTCTTGACTTGAAAGCCCTACGGCTGCCCAGTAGCGTACGATTGGATCGTCACTTTTCAAGTCAGAAAGCTGTTTTTCAATAGGGCCAGGGCCATCACCTACCCGTTTGGCTACCTCGTAAATTTGAGTAAAATCGAAGGCCCCTGATTCTTTGTATTCATAGGGAGTTGTGATTTTGGCAATCGAATCCAAGGCGTATTCAGGTAAGAAATGGACGTCCTTGATGGATTGAAGCTCATCGTCCAATGCAGTTCGCAGCTTCCCAAGTATTTCTTGATAGGCAGGATCATCGGCTAGGTTGTTTGTTTGCCAGGTGTCATTTTGCAGGTCATAAAGAAGTTCCTTAGACCTGGGTCCAAAAAGTATTCTTTGTGTTTCATCCAATTGATTTTCGACGAAGTATTGCCTTGAGAGCTGTCTTGTTTTGGCATAGTCAAAGTATTTCATCCAGCTGATTTGAGGTTGAGAGGGATAAAAATTCCTGGTGTAGAAATACCTTCCATCTGAAACAGACCGGGTAAGGTCCATACCCTCGGCACATCGATCAGCAGAGGCGAAGGCGAATTCCCGGGCTTTTTGCTTTTTCCCGAGAAAAGGCCTCCCTTTCATATATCCCGGGGCGTCTAATCCTGCCAATGAAAGTACTGTAGGCCCAAGGTCTTCAAATGTCACGGGTTGATCCGTAGAGGATTGGTTTTTAAACGGGTTGAGGTATTCATACTTCTCCGGGAAAATCACTGCCATGGGTACCTGGTGACCCAAAGCACTTCCAATTCCCTTGGTTCTCAGTGCACCGCCTCCATGATCGGAGTAAATAAAGAGGATGGTGGATTCTACAAGTGCATCTCTTCGTAGCCGATCCATTAAGGTATCAATCTCATGGTCCGTCATCGTGAGAGCATTATAGGTTCGTGCCAGTTCTTTCCTAAGTTCGGGGGTATCTTTATAAAAATCCGGTAGAATGATATCTTCATCGGCTATGATTTCATCCAGGGGAAGTTTATCTAGGATCCGCTCTTTGTAATCATCATACGGATTGGTGAAAGTCCTGGACTGGTGGCAGTTGTTGAAATTGAAAACCGAGAAAAATGGTTGACCTTCTTTTCGGTTCCACCAACCCGCTTGAGCACTGCTCTCTACCCAGGCCTTCTGGGTAATTCGCCAGCGAGCGGAAGTACTATAATCTCTTTTAGAGTTGTTGGAAGTATGGTAGCCTGAGTCTCGAAGGAACTTCGAGAACGGGATCACAGGATCCGGGATGGGGAAGTTAGAGCGGTGGTGCCCGGTTCCGTATTCATTGGTTCTTGTGCCTGTAATAATCGTGTATCTGCTTGGCGAACAAACCGCGCCAGTAGAGAACGCTGCAGTAAACCTGGTACCAGCATTGATCAAAGAATCCATCACTGGCGTACGGGCAGCATCATTGCCGTACGCGCCGATGAACTGTGGAGACATATCTTCCAGGACGATCCAAACAATATTAGGAGGCTCAGTAGGTTCCGGTTTGTTCACACACTGGGCGCTAACTAGAAGAATTAAGGACCACCCTAGGACTTTATGGAAGACTGATGTACACGTTTTGATTTTTAACATTCTTTTTATTTTCGGATAAATTCAATGTTTTTTTGGTGTGACTCACTTGCCACCTTTTCTTCCTGGAGAAAAAGCCTGGCGATCGCATCGGCTACCACCTGGTGACCTTTTGCATTCACATGATTGGACTGCGCCATATAGGAGGAAAGCGGCTCTCTTTCGGCAATTTCTTTGAATAGTGCATAGCTATCGACTAGGCCCACGCCGTTTTGCTTGGACAGTTCTCTTATTTGTCGGGCATGTTGGGCCAATGGTGTGTTATCAGAAAGGATGTCCTCGCCTGTGCCTGGCGTTGGCGTCATCAATACAACTTTTATAGTATGTTGTTGTCCATCGTGGCTGACGAACCGGTGGGCCAAAGCCAGGTCAATCATCTTCTGCCAGGCTGTTTTCGAACGCTCCAAACCAATGCTTCTGTCGTTCAGGGCGTAATCGATAAAGAGAACAACTGGTCGCATTGTGAGTACTTCCTCGGCAAAGCGTTTTTCCCCGTCTTCTGCATGCTCCCCACCCATGGAGGTAGTGATAGAATTGATCACCGCATAAGGATATTCATCTTTGATTTTGACAAGCGCTAGGTGCGGGTAAGATTCGAATTTCCGCACGCCAGGAGTGACAAAATACCCCGAAGGAACGGAGTGCCCATGAAAAACGAGATTTATCGTACGACTTTGAGGCCATGTTTTTCTTAATTCACCTCTTATATTTTCCAGGTAGCTTGAATCGGCTTGTGCTAGGCTAGAATGACTTATAGCATATATAAAAATGAGCGTACAACTCACATATTTGAGTATCATTTCTAGTCTCAGTTTCATCATTTGCTCTTTTTGCCGGCAATGCCTTTTCGCACTTGTTGCTTTCCGTCAATGTCGATGAATACATCATACGGTCCTTCATCCGGCACTTTAGGATGGTAAACAGGGCCATTTACACGTATGGAGCTGATCAATTCTCCATTTTCAGACCGTCTAATCGTCACCACGGCATTTTCTTTGTTAAAATAAAGTGGAGAGAGTTGATACCCATTTTTGACCTGGTAGTTATCCATTTGGTCAATAGTAATTGGCCATCCTTCATATTGCTTTCCAGTCTCAATGTCCACATGCCTGGGCCAGCACTCCACCACAATTTTTCTTTGTGACTTTACGAACTTGATGATGTTAAATCCTGCGGCCCGTGTGGATAATTTTCCTCCTTCCGCTTTTTCATCAGCCGTCGGATTGGCTGCAGCCAGGACAGTTATTTTATTGCCGAAGCCATCTAGAAAGTTGCCGGTATAACCCGGTGCACCTGGTTTCCTGTTAGCTCCCGGTTCTTTAGGCTCCCACCACCTAAGCCAGTAGTTGGCGATGGCCGGGGAGCAGATGCTATACCCGGCATCCCCCCAGTCCTCTATCCCGTGTTGAATGACAGTTGCCAAATGCTGATCACCTGCGATCATGACGGAGTAGCTTTTTCGGATGGTGGACAGCGCCTTGTTCCTTCCCGTTTGAGGCCAGCCATTGGTATCGAAATCCGCAATGATCTCTACATCCTGCTTCCCGGTATAGTTACTGGCCATGGCAAAAATCGTCTGGGATAGCACGGCCTTCATTTCTGCATCGTCCCAATCGGTGCTCCATTCTTCTAAAAATTGTAGCTGACGCTCACCCAATAAGGTAGCTTGGGGAACGTCAAACGCTTTAGTATTTACCCCGGGGTCGGTCACCAGGTCAATTCGGGCGCCATCATGTTGCACGAGACCTGCTGGTCCTAGCTTAAACTTACGATCTTCCAAAATGGCAAAACTGATCCCTCCCCATTTTAAGTCGGTATAGTATACGGAAATACCCTGATCAACGGGCGTTGGGTCATAGGGATCGGGGAGATGGCTTGTTTGGGCACGCTGTACTTCTTCGATATAGCTGACCGGCATGTAGTACCCGCCATCCGTACCATCCCTGGAGTTGGCTTTCTTTCCTCCCGCGCCCCAAATGTTGCCCTGGCCAATATCATGGTCGTCAGGGATCGTGATGGTAGGAGTATTCCGAAGGATCTCTTCAAATTCTTTCCCAAAGTGGAGCCAATAGGTATAGTGCTGGCTATGGTCGTACACCTGGTCGCCTGCAAAGAAAACCAGGCCAACCTTCGCTTTCTCCAGGTTTTCTACGATATCCGTTTTCGAAATGTTGCCACCATGCTGGGGGTAAACAGAATTACAGCTCAATGAAGCGATAATGATCGTGTCTTTGTATACCGGGTTGGCAGTGATACGTCCTTCGTAGAACGCCCGGTGGTTATGTACTACCCGGTAGTTAACTTCCCGGGTATCCTCCCAACCCTCTACTCTAAAGTGAGCCGTATATCCCGGGTAAATGATCCCAGAGGTATCTATTGGTATCCAATGATCTCCCTCTTGTTTTTGCAAGAAAGCCTCGAACGGCTCATAGTCTTGAATGGGATAAAATTGGGCGGTCATTTTGAGCGTCTGCTCGTGTACAGTGTAGAGCGTAAAAGCAATTCGATCCTCGGGCCGGATATCAACGGGATAGGATATCCTTTGGCCATTCGCCAGGCTTGGAAATAAGAGTACAAAAACGGGTAGCAGTGACCTCATAAACCCTTTAGATCTCAAGCCTGAAAGGTAGGTTGATTCCCAGGGCTTTGTATGGACTTTTTGCTCAAAGTCATGGATATATCGTGGGAAAGAGGGCCTTTTCATTCCCTACGGAACATTAGGGGATGAACTGGGTGGGTCATGCGGATCAATTAATTGGCTTACTCGAAGCTAGAAATGACAAGCGCCTATCACTACATTATCTTGAGACTACAGGTGATCACCAAGCCGCCTTTCCCCTGGCGGGTGTGAAAAGTATAACCGGGTTGCCAGGGTTACTGGATAAATAATATATGTGGGTATTTAAGTTTGTAGTTATGGAGTTAGGGCAATAGCTATAAAATTGATCCTATACCGTCTGCCAATTGATAAACAGAAATGATCTCCTCGTCAGATAGCGGCCGGTTAAATATAGCAACTTCATCCATTGAGCCTATAAAGCCTAATCCAAGATAAATATTGGCATTATCTAATTCCCAAGTAAAAGGATCGTTGACACCACTGATTGTGCCGATCTTTTCGCCATTGATAAACAGGGTGGACATACTTTGATTGCCGCCGAGCGATTGATACGTGATGGCAATATGGGTCCAGTTGGTTTTTGTAAACGGTGGATTCTTTACAGTGACCCTTCTTTTTTCGAGCACAACTTCTACGGGTGAATCAATGGTATCCTTGCTCCACTCGGTCATGTCACCAATCACTCCTAATCTGAAATCCCTAGGGTTTTCCCTGGTGAAATCCACCCAAATAGCGGCATCATTCCATCTTGAATCTGTAATTTGTATAGGATCTGTATAGCCAGGCTCAAGATCTGTGGCAGGGTCCAGGCTTAACCAAAATGAAATGGAACCCGACCAGTTTTGCGGATCATAGACAATGTTGTTTTTGCCTCTGAAAAATATGACCGTATCGGTTCTGCTTCCGAATCTTAAAGCATCTCCATACTGCCCCTGGTCCTTTACTATTTTATGATCAGCATTGTGCATACCTTTCATGGCAGAATCCAGTGCTCTCCTTGAAGTAGCTGTGTATATATTTTTATCACCTAGCGCATAATCCGCATCAAAACCATTATCAAAAGAAGCAAAGAATGTCAAAGCATTTTTTAGATCAAGGTTTTGCTTTGGCTGGCATGCATTCAATAGCACAGTGGCGGTCATGCATGCTACCAAATATAGGGTTGATTTTCTCATATGGCTTGAGTTAATGTTGAACAGGCAAGGTACTTCTTTTGATGGTAAGTTTACACATTTTACGATGGGTCTTATTGGATTATTCATCACTTTTTTGTCGTAATGGGTGCTCTTTTATCAGTACGATGCTGGCCTTGCCGGTAGGAGAGTAGTCAATGTGTGCGATTTCTTAGTGTCAACAACGTTATTCCTGCAATGAAAAATGCCCTAAGTTAGGTATAGCAACAATATTTATATTTCGGAATGATCATTCTTCATACTATATTTCGTACTATCCACTAAACCTAAATGGTGTTTATATATATCCACTATTCGGTGATTTCCTAAAAGGGGAGCCCCATATTTTTGACTTTTCCTCCAAAAACTCAAAGACACTAGGCATGAAACTACAAGCCTCATTATCAATTACTTAAACCTGGCATAGTAGTCCTAGCTAAAAATAATAGCCAAAATATGAGGTTGTGACCTCACCAGGACTAGCTCTTCTTATATTCAATCTTACGAATGAGCCATATAAACTTTGCGATCTTGGTTTCAACGATCGCTTCATCACCTACCTTTTTATGGAGCAGGGCCTGCGCCATAGGAGAATCCATGGAGATGTAATCTTTATTGCCAATCAGCTCTTCATACCCCACGATACGTAATCGCTTTTTTAGCTTCTTTTCCATATTTTCAATCTCAACCCACGCTCCAAAATTGACGGTACCCTCCATATTAGGGTGATAGCCGATCACTTTAAAATTATCTATACATTTCCGTAGATAAAGTAGCCTTCTGTCGATTTCACGGAGACGTTTTTTGTTGAAATGGTAATCAGCATTTTCAGAACGATCCCCGAGACTAGCGGCCCATGAAACTTTATTGGTAATTTCCGGTCGCTCCACACGCCATAAGTGATTGAGCTCGTCTTTCAGGCGTTCCATTCCTTCCGGTGTAATCAACTGTGACCTCATTGTATTCTTTATCACATATCAGCCTAGTGTCGTGTCAAGCCTCAAATAACGACCAATCCGGGGTATCTTTTGCGGGATCTCTGCGTTACCCCAAGGGGATTCCTACGGAACAAAAAGACTTACGCCCCGATATTTATCAATAGCCATTAACTTAAGGGATAATGACCTTTGTGCTTCCTTCATTTTTGGGATGATGATAGAAGATATGATTCCAGGTTCCCGTAACCCCGAAGGGGTGAAATAATACCACCCCTTCGGGGTTGGAACATTAGGTATTTGTTGTTTTTCTATCATCATTCCATCCCTTCGGGATTTAATCATCCTTAAGTTAATGGCTATTGAAAGCCTTCGGGATGCGCGTTTTTTGCGCCTTGACCTTCCACAAAATCTACGGCCGCCTTACCCATCACTTGAGGCTTGACACGACACTGGTTATTCGAAACCCATCATTTCAGCGTTTCATCCAACCATTTGTAGAACTCTCTTTGCCAGATGACACCATTTTGGGCACTTAGTACCCAGTGATTTTCATCGGGAAAGTAAAGGAGCTTGCTTTTGATACCCTGTAGCTGGGCAGCTTGAAAAGCTTCCAACCCCTGGCCGATAGGAACACGATAGTCTCTACCTCCCTGGATGATCAGGATAGGGGTATCCCACTTTGCGACCATGTCTATGGGATTAAATTCATCGTATGTTTTCGAAGCTTTCTCTTCCCAATAGGCTCCTCCAAAATCTTTGTTGACGAAAAATAATTCCTCCGTGGTGCCATACATGCTTCGTAAGTTGAAAACACCATCGTGGGCGATGAACGATTTAAACCTTCCTTCGTGAATCCCAGCCAGGTAGAAGGCAGAATAGCCTCCGTAGCTTGCTCCAACACAACCCAATCTTTCGCTATCGACATAATCTTCCTTGGCCACATCGTCAATGGCAGCGAGATAATCCTGCATATTTTGACCACCCCAGTCACCACTGATCTGTTCGTTCCATTCCACACCATACCCTGGCATTCCCCTACGATTGGGAGCGACCACAATATATCCTTGTGCGGCCATCAGTTGAAAGTTCCAGCGAAAAGAATAGAATTGGGATAGGGCTCCTTGCGGGCCTCCCTGACAGTAGAGTAACGTGGGATATTTTTTGTTGGGGTCAAAATCCGGCGGGTAGATCACCCAGGTGACCATCTCTTTGCCATCTGTTGTGGTGACCATCCGTTTTTCAACCTTACTCAATCGAATTTTATTGTAGGTATCATCATTTTGGCGTGTCAATTGACTCATCTCGCCATTCTTCAAGTTTACGGTGTAGATTTCTGAC
The DNA here is from genome assembly GCA_028280565.1 of Fulvivirga sp. Lineage (GTDB taxonomy): Bacteria > Bacteroidota > Bacteroidia > Cytophagales > Cyclobacteriaceae > Fulvivirga. Next base: position 19,287 of record JANQLQ010000099.1, read on the forward strand.
GCATGGTTCATATCCGTCCGGGTTACCACGAGGGTATTGCCTGATAAACCTACCAATCCATTGACGTCAAACTGACCGTCTGTGACTTGCTTGATTTTGGCATTCCCTTTTTTGGGAATGGGTAATTCGAAAAGTTGTCGTGTGCCATTTACCGGGGCGGTGAAGTATATTTTCTTACCATCTCTTGAAAAAATAAATGAGTAAACTGTACCATCCCAGTGACCGGTTAAATTGATGGACTCGCCCTCCTCCAGCAGTATGATGTCATTTTTATCCGATTCATACCCGGGCTCATCCATTTGCAGCCAGGCCAGTGTACCGTCCCCGGAGACGACTGGGTGGGTGTCATACCCTTGGTTAGATTCAGTAAGGTTGGTGGTCTGCTTGGTCCCCAGGTCATATTGGTAGATATCTGTGTTGGTACTCTGCGCATAGGCCGTTCCATATTCCTTCTTGCAGACATAGTAGACCTTTGATCCATCATGATTCCAGGTATAGTCCTCAGCACCACCAAACGGTTGTTGGGGTACGTCAAATGCTTCTCCTTCATTTAGATCAGTTTCTGTTCCACGCTCCTGGTCTTTGATGAACAGGTGACTGAAATACCCGTCTTCCCATTTATCCCAATGACGGTAATTGAGATTATCGTAGATATACACATTGGACTGCTCCATTCCGGGATAGTGTTCCGATCCCAAAATGGGTTTAATTTTCACCTCTTTGGTGATCAGTTCAAAGCCGCCATTGGGTGAAAGCGCAGGATTAGTATAGATATCATCGTAATCACTTATTTCAATGGCATCCCCACCGGAGATGGGGATCTTATACGTTTTGGTGGACCTGGCATTGGCTTCAATGCTGTACTGACTGACATTGAATAACACTGACTGTCCGTCATCAGATAGGCCAATGGGTGAAACTCTTTTCAATTGCCATAAAAGCTCGGGTGTCATGACTTGTGACTGGGCAGCAATGGAACAAAAGACTGCAATAATGATGGTTAGAATGGATCTCATGGGTATTACGTTAGAGGTGTTAATCTAGTGAATTCTATTGAACTTAATTACTTATATGATCGAAATATACCGTTAACAGTGCTAGTTGCAATAAGCCTGTCCACCAAAATGTAATGGAGGTAGGTTAATCAGCTTTGGTCCTGGGTAGGCCTGCCGTGGGCTCGCCCCGGGGGATCAATGAGTTAGCACAGGCTTTAAACTTTTCACTATACCTGGCCCACGAAATTTGCTAATAGCCCTTTGTAAATGCATCAGGCCGCCTGGGATCCGAAGATCCATAGAGCATGCCATCCTTGACCAGGATGGATTGTGTACTTCCCATTGCGGTTCTTTCTTCCAGTTTGTATCCCTTGGCCTCCAATAAGACCCGTGTGTCTTTGTTTAAATTTTCTTCGATATACAATACGTCCGGTTGCCACTGGTGATGAATGCGTGTGGTATGAGTAGCTTCAGCGACATTCATTTCATGTTCCAGCGTATTCAGGATGACCTGTAATACAGATGTGATTATCCTACTACCTCCCGGGCTTCCTGTCACTAAATAGGGGGTATCATTCTCAAATACGATAGTGGGCGTCATCGCACTGAGCATTCTCTTTTCGGGTTCTACTTTATTGGCTTCCCCTTCAATCAAGCCAAAAGCATTGGGCTCTCCCAGCTTATGTAAAAAATCGGCCATTTCATTATTAAGCAGAATACCTGTGCCATCAGCTACAATACCTGTTCCAAAACTAAAGTTTAATGTGTAGGTATTACTCACCACATTACCGTCCTTATCTACAACAGAAAAGTGAGTAGTCTCCTCGCTTTCATAATCCACGGGATTCCCCGGGGCTATTTCACTAGAAGGTGTTGCTTTTTCTTCATTTATGCCTTCTCTCAAGAATTCGGCATACCCCTTAGCTACCAGTTCATTCGTGGGCACATCATAAAAATCAGGATCTCCCAAGTGTTTGCTCCTGTCTGCATAGGCCCGTTTCATGGCCTCCGTCATTAAATGAATGGTTTGGGCAGTATTGGATCCTATTCCTTTTAGGTCATAGGCTTCCAGGATGTTCAGCATTTGAATCAAATGAATGCCTCCCGAACTTGGAGGGGGCATTGACGCCACCTTGTAATTTTTATAAGTGCCCCATACAGGTTCCACTTCTATGGCTGTATATTTTTTAAGGTCTTTCTTGGTGATCAATCCCCCATTTGCTCTCATGTCCGTCACTATTTTGTCTGCAATGGCGCCTTCATAAAATGCGGCCGCTCCATCTTTAGCAATTTGTTCCAGGCTCCAGGCAAGATCACTTTGTACCAGTAGCTCTCCAGCCCTGTAGAGAGATCCGCCTGGCTTGTAGAATATCTCCATGGATGAAGGCCAATCTTTCATGGTCTTTTGATACACCTCGAGCACCCTGGCCAGGTCCCATGTAATAGGAAAACCTTCCTTTGCCAACTTAATGGCCGGCTGCACCACTTTAGAGATAGGCATGGTGCCATATTTTTCTAATGCTAAAGCAAAACCAGCCACTGTACCCGGTACACCCACTGTTTGGTGATGATACTTAGAGCGTACTTTGTCTACTTCTCCATTTTCATCCAAAAACATATTCGGAGTTGCTTTCAGTGGCGCTTTTTCCCGGTAGTTAATAGCCTTGGTTTCTTTCCTTTTTGCATCATGCACGATCATAAAACCACCGCCGCCAATATTTCCAGCACGTGGAAGTACAACAGCTAGTGCAAATCCTACTGCCACGGCAGCATCCACCGCATTGCCCCCTTGTTTCAATATTTCAACACCCACCTGTGTAGCTAAAGGATGTTGGGAAGCTACCATGCCATTTTCAGCAATAACCGGATGGTGTACAGACCTGGCTGAAAAAATAGCATCTTGATTGAATGCGGGAAGCGATGCAAATACCAGTATCCCAATGACGAGCAAATTCTTCATTTGATAAGGTTTATTCCACATAGATTATAAGCCTCGTTGGGTCCTTTTACTTAGAGGAAATCACGAATTCTATTTTTTTAATTCATACAATAATGTCGAAAACATTTTGACTTTCACTGTCTTCATTACGTTAATATCACTTCTACAAGCGAAACGAGTCCAGGACCGACCTTAGCTAAAACTTCCATCAATCAGGATAGACTCGCAAAATGTCCAACTTTACCGACAGCCCGTTAACTCAAACTAAGCTAAAAGACAGGCAGGAATAATTATCATTATATAATCTAAGCTGCGGGGTTAGCGCCAAAAGTCACATCGTAGCAAATGGCAGGGGTTGCTATATTATATGACAGGCTTTGACGCGAACTTGATTAGAAGGATAATTGGCTGCACGATCTCGCCCAACGAAAGTGTCAATTTGAATGATGTGAGCGTTCCAAATACTTAATGATCCGTTCAAAGGATACAAATTGCTTTTTATTCCAGGGTTTGAATATTTTTAGCCTACATATTTTCAACCTAACCAAACCTATCCATGCGAAGACTATCTCACCTTGCCTTATCCTTTTTGCTGTTATTGCTAACACTAACGGCATTCTCACAAACGCTTACAAAAGAACAGATGGCCCAGCTGGAGTTTCGACATATTGGACCCGTCGGAAACAGGATTATATCTGTTACAGGTATTGCCGGGGATCCTATGACCTATTATGTAGGTGCCGCCTCAGGCGGGATTTGGAAAACTATCGACGGAGGCCTTCAGTGGAAGCCGGTGTTTGATAAAGAACGTGTACATTCCATAGGAGCGCTGGCGCTGGCACCAAGTGATCCTGAGGTCGTCTACGCAGGTACCGGGGAATCTTTCATTCGCTCCAATGTCTCTATTGGCAACGGGGTGTGGCGTTCTACGGATGGAGGAGTGAATTGGAAACACCTGGGACTAGAAAATACCGGGCGCATCAGTCGCATTGTCGTTCATCCCACCGATCCGGACGTGGCCTTTGTGGCTGCGTTAGGTCATGGATATACGCCACAAAAAGAACGTGGGATATACAAAACCACCGATGGTGGAAATACATGGAAACAAGTGCTGCATGTAGATACTAACACCGGGGCTTCAGACCTGGTCATGGACCCTTTCAATCCGCGCATTTTGTTTGCCGGAATGTGGTCATTGGAAATCAGGCCCTGGACGCGAAAAAGCGGAGGGCCGGGAGGTGGTATCTATCGCTCTCTTGATGGAGGAGAAAGCTGGGAAAAGCTTGAAGAGAATGGCCTTCCAAAAGGAGAGGTGGGAAAGGTAGCACTGGCTATGACGGCTGCAAAGCAGGGCAGGCTTTATGCTTTGATAGAAACGGGGGATGGTATTCCGCTGAATGGTAAGCCCACCAATACCGGCGAACTGTGGCGTTCTGAGGATAGAGGGATGACTTTTCAACTGGTCAATTCCGATCGGGACTTAACAGGGCGGGGAGCCTACTACACGCGATGTGCTGCATCGCCAGATAATGCCAATGAAATATACTTTTTCTCTGCTGCCTATGCGACCAGTATCGACGGTGGCAAAACCACGACGCTTGCCGCTCCCGGGGCAGCACCCAATTGGGATCATCATGAGATGTGGGTAGACCCTACCAATGGTAATCGACAAATAGTGGTAGGCGATGGTGGCCTTTCCATTAGCCAGAACCGTGGCAAATCATGGCATCGTGTGCAGCTACCTGTGGCACAGCTATACCATGTAACAACAGATACGGAAGTTCCTTATAACGTGCTTACCAACCGGCAGGACGGCCCTTCTATGAAAGGCCCTAGCAGAAGCCGTATGCAGGGATTTTTTGATGGTTTTATTGCCTCCGGTCTTTGGCATGATGTGGGAGGGGGTGAAAGTGGATTTGCTACTGCCGACCCCACCAACCCCGATATCGTTTGGTCCAGCGCATCAGGATATGGAGCCTTAGGCGGTGTGGTGGCCAGGTATAATGAAAAAACCGGTCAGTTTCGACAGGTAGAGGTATGGCCCGAATTAACTGCGGGTACCCCGGCTGCCGATGTAAAATATCGTTTCCAGTGGACATTCCCGCTTCTCATTTCACCTCATGACAACCAAACCGTTTATGTGGCGAGTCAATTTGTACATCGTACCACTAATGGCGGCCAAACCTGGGAAATAGTAAGCCCGGACCTCAGCTTGAATGATCCTTCCAAACAACAGTTTTCCGGGGGATTAACCGGGGATAATATCGGGGTAGAGTATGCGAACGTTGTTTATGCCTTGGATGAATCGCCGTTGAAGAAAGGATTGCTATGGGCAGGGACAAATGACGGCCTTGTGCACATCAGCCAGGATAATGGGGCTAACTGGACCAACCTTACCACCAAAATCCCGGAGATGCCGGCCTATGGGGCCGTGCGTAACATTGAGGCTTCTCAACACGACGAGGGTACCGCCTATCTTACCGTAGATGCCCATGAGATGGGGGACTTTAAACCCTATGTTTATGTTACGACTAATTATGGCAAGTCCTGGAAGAAGATAATCAACGGCATTGAAGATAGCCCGATAAGTTATTGTAGGATGGTGAAAGAAGATCCTGTTAACCCTAACTTACTGTATTTGGGGACAGAGAATGCCTTGTATTTTTCATTGGATACAGGGAGTAACTGGCAGTCACTGATGACTAACCTTCCCTCCAGCCCTATGTACTGGATGGACATTCCCGGGCACTTCAATGACCTGGTAGTGGGCACCTATGGGAGAGGGATATGGATCTTGGATGATCTGACCCCTATCCAGCAATTTACCAATGAAGTTTCAAGCTCCCCTGTACATTTATTCAACCCAAAAGATGCCTACCGGTTACACCCTGTGTCTATGGTGATGCAGTTTTTTAAGGAGGCTTCTTTTGGTGATGATCCCCCGGCAGGTACCTCACTTCACTATTGGCTGTCAAAGGAGATGGAAGACAGTGTTTCCCTGGTGATTGCCAATGACGTAGGAAAAACGGTTAGAACAATTAAACACAAAGGAAAGCCTGGCATCAACCGGGTATGGTGGGACTTTAAAGAAGACCCGACCACCCAAGTAGTGTTGCGAACGAAACCGCTCTATGCGCCATGGTACTCGTTAGATGACCAACGAACTCGAAAATCATTGGTGCCCCCCATGTCGTTAATGGCAAGTCCGGGTAACTACACCGTCACCCTTGAAGCAGAAGGTGTCGAGCCCCAGGCCCAGGGTTTCCAGTTAATCAAAGACCCAAATTCAGAGGGTACATTGAACGATATCCATCAACAAAAAGAGCTGCTGGATAAGATCCGCCTGGACTTTGAAGCCATGTCCCTGGCGGTTAACGAGGCTGAAAAACTGCGCAGGCAGCTCAAGGACTTGGCGCCCCTGGTATCGAGTGAAATGTCGGGACAAATCATGGAACTGGATAGCGTGGTTACCGGGGTTGAAAACCAGGTCATCCAACTGAAACACACGGGGAAAGGACAGGATGTGATCAGGCTTCCGGGAATGCTCATGGAAAAAATGAGCTACCTGGCCAGTACGATAGCGATTGCCGATTTTAAGCCTGCAGATCAGTATGTGGAAGTCTATGAAAAGCTGCATTCCGAATGGCTGGAAGTACAAAAAGTATGGGAACAGGTGAAAAAGCAAGATATTGCTTCTCTTGACAATGCCATGAAGGAAAACCAAGTTGGTCCTTTGATTATTGGAGAAGATTAAACGAATACCCTGCTAACTTAAATTTCTATGTTGAGATTAATAGGCTCTTTACTGCTGGCCTTGGTGATGCTATTGGATACACAGGCCCAGGGGCGAAAAACAAGAACACAAGACAACACCCTAGAATATGATCAATCCCTTTATGCAGGAATTCAATGGAGGTCTATCGGTCCGTACCGGGGCGGGCGTGCAGGTACCGTAAGTGGCGTCATCGGAAATGACAACCTGTACTATATGGGGACGGCCGGGGGAGGTGTATGGAAAACAGAAGATGCCGGAAACTCCTGGTCTTGTATCTCCGATGGCTTCTTTGGAGGGTCCATAGGAGCGGTTGCAGTTTCAGCATCAGATCCCAACGTGATATACGTCGGCGAAGGAGAACAGACCCTTAGAGGCAATGTATCATCCGGTAAAGGCACCTGGCGTTCTACAGACGCTGGTGACACCTGGCAATTCTTGGGATTGGCCGAGTCAGAACACATTTCCCGGATCAGGATCCATCCGTCAAACCCGGATATTGTATACGTGGCAGCCATAGGAAATCTTTGGAAACCTAACACACAAAGAGGAGTATTTCGATCCATGGACGGTGGGAAGAGTTGGGAGAAGATCTTGTATGTAAGCGACAAAGCAGGTGCAGGAGACCTGGTGCTCGATCCGAATAATCCCAGGATCATGTATGCTGCTACGTGGCAAATGAAAAGAAATGGCTATCGAATGGATAGCGGAGGGCCTGATAGTAAATTATTTGTAAGCAAAGACGGGGGGGATAACTGGACTGATATTACTGAAAACGAAGGGCTTCCGAAAGGCCCTTGGGGAATCGTGGGTATCGCAGTTTCCCCGGTCAATTCTAAAAGGATCTGGACCATTATTGAAGCGGAGGAAGGTGGAGTTTATCGGTCTGATGACGGTGCAAAAACATGGAAAAAGGTAAACCAAGACAGGGCGCTGCGTCAAAGGGCATGGTACTACAGCAGGCTTACGGCAGATACGCAAAATGAAGACGTGGTGTACGTAATGAATGTAAGCTATGGGGTTTCCAAGGACGGAGGCAAGACCTTTGAATTAAAGAATGCCCCCCATGGAGATCACCATGATCTCTGGATAGACCCTGCCAACAATCAAAGAATGATCATTGCGGATGATGGGGGTGCGCAGGTGTCTAACGATGGCGGAGAAAACTGGACCACTTATCACAATCAACCTACCGCTCAATTTTACCGGGTCACCACCGATAATGCCTTTCCATACCGGGTCTATGGCGCCCAACAGGACAATACTTCCATAAGAATACAGCATCGATCTTCGGGATCATCCATTACGGAAAGACACTGGGAGCCTTCTGCGGGTGGCGAAAGTGCCCATTTAGCCCCGGACCCTAAGAATCCTGGTATAGTTTACGGAGGAACCTACAAGGGCTATATGATGCGGTTGGATCACTCGACCGGGCAAGTGCGATCTACCAATGTTTGGCCGGATAATCCTGCAGGTTCGGGGGTTGAAGTGATGAAATATCGTTTCAACTGGAACTTTCCCGTTTTTTTTAGCCCTCACCATCCGAATAAATTATATGCCGGTTCCAACTTCTTACATGTCACCACCAATGAAGGGCAGTCATGGGAGGTAATATCACCCGACTTAACGCGAGGTGAGCCCGAGACATTACGCTCTTCAGGAGGTCCCATCACCCAGGATAATACGGGCGTAGAATTCTACGGAACCATTTTTGCCGGGGAAGAGTCAGGGCAGGAGGAAGGCGTCATTTGGATCGGTAGTGATGACGGACTTATTCACGTGACCCGGGATGGAGGTAAAACCTGGGAGAATGTAACACCTCCCATGTCTCCCAAGCAGAATATGATCAATTGCATCGATGTGAATCCACATAAAAACGGGGGTGCATATGTAGCGGCTACTTCGTACAAATTCGGAGATTACACCCCATATCTTTACAAAACGGATGACTATGGGGAGACGTGGCAACTCATTACAAAGGGAATTAAATCAACAGACTATACCCGGGCCATTAGGGCAGACTTAACGCGTCCAGGCCTATTATACGCAGGTACGGAGTGGGGCATGTATGTTTCTTTTGACGATGGTGCTTCCTGGCAACCTTTCCAGCTTAATCTACCTATCGTCAGCATCCGGGATTTACATGTCAGGGACCACAACCTCATTGCAGCGACGCACGGAAGGAGTTTTTGGCTTATTGACGATTTAACGCCGTTGCATCAACTTTCAGGTGAGGTTGCCTCATCCGATCATTATCTTTTTAAACCAAAAGACAGCTACCGGATGCAAATCGCCAGCAGCTGGGGAAGTGAAAAATCGGTAGGACAAAACCATCCTGACGGTGTCATCTTTAACTATTACCTCAAAGAGGTTGAAGAAACGGATACGGTTAAGCTGCATATACTTGAAATGGAGGGAGATACTATCCAGGTATTCAGCAATCAATCGAAGGAAAAGAAAAGTAAGCTTAAGGTAAAGGCTGGTGGGAATACGTTGGTATGGGACATGCGTTATCCTGGGTTTAAAGAATTTAAGGGTATGATCTTATACAGTTCACCCAATAAGGGGCCAAAGGCAATTCCCGGAACTTACCAGGCGGTTTTGACGGTGAACGATAATTCGATAGCTCAAAACTTCAATATTGTGAAGGACCCCAGGCTCCCTAACACGAAAGAGGATTACCAAAAGCAATTTGATTTTTTGATCAGCGTGAGAGATAAAGTTTCCGAAGCGCATGAGGCGATTATACGGATCCGAAAAACACGGAAAGATCTTGAATATGTCAAAGAAAAAGTGGCAGACAAACCGTCTGCCAAGGCATTGGTGGAAATGGTTAATGAACTGGATGAAAAGATGAAAGTCATCGAAAATGCTATTCATATGACAAAGAACCAAAGCTACCAGGACCCTTTAAATTTTGGGATAAGAATAAATAACCGGATTGCCTTCCTGTTGGCGGATCAGCAAAGGGGAGATTATCCACCGACTGACCAGGCTATAGCGTTCAGAGATGAAGTATTCAAAGAGCTTGATGAGGAGCTGAACAAATTAGCATCACTTCTGAATGAAAAACTACCTGCCCTAAATGAAAAGCTGAGCGAATTGGGTATCAAGATCTTATGAAAATTGAGCTGTTCTTTACACCTGGGTATCAGCTAGCATATTGATAGGGCAGTGCGTTGTCCGAATGGCTGTAGGAGCGCCAGCCCGGTTGACATACCGGCTGGTAATTTCCCTGCTTTATGTTAAGTAAGCTTTAAGATCCTGGAACCAAACCATTTTTCATGCTCTTTAGAGGGAAGGAAAGTTCTCGATCAGTGGGCAATAAGCAAAGGGCAGCAGGCAAAAAAATAGGGAGTTGCCGATTGCCCTTTGCCAACTGCCGACTTTAAGAACGGGATTGGAAAAATAGGTAAGCATTGATTATAACACCTTTCTTTACTTTTGGGCATCCTTGAAAATTAGATTTGCTAATAAACGTCATTTTTTAGCAAACTAGTCAACATTTTTAAGATGTTCCGGGTAGTGCGAACCTCGAAATGAGCAGTTTAAGCGGGATTTTGAGGTTCTAAGTCCGTGTTCATTTTCTTTTGCACGCC
>JANQLQ010000125.1 GCA_028280565.1 Fulvivirga sp.
TTCTTCTTGCGTTAAGGTGACCTTGTATTTTTTCATGGTTTTAACCAAAAATAAAAAAACTATTTTTACCGTCAAAGTAGATGTGACACGACACTAGTCTATAGGGAAGATGTAATTGTTTAAGACATGTGACCAATAGGGAACAGGTGGACAAGAGCCGTATGACGGGAGACTGTCACGTACGGTTCTGTGAGAGGCTGGGGCGTTAGCCCTGGCCTACTCGACTTCTTTCCCGAAGGGATGCCTGTGGCATGGGCGGCTAAAGAAAATGAAAACTGGACTTAGAACCTCCAAATTCCGCTTAAACTGCGCAGTTCGAGGATCGCACTGCCCGAAACATCTTTAAAATGCAGGCTAAATTGCCAAAATTAAACGTTCTCCTATCAAAGGTAATTTTCAAAGACGCACTTTTATAGGATCATGGGTCTCAATAAGTACGCATTTCGCCACGCTAAATGCGCACGAGTTGATGGTTAGTGCATCATTGAAAATTCAAGCGACGTAGAAGAGGATAGGAAGGAGCTAGACACTGGTATCGTGGCACCGGGCACGGCCTAGGCGCCACGATAGACCATTTATACCAGGCTCATTTCGCCTAATACACTATTCATTTTTCTTACCGCCTCTGCACTTTCATTGAATTTAGCCTGTTCCGCATCCGAAAGTTTGAAGTCTACGATCTGCTCCCAACCGTTACTGCCAACGATCACAGGCACCCCGATACAAATATCGGATTGGTTGTATTCTCCTTCCAGGTACACACAACAAGGGAAAAGTTTCTTTTGGTTCCTGACAATGCTCTCAGCCAAGTAGGCGCCAGCCGCACCAGGAGCATACCACGCGGATGTACCGATCAGCTTGGTTAGGGTAGCGCCGCCTACCATGGTTTCTTTCACTACATGTTCTTGCTGCTCCGCAGTCAGGAAGTTTGAAACCGGCGCGCTATTGTACGTAGCATGATTGATCAAAGGGATCATAGTAGTATCGCCATGGCCGCCAATGACCACGCCTTGAAGATCATTAGGAGAGCAGCCAATGGCTTCAGACAGCCTGTACTTAAACCTGCTGCTATCCAATATGCCTCCCATACCGATCACTTTTTCTTTGGGTAGTCCACTAGATTTAACGGATAAGTAGGTCATGGTATCCATAGGATTACTGATCACTACCAAGATGGTATCCGGTGAGTGTTTCAAGATATTTTCAGTGACCTCTTTGACTATGCCGGCGTTAGTACCGATCAATTCCTCGCGTGTCATCCCGGGTTTCCTGGGGATACCTGAAGTAATGATCACAACGCTAGAATCAGCAGTTGCAGCATAATCGTTGGTGGAGCCGATCACCTTGGTATCATAACCATTTAAGGTGGCGCACTGGTTCATATCCATCGCTTTACCCTCGGCTAATCCATCTTTGATATCTAGAAGCACCACTTCTTCTACCAGTTGTTTCCTGGCGATATTTTCAGCACAAGTAGCACCCACTGCCCCTGCACCTACAACCGTTATTTTCATAGTGAAATAGTTTTATGAGTTTGTAATAATTCTCCCTCTAAATTAACCATAAAGGGCAATTATCGATAAGGAACCGGGGTATAAATTCACCACGGGCATAGCGCTTCCCGCTTTTGTTTTAGCGCCTGTGAAATGATTTGATCCCGCTCCATTTTTCCCGTTCCGGGTTCCGGTCAGGAGCCGTTGGCATAGACCTGGCTCAGGTTAAAAAACCCACCTGAAGCCTTGTAAGCATTGAAAAGATTGGCATTGTAAGAATTGTAGATCTCCGCCAGCGCCTCCAGCATTTTTACTTTCACTTTAGGGCTACTCTCAAATATATCAAAGATATTGCCTTGCGGGATCACGTAAAACTCGGCCTTATCCGACGTAACAAAGGCATTCAACAGGCGCTTCGTATCATTCAGCAGGCAGCTTTCTCCCAGCGCTGTACCCGGTCCTACGGTCGTGAGGTTTTCGAAGCTGTCAGACATATCGATATCTAAAGACACCTGCCCTTTTTTCAAAAGGTACAGCGCGTGACTAGGATCTCCCCGGAAAAAAACCACTTCATTTTTCTCATACTTCCTTTCGTGCATGTGGGGAAGGAACAAGAACATCTGCTTGTAATTCAACTGGGAAAACAGCCTGATATTGGCCAGGAACACAAAAGTATTTTGCTCTTGCCGCGTATAGGTCTTTTTAAATGGATTGATCATCCTCGGTCAGCTCAATTTGATAAACACACTTGGTTTCCTTGGTAATCTTAAACCGGTCATCGAGCCTATGTCCTATCACCCAGGTAATATCATCCCCACTGGTAAGCACACAGACCCGTTCTTTCAAGTTTAGCGGAATTTTGTTATCTATCATAAAGTCACTTATCTTTTTTTTGCCCTTCATACCCAAGGGATAAAAATAGTCCCCGGGCCTCCATTTCCTGATCGTAAGCGGAAACTGAAGCTTGTCAAAATCGATACTTGCCTGTTTCACATCCCTGGCAGGCGATTGAACTTCTTGCTTTATGGCTATGCGCAACGAAAACCAGTCATTGGATACCTCCCTAGTGGTAGAAGATATGCTGATCTCCTTGGTTACTTGATGAGAAGGGCTTATGACCAACCGGTTACGATCCACGTTCAATTGATAGCTCTTCGATAAGAATTTTCCGCCTACATGACCCTTTGTTAAAGCCTGTTGAATGTCCACGACTTGATCTAGGTTAAAGCCAAACGGGGCAAGTACGAACTCGATGAATACTAAGTTGTACGCATTATCGAAAGTGATAATCCAATCCTCTCCCACTTGTTGGGTGTGACGACGGGCCAGTTCCTCCAGCGTATCATTCAAAAGCTCCTCGGTAGCGATCAATCGCTTTTGTGTAGACATGAACGTGGCCAGCAGACCCGGGTTGATTTGCTGGAGCAGGGGCACTACTTCGTTGCGGATGAGATTCCGGCTGTATTTATTGGATGCATTGCTATCATCTTCCCTCCATTGTACTCTTTCCGCTTGTGCATAGGCCAGGATCTGCTCTTTCGTGAAGGATAACAGCGGCCGCACTAATTTTCCCTGTTTGGGCACAATCCCTCTTAGGCCACGCAAGCCTGTTCCCTTAGCTAGGTTAAAAAGTACAGTTTCAAAAGCATCATTAGCATGGTGTGCCGTCACCAGTTTATCAAAGGAATGTTCGTCCATAAGCTGGTCAAACCAGGCATACCGCAGCTCACGCGCCGCCATTTGTATGGAAATACCCTTTTCCGTGGCATAATTATTGGTAGTAAATGATGTTGTGAAACATTCCATTCCCATAGACCTTATGGTGTCAAAGACAAACCTCTCATCTTCGTCGGATTCGCTCCCACGCAGTTTGAAATTGCAATGGGCAACCGCAAAATCGTATCCTGTGGCCTTTAGCAGGTGTGTCAATACCATGGAGTCCACCCCCCCGCTTACCGCCAATAACAATCGATCAGCCTTGGAAAAAAGGCGCTTATCTTCAATTTCTTTTAAAAAAAGGGTGAGCATCCGGTGGCCGAGTTTTTTGCTTAGCTTTGCAACTTAAATGAACATGAATTATCGCAGGGTAAAAATAGCACTTATCTTTTTGTTGTCCGTCATGGTCAACAGTGCCGTCCTGGCCCAAAAACAAGTAGAGCTAAAACGGGCAGAAAGCCTGTATGGAGGGGTAGATGAAAATGGGGAAAACTTCAACAGCCCGGTAGGAAACGTGGTTTTTGAGCAAAATGAAACGACCATATACTGCGATTCGGCCATATTTTATGAAAATACAAATGCCATCCGGGCTTTCGGCAATGTAAAGATCACAGATGGGGATTCGGTGACCATTACCTCTAAGCGGCTTTTTTACGACGGGAATACCAAAAAAGCCGAGCTGCGCGAAAATGTAGTGTTCATCAAGCTAAAACAGCTGACCCTGTACACAGAATTCCTGGATTATTACAGGAATGAGCAAGAGGCCCGGTATTTTAACGGGGGAAAGCTCGTAGACAGCGTAAACGTGCTGACCAGTGAAAAAGGATACTACCAAGTGAATACCAACATGGCCTCTTTCAAGACCAACGTGGTAGGAACCAATCCCGATTACACCCTAGAATCTGACACCTTGCAATACAACACCAAAACCGATGTGGTCTTTTTTAGAGACAAGACCAAGCTTACCGATACCGATGGAAGCATCTTTAACTATGACGAAGGCCAGTACGACACACGCATAAAACGCTCTGATCTAGCCTCGGGGGAGATAGAGAGCAAATCGTACATCATGACAGGTGATAAGCTGTATTTGGATGACATCAAAAAGTATTATACCGCCATCGGGAATGTAGAAATGATCTCCAAAGAGCAGGATGTGATCATTACCGGTGATTCCAGCTTCTACGACAAGAAGAAGGGTATGGCCAAGGTGTATGGCAACGCCCTGATGAAAAAGATCATGCAATTCGACACGCTCTACCTTACGGCAGATACCTTGGTAGCCATAGAAAACGACGATCCTGCTAAAGAGCGGCTTTTAGCTTACCACGATGTAAAAATATTCAAACCAGACCTGCAAGGAATTTGCGATTCGCTTTCATACATAAATGTTGACTCTATTATCTACTTCTACGACGATCCCGTATTGTGGAACGGGGAGAACCAAATGACAGCGGACTCCATCAATGTCCTCATTGCGAATAATACCATCGACCGGCTTAATATGCGGGTAAATTCCTTTGTCATATCGGAAGACAGCATTAAAAACTTTAACCAGGTCAAAGGGCGGAATATGGTGGCCTTTTTTAACTCCGGTGAAATAAAAAAGGTGGATGTGGACGGCAACGGGGAAAGCCTGTTTTTTGCGCTCGATGACACGGATACCTACTTGGTAGGCATGAATAAGATCATTTGCAGTAATATCACTATCAATTTCTTGATGAATAAAGCAGACAATATTTCCTTTTATGTTAAACCGGACGCTTCTTTCATCCCTCCCCACGAATTAAAAAAAGAAGACACCCGGATGAAAGGCTTCCAATGGCGAAAAGAAGAAAAACCTTCTTTGGAAGAAATGCTATTGGGGAAACGGCATGCAAAGATTGATGATGAAGAGAAAAAGCTGGAAAACCTGCCGGTCAAGACCCCTGATGACCTCGGGACACGGCTGCAGGGTGAAGGTATGAAGCTTGACCTGCTCCCAGGTGACGTAAAAGAACAAAAGAATTAACGGATCATGAATCCATTAGACCTCGGAAATAGCACTAAATTAATTTTTTTGACATCCAATGAGGATTAATTTCGTATATTGTCAAGGTAACTATATGGAACGCCCAATGTTATTCATTAGTATATGCTAATATGAAAATATTTTTATCCACCTTCATTATCTGCCTATTTGCCTATGGCCTGCGGTGTCAGAGTTTTGAAGTAGTTGATAATAATAGGACTCATATTGGTACCATTGGCCAAACGATAAATGCTCCTATCCGGATCAAAAACCTCACCGACCAACCCATCCAAATTATAGTCAAACGATTGGACAAGGTTATCGGGACGAGCCAGAAAAACTATTTCTGTTGGGGCGAGGAATGTTACGATGAAAATGTGAATGAATTGCCCTTGTCCAAAAGGATTGCCCCCGGTGAAACCTCCATGAAATTTGAGAGTATCCTGGAAACCGGATTAGTGGCGGGCATAAGTTCAGTCAAATACCTTGTGTATAACCGCGATAACCCGTCAGAGTCTGTAGAATACGAAGTGAACTATACAGTAAATGAAGACCGGGGCAAAAACGCTATATTTAGTACAGAGGATATGCGTATCAACGAGGTGTATCCTAACCCTGTCACGGAATTCGCTATTATTGATTACAATATCAATAACAAAGAAGTGGAAGCGAAGATCATGCTACATAACGTGCTGGGCAGCGTGGTAGGCGAATATGACCTTTCCTTCCTTGAAACCAAACTTAAGATCGATACTAAGAATCTTAATCCCGGGGTTTATTTTTACACATTATATCTTGATAACGACGGTATCATTACTAAAAAGCTCATTATCAGAAAATAGTATCCTTCCCATGAGGTATTTCGTATAGTTTTTGCAGGGAATAAGTTTATTGTATTTTAGTTTGCTCTAACCTATATTTGCAGCCTTATGTGGAACCGGGTGTTTTTTAGAGTTTTCGTTATCACACTCTTTACTTTCTTCTTTGCTTCGTGTAGTAAATTCCGAAAGATAGAAAAAAGTACGGATTGGCGTATCAAATACGAAGCGGCGTTAAACTACTACGAAAACGAAGACTATTACCGGGCCACTTTACTGTTCGAGCAAATACTACCGATCGTGAGAGGCTTGCCGGAGGGTGAAAAAGTCCAATTTTATTCCGCATACTCGCAGTATTATCAGAAATTTTACCTTTTGGCCTCCCACCAATTCAAAGTATTTTATGAGACCTACGCCAGAAGTGAATTTGCCCCGGAGGCCGAGTTTATGTATGCTTATTCTTTATACGCTAACTCCCCTGCCTACAACTTAGACCAGACCAGCAGTTTGGAAGCAGTGATCGCCATGCAAAATTTCATCAACCGCCATCCACAAAGTAAGTTCAGGGAAGATGCCACCAAGGTCATTGACGATATCCAGCAAAAACTGGAAAGAAAGGGGTATGAAAATGCCAAGCAATATTATAAACTTGAGCGGTATGACGCCGCGGTGATCGCATTTGATAGCTTTAGCAAAGATTTTCCTGATTCTCAATTTAACGAGGAAATCTCGTTTTTAAAATTCATGGCCCAGTACAACTGGGCAGAAAAAAGCATAACTTCCAAACAACTGGAAAGGTACCAATTAGCCAAAGAATATTACATTGAATTCCTCGACCGATTCCCTACGAGCCAATACCTGGGCGAAGCGGAAAAAAGGTACGGGAATAGTTTAAATAAGATCAACGAACTAGCAAAAAAATAAACGATAAAGAACATGGCATACGCATCAATAGAAACGAGGGATATGGATAAGTTGGGGGAAACTACCGGTAATGTTTATGAATCGGTCGCCATCATATCGAAAAGAGCTCGTCAAATTGCCGTCAATATAAAGGAAGAATTGAACACAAAATTGGCGGAATTCGCCTCTACCGTAGATAATCTCGAAGAGATCTTTGAAAACCGAGAGCAAATCGAGATCTCCAAGTTCTACGAGAGACTTCCGAAAGCTACTAACGTGGCCATAGAAGAATTCCTCGAAGACAAGGTGATGTTCAGGGCAAGAGAAGACGAACAGGACAAACTGGAGTTTTAAAATAACCCGTGGGTTAGGTTATTAAATTATACCACGATTAGGCATTTTAATAACCTAGTGGCCTAATCAAAAACTACCACAATCCGATCATAAACAAAGAACCATGCTCCAAAACAAAAAGGTATTGCTAGGAGTGTGTGGAAGTATCGCGGCCTACAAGGCGGCCCACTTAACAAGACTGCTGGTAAAAGAAGGAGCCGAGGTAAAAATAGTAATGACCTCCTCGGCGACTGATTTTATCACACCTCTCACCTTAGCCACCCTTTCTAAAAACCCGGCCCTGGCTGAATTCATCCGGGATGATGCAGGGCAGTGGAATAATCACGTAGCATTGGGGCTATGGGCGGATGTTATGGTGATCGCGCCGGCAAGTGCAAATACCATGGCTAAAATGGCTTATGGACTGTGTGATAACCTTTTACTGGCCGTATACCTATCCGCACGCTGCCCGGTAATGATAGCTCCCGCTATGGACTTGGATATGTACACCCATCCTTCCACGAAAGCCAGCCTAAATACGCTCGAAAGCTATGGCAACATCATAATAGAAGCTGAACATGGCGAGCTGGCCAGCGGGTTAGTAGGTACAGGACGTATGGCAGAGCCGGAACATATCCTAGAAAGGATACAAACGCATTTCGAGGAAAAAAAGGTACTCTCCGGCAAAGAAGTACTCATTACGGCAGGCCCTACCTACGAAGCTATAGACCCGGTGCGTTTTATAAGCAACCATTCCAGTGGTAAAATGGGGTACGCCATTGCAGAAGCCATGGCCGGGCAAGGAGCCAAAGTACACCTGGTCAGCGGCCCTACAAAATTGTCCGCCACCCACCCTAGCATCGAGGTTAAAAATGTCACCTCTGCCGAAGAAATGTACCAGGCTTGCTTGGAAAAGTTTGATCAAACGGACATAAGTGTGCTAGCAGCGGCCGTAGCGGATTACAAACCTGCCGTAGTGGAAAGCCAAAAGATCAAGAAAAAAACGGACGAGCTCAACCTGGCCCTGGTGAAAACAAAAGATATTGCCGAAGAGCTAGGACAAAGAAAAAAAGAGGGGCAATTGATCATCGGTTTTGCCTTGGAAACTGAAAATGAACAGGCCAATGCGCTGAAAAAGATACAGTCCAAAAATTTTGACATGATCGTATTGAACTCGTTAAAAGACGAGGGAGCGGGTTTTGGATATGATACAAATAAAATATCTATCCTTGACCGGGAAAATAATATTCGCCATTTTGAGTTAAAGTCTAAAAAGGATGTAGCCCAAGATATAGTGAACTCAATCATCGATGCGCTTCATAGATAACATAATCGTACTGGCTTTTTCCCTTCTCGCGTGTATCGTAGCACGTGCGCAGGAGATCAACTGTCAAATAACAGTCAATGCGGACCAGGTACAATCATCAGACCGCCGTATTTTCAGCGATATGGAAACGGCTTTCTCGCAGTTTGTCAGTAATTACCAATGGACAGATGATGAATTCGAGACCTTTGAACAGGTCCGTTGCAACATCATCATTACGTTACTAGGCAATGCACAGCCGGCCATTGGTAATTTTGAGGCCAATGTACAGGTAAAATCCGCACGTCCCATCTTCAACACCAACTATGAGTCCATCCTGCTGAACTTTGCCGACCGGGATTGGCAATTTGAATATGTAGATTCCCAGCCGCTCCAATTCAATGATAATACTTTCGATAGTAACCTCACCTCTATCCTGGCCTTCTATGCGTATATTGTTCTAGGCCTGGACTATGATTCTTTTAGTGAGCTGGGAGGGTCGGTCTTTTTCCAAAAGGCGCTGGACGTCGTCAATAATGCGCAACAGTCGAACCGGCCGGGATGGAACGCGCTAGGGAGTACCCGTAACCGTTATTGGCTCATAGAAAACTTCACCAACGGGCAGATGATCGAGCTGAGAAGGGGCTTATACAAATACCATCGTGAGGCGTTGGATACATTTGGCGAAGACCCGGAGAATAGTCGGAAGCTCATCTTGGAGGTGCTGGAAGAGTATCTTAAAGTAAAAGAGATCTATCCCAATTCCATCCTTATTATTTCTTTCTTAGACGCTAAATCTGATGAATTGATCAATATTTTCTCAGAAGGCAACCTACAGGTAAGGAGGCGGGCCTATGACATCCTGCTGGAAATGGACCCGGCCAATTCCTCTGAATACGAAAAAATCATAAAATCCAACTGATCATTGGCAAAGCGACAGCTGAGGGTAGATACCAAGGAGGGCATTCGTAAAAAGCTCCTCGAAATTTCCGGTAAAAAAGTTAATATTGTAATGATTTCCGGTGCAGTATTTTTTGTGCTCATTCACGAGGTTTTTGAGAAGACCATTACGGTTTCAGATATGAGACGGACAAAAAGCAAACTGGAGATAGATCAAATTGCCGAAATTATTTTAGACGTAGACGCCTAGATGCTCACACACCTGGTCATTAAGAATTACGCGCTGATCAAAACACTCGAGATCTCCCCTTCCTCCAACCTGAATATGATCACTGGCGAGACTGGGGCGGGTAAGTCCATTATGCTGGGCGCCGTAGGCTTGCTGCTGGGCAACCGGGCCGATACCAAGGCCCTGCTCAACGAAAATGAAAAGTGCGTGGTAGAAGGGCACTTTGACCTTGGAGGATATGACCTTCAAGCTGTATTTGAGCACGAAGACCTGGACTATGAAAAGCTTTCGATCATCCGGCGAGAGATCAGCACTTCCGGCAAATCCAGGGCCTTTATCAATGATACCCCGGTAACCCTCGACGTATTGAGGAAAATAGGGGTGCGCCTGATGGATATCCACTCCCAGCACGAAACCCTTCACCTTGGGAAACACACCTTCCAGCTAGAATTTATCGACGCTTACGCCGGCACCTTATCAAAGGTCAAAGCCTACCAGGCCACCTACCGCGACTATCGTGAGGCCCAGGAAAAACTAGGGCAGCTCCAAAAGGAGAAAGAAGAGCTGAAAAAGGAAGCGGATTATGAAAACTTCTTGCTGGAAGAGTTGGCCAATGCTAAGTTGGTGGGCGATGAGCAAGAAGAATTAGAAGGGCAAGTGGAACTAATGGAGCATGCCGAAGAGATCAAAACTAAGCTCAACGCGGCCTTAGAGGCTCTTTCTACCAGTGATTTCTCTTCCTTGCACGGCCTGCAAGAAGCCAACGGCTTGCTACAGCAGCTTGGTGGCTTTTCAAAAAATTACCAGGAGCTAGGGGAGCGGCTGAATAGTGCAATGATCGAAGTTTCAGACATTACCCGCGAACTGGAAAAAGCAGAGGAAAGTGTGGAGTTTGACCCACAACAAACACAACTAGCACAGGACCGGCTTAGCCTGCTCTATCACCTGCAGCAAAAACATAATGTACAAGACATAGCTTCTTTGCTCACGATCCAAGAGGAACTCCAAAAAAAGGCCGACCGCTCTTTTCACATGGAGGAAGAATTGCAAGAAGCACAAAGGCAAGTAGATCAGTTCACCCTGCAAGTGGACCAGCAAGCCCAAGCGTTAAGCGAAAAGCGTGCGCTTTGTTTTCAGCCCTTGGAAAAAGAGCTGACCAGATTGCTGCAAAAGGTAGGTATCCCCGAGGCTTCCCTCAAGATCGAAAATACGCAGGAAGCGCCGGGGCCCAAAGGGATAGACAAGATCAACATTCTCTTCAGCGCTAACAAGGGTGTGCCACCGCAAGAGCTTTCCAAAGTTGCTTCCGGGGGAGAGTTCTCACGGCTTATGTTCTGTGTAAAATATATCTTAGCGGACCGGGTAGCCCTCCCTACGATCATTTTTGACGAAATTGACACGGGTGTTTCAGGTGAGATCGCTTTAAAGCTTGGGGATATGATGAAAAGTATGGCGGAGAAACACCAATTGATCACCATTAGCCATCTCCCCCAAGTAGCCGCCAAAGGAGACCTTCATTATTTTGTATACAAGGACAGTTCCGATGACCGCTCTATCAGTAGGATCAAGGAGCTGACGGACGAAGAACGAGTAGAAGAGATCGCTAAAATGATCGGCGGCGACCGACCTTCGACAATAGCTTTTGATAATGCGCGGGAGTTGATGGGAATAAACACCTAGTGTTAAGCTAAGACGCAAATGACGTACTGGGCACAAGATGATTATGCTTGAGGTAGTGGAAGATTCTCCATCATTAGGCAATAGGCAAAGGGCAGTAGGCAAAAAATATATAGGTTTACCGATTGGACATTGCCAACTGCTGACGTTAAGAACGGGATTAGAAAAAATAGCTAACCTTCCAATCAAACTTAACCTAACAATAGGTCACGATGCATGGATTAAATGACGGTGAAATATGCCCGAGGTAATTGATGGTTTTACGCATACGGAATACCTTACGGTGTTTATTGCCATCATTTTTGGCTACGTCGGTGCTGAATATTTCATTGGGTGGGGATCCATGATCCGTAACCGGGCTAAGATCACGATCTATTGGCAGCATGTCTTATGGACGCTCTTCGCGTTCCTGGTACTCATCCAAAACTGGTGGGGGATCTGGCCGAGGACCAAAGTGATCAATGACAGCATCTATTATTTTCTTTATTCGTTGGTACCCATTTTCCTATTTCACCTGATCAGCGTAGTGCTTTTTCCCAACTTTACGCCCAACGAAGCCGTGGATATGAAAGAACACTTCTACAAAAATACCCGCTGGTTCTTTGCCTTGCTATCGGTATATTTTGTTATGACCATCGTGAGTTCGTTCGTATACCCGGACATCGGCAATGTTCTCGTACAGAACAGCATCCGCGCTATGGGCGTGGGGCTGGCTTCGGCGGCGGCGTATTTTCATAAGGCCAAAGTGCTGCATTACACATTATTGATCATAGGATATATCTCTTTGGCCGGGTTTTTTATCGCGTTACCGTCATAGCTCTAGTATGAATAGAATTTTCTCTTTATCCAAGGTTATCGGTTTTGTACTGGGGCCTTTACTTTTTGGAGGTGTACTTTTTTTGAACGAATCTCCCGACGTTGAAATATGGAAAGTCATCGCCTTAGCGCTTTGGATGATCACCTGGTGGATCACGGAAGCTGCCCCCATACCCGTCACCGCGCTGCTCCCACTGGTCATGCTTCCCTACCTTGGGATATTTACCGTAGCAGAATCCACCGCACCCTACGCAAGCCCGATCATTTTCCTGTTTATGGGCGGCTTTATGATTGCGCTAGGCCTGGAAAAACACAACCTGCACCAGCGCATCGCGCTGAACCTGATCCGTATCACCGGGACTTCGGGGAATGGGATCATCCTAGGCTTTATGCTTTCCACGGCACTCTTGAGCATGTGGATCAGCAATACCGCTACCGCCGTAATGATGCTCCCCATTGCCACCTCAGTAGTGCGCTTGCTTATGAAGGAAGATAAAATGAATGCCTCCGAAAAAAGGTTCGCGCTGGGGCTGATGTTGAGTATCGCTTATGCTGCTAACATCGGCGGTACGATGACGATCATAGGCACGCCTCCAAATGTAGTCATGACCGGCTATCTCAAAGAACTGGTAGACTTCGAGATGGCCTTTGGCCAATGGCTGCTCATTGGTATGCCCGCCGGTGTGGTGATCCTTTCCTCCACGTATCTTTTGGTAACAAGGGTGCTATTCGCCAACGGGATACGTGAAATAGAGGGCTCTTCTGCCCTGATCCGAAAAAAACTGGAATCTTTGGGACCCATTTCAAGAGAAGAAAAGCTTGTGACCTTTGTCTTCACCATCACCGCCCTATGCTGGGTGTTCAAGCCCCAAGTTAACGCACTGATAGGAGTGCCGGTACTGTCAGACGCTACTACGGCTATGGCTGGGGGGATCCTCATGTTTATTATGCCGGTGGATATTACCAAAAGTAAGTTCCTCATGAAATGGGAAGATACCGCGCGCCTCCCTTGGGGGATCTTGATCCTTTTCGGGGGAGGTATGTGCCTCGCCAAGGGCATGGAGCGTTCAGGGATCATCCAAGCCATCGGCGCTTACGTAGCCGAGAGAAGTGACCTGGGGCTATTTACCTTAATAGCGATCGTTACCGCGCTGGTACTGTTCATGACGGAGCTAATGAGTAACGTAGCACTGGTCACGATTTTTATCCCTGTGATCATAGGTGTAGCTAATGGTCTTGACATCAATCCCCTTTATTTGGTCATCCCTTCCACGATCGCCTCGAGCTGCGCTTTTATGATGCCGATATCCACCCCTCCTAACGCCATCGTATTTGCCAGCGGCCACATCAGGATGAAAGATATGATGAGAGCGGGCATCTTGCTGAATATTTTAAGTGTGATCATTTTGGTGATCGTAGGCATGGTGATTGTTCCGTTGGTTGTGTAGTAGTTATCGATGGTTGTTGGTTGCTAAATGTTTGATTAGGACATCATTCAAAACTCAAGTGCTGGAGGGGGAAACATCCAGTAACAGCACGGCACATTTGAGGACTACGGGTAAGCTCCTATAGGGGTCGGATAGCGCGTTTCGAGGGGAAAATGGGCTTTGTTGCGGATGTCCTTTTCTTTTGTTTCGCTTGCTCTTGGGTGCGGAGAATATGATGAAATAAATATCTCAGTCCGATTCAAAATCATTGTATCCCCGGCTTGAAACGAGGTTTTGAATACTTTCACAGTTTTTAAACCGGGAAGTAGTTTCCGTTCTATTACAAAGCAGATTCCGGCTCTCCCAATAAGCCCTCCCGTAACCACCGGCGCGGAATGACGGTCATTTTTTTATCAAGTCCAAATCAAACATAATAGATACTAGTCCAAGTCCAATGCCCTTGAGATGGTCTTGTTAGATAGGATCTTTGAAAGCAATTCATATGCCTTTTTATAGTTTTTAAAAGGGTGATCCCTGAACAACTCGGCATATACCCTGTCACGTTCGTTTAAAACCTCATCTACCTTGGCAACAGAAAGCTCATGGATCCTAGCTTTAAAATCAGAGTGCCATTTCATATTTACGGGGTCTACTACTCCCCGATCTATGAAACCTTTGGTCTTTTTGGGGCATCGGCAGGGATTATTTTTGTTCACCAGGCCGCAGCGGTTGTGCATCCATTGGTAAAGGTCTTTACGTGCCCGGGATAGCTTTTTCCGGAAGTTTGCCGGGGTGATGCTAAACATCTCGGCGGCTAGGTTATGGTCAATTTCAAACATTTCTCCCATAACATAGATCAAGCGCTGTTCGCGTGCCAGACACATGATCATCCCCGACATACAGGCTACCTTACTCTCTTCTACCGCCATGTGATAGTCCTGTTCTTCTTCGGCAGCTATTTCCAGCCCAGGGGTTTGGTCTACAAAGTCAAAAAAGAAATCGAACCCTGTAATTAACTTCTCGCTTTTTTGCTTTTTCAAATTGAGAATATGGTTAAAAATGACCCGGTAGAGCCATGTCCTGAATTTGGCTTTACCGGGATCATATTTCGAGAGGTTGCTGATCACTTTGATCCATATTTCTTGGGTGACATCCTCTGCGTCGGCCACATTATGGAGCACTTTCAGCGCTACATTGAAAATGTACGCTTGGTGTTTTTTAACCAACTGCTCCAACCCTACTTTATCCCCATCTAAAATAGACCGGACCAATTGATCATCGGCCACATCATTGTACCTTGTATTCTGAAATGGGTTGAGTTGAGCTTCCAAGGTACATCAATCGTTTGTTACTTCATACTTTATCCCCTTCGCCGCTAATTTGGCCTTTTCTTGTTCTGACATCGTATTGGCTTTGAGCATATACGTAATACTACACCTGGAAATGGCGGCGGTTGCCAATATCATCAAAGCCAATATGCCTAGGGTTACACCCACTACGCCCGTAATTACCCCGGAAAGCCATAAGGCTATGATCACGAAGGCAGAGATAGCCCGGGCCAGGCGGTCTTTCCAGCCAAGGTTCCGGTAAAATGCGTACGACAATCCTTTTATTATTCGTCTCACAACATTGTCATTTTAATGATAAACTCTATGGATTAATTTAAAAATCCCAGTTCGGGATAAGAAATAGTTTAGTGCCCAGGGACCAAACCAGGCCTTTCACGCAAAGAGACGTAAGAAGCACAATGCTCGTAAAAGCTGCATTGCGAACTTAGCGTGAAAGACGGTGAGTCAGCTCCCCTTCATCTTGCTTTATCCTTATCCCGAGTCCAGGTTAAAATATGCCTTAGGCACTATGCCACCTGCCTTTTGGCTAAGCTCTCTAGCCCTTCGAAACCCATTTGGTACAACCCGGTAAGGCCTTGCTCTACCGCCGGGAGGTTTGCTTCTTCTACCTGGAAAGTAGAGCTCCAAGTGATTTGGGTCTTGCCATTTTCCAATTTTAAAACCTCGTATTTACCTCGATAATTGCTGATAGGCATCATATTTTGTTCCACTATGGTGTACTCGAAAACAAAATTCTCATGATCGATACGGTCAATCGTTTCCTTTAGCTGCTTCCCATCGGAGGTTTCGCAATACCGTTTGGCATTCTCTCCTTCGCCTTCGAGCCGGCAAGAGGTGATCACGGGTAACCAATCCGTAAGCCCGGTGGCCTTACTGATAATATCCCACACTTGCTGGTGAGGTGCGTCTAATACTTTAGCCTGTGCAAATTGTTTTTGAACTACCATAACTTAAGTGTTTTTAAAGTAATCTTTAACACTGTTACAGTAGCAAGGTCAAGGTGTGACAAAAAGAAAGATGATATCCTGTAAAAAAATCAAAATTGATCCAAATGCTATATAAATACCAAGCTCCCTAGGCGTAAGCCAAAGCCTTAAGCCTACAGACGATTATATATACTATTTTACCTCCATCGTACAGCAAATGCCAGTACTAGTTTAATGATGAACATGATGAGCAACCACAACAACACCGGGGGTGTGATACCTAAAAGAAAGGCCACCGTAATGTTTAAGGTTATAAAAACAGCAGCAAAAAATCTTTGTTTTGTATGGGTACCTATGCCATTGACCAGTAACATGGTGGACAAAGTAAGGAAGGAGATTAAAGCAATGTTCCAGCCTTCATTGGGAAAGATCCAGTACATAAGTAAAGGCTGGATCACATGAAGAGAGATGAATACCAGTCTCCTTTTAGCGCTCTCGGCATAATAGTGGTTTGTTCCTTCCGTAAAATTAGATACCACTCCTCCTGTTAAATCTATAATAAGCAAGATGTAAATGATCCATTGGAACAGCGGTAGATCCAGGTCATCAGCCATAATTACCAAAATACTTGTCACCGACAGGATCGTGATGTAAGTAAAAACTAATTCCACCACACTAGATCGATATCCATAAACCTCATGCAAAAATTTAGGGATCTCGATTTTTCTTTCGATAAACTTCATTGCCTATTCAATTTTATACCTAGCCCGGCAAAAGTACCTGTGTTGACAGTGACATCCTTTTACATCTGTTAAAAAGCGTAAGGGTTCATTCTTTCTTTTGTGAGCCTGCCCGGATACGACTCAAGCTCACCTGGCTAATGCCCAGGTAGGAGGCTATATGACCCAGTGGGATACGTTGTAAGATCCCCGGGTGAGAGGATAATAGGTCGAAGTATCGCTCACTTGCATCCCTAGTCCGCAGGTTTTCATAATAGGTCACAAGTCTTACGATCTCGTGTTCCCTAAAACGTGTTCCCCACTTTGCCCACCGGTGAGACCTGTTATAGAGATCTTGCAATTTACTGTGATGTATACTTACCAGCCGTGTTTGGTCTTCGGCTATTTTAATAAAATTCTGACTTGGTTTTTGCTTGTAAAAACTATGAATATCGGTAAAAGAATTGCCTTCCGATTCATACCATAGAATCCTCCCTCCACGGTCACACGAAAATACCAAGCCAGTGTGAATGAAATATAGACGCTTACAGGTTCTTCCGGGGTTTAAAAGTACTTCCCCGGAATGCATAGTTTCCAACGCAAAATATTGACCCGCATCCATTAGATCTTTCTCTTCAAGGACATCTAATCGTGGTATAGCTTCTAAGCCATTTTTTAAACCTTGCATAAGGGTATTGTTTACTGCTAATCTACAAACCAGGTGGGTGATAATAGCTGGACATACATAAGCATGAATACAAAAGAAGGATAAAATTTCGCTTGCCTTTTGGCAAATGAATAACATCGATATAGGGGGGTTAATATTGAGAATCACATAAAATAAGTATTAAAAAATTTCAATTTATTGGAGTTGTTCACTATGATGCAACATTATAAAATATTCGTTTAGCCGTATTAACCATTTTACTAAAAACATGTTAATTAACTAATTGATTTGTAGCAGAATATTAACAAAAAAATGGACAAACAAGGTTACAATTTCAATTAGGATTTGTATTAACCCACGTCATTAAAATCAACTTAACCTTTAAAAGCAAAATGAGAAAAATCACACTTCTTGTATGGGCAGGCCTGTTATGCTCAGTCTATAACGCCTCCTCACAAACGAAAGTAGCAGAGTTTAAGCACAAAATTTCGGACAAACCATACAATTATTTCCTTTACAGGGACCTTGAATATGATACAGAAGGTAAGAAACTAGCGATTTATGGCCAAAACTGGAAACTAGCCACGCTAACCGTGACCAAAGAAGGAAAAAGTACCGGTTTTATCAATGGCAACAAGAACATTCCCTATGTGTATGTGGCCAAGCTAGATGGAAATGGATCAAATGAAGTGGTAGAAGAGGCCATCAACCTCAAGTCTATTGATCGATTTAATATGGAGGGTAAAGAGTACGAAGCCGCCGATCCTAAAAGCAAGGAAACGTTTTCATCGTCTGCCGATGCCATGTACATCGACGAACTTATGTCTAAGTACCCAAAATCCTTCCCAACAGCTACGAAAGATGCAGCTATTTACCAAATGACGGTAGGAGCCCAGTGGAAAGGGTTTTACGTGGTAGAAACCCTGCAGGAGTATAATTTCAAAGATGATGAAAGTAAACTGATCAAGGGTGAGAGTACGTCCAAAACACTGAAACCTGAATTGGGCGATGAATATCGTATCTACCCGGAAAAATATAGCATGGTGGATAACAAGCGGCGGATGGCGCTGGTCCCTACCCTTTTAGGTGTAAAGAAAGACAAGCTAGCAGGGTACAAAAACAAAAGGATCTATACCATTGACAAGGAAGGTAAAATTGCTCACCAGTTTGATGTAAACCTCGAGTACCCCAAGTCACTGATATTTGCCACCGGGCTGGGACATTCTGCAACAGACACCGTTACTAATTTTGAAGACGGCGCGCTACTCATTTACGGACGTGCTTTTGGGGTAGGCAAGAAGAATAATGATCCTGACAAGACCCGCTATTACGTAGTGATTACTGATGAGTACGGAAAAATGGTCTACAGCAACGAATTCAAGTTTGGTTCAGATAAAAGATCCTTGACACCCTATTACGCCTTCAAACAAGGGGAGGACATCCACGTTTTTGCCAAGGCCACCGGAAGTGACAATCCTGGCTACAGTGTATTGACTTTCAATTCCACCGGCCTTATTAACACCCGCGAGTATAATTACGATGCTTTTAAATCCCTAGCGGTGGGTGATGACGAAACCCGGTTAAATTCCAATTATGCCCGGAATTTCTTACCGCTTTCACACCACGTCCTTGCCAATGGTGACATCCTAATACATGGCGAAAGCTATGAAAGTACCACCAAAACCGAGCAGCGAGAATTGCCCAGCGGACAAACCTCCTCTTACTCCTACGAGGTAAAAACGTTCTTTGGAAATGTTTTCCTGCTTATGGGTAAAGATGGTGAACTTAAAGCTCACTATACAACGGCAAAAACTGCTGCTGACGCTAAGAAGAACGTTACGCACCTCAAGAAGTTGAAAGATGAGAATAACAGGATCTATTTTGTAGGGGAAGTAAAAGACACTAAAGACAGCCACGCCGTGATCATCAAATTAGATTATGGCGCCAATGAAATATCCAAAACCAGCTTAAGTGATCATTCCGTATTTGATCTCCGGGACGCTGTAGTGACAAAATACAATGCAGATGCAAGCCAGCTAGTGGTATTAGGCAGGAATTCTGACCAGGACACTTTTACAGTTAAAAGTGTTGTCTTCGAACTGAACTAATTGCATTGAGTAAGAACTTCCAAGAAGCTGTCCCTAAAAAGAGACAGCTTCTTTTTTTAAATACTTCTCTCCCTGTGCCTTGAGTACCCGGGCAGTTTTGATCATGAGACTACTTCCACAATTGCCGGCGACCGACTGAAATTGATGTTATCTTTACAAGCCTGCTTAACTATTCCAAAAGCAGGTACCTATCTTAGTCCTACTTCGTTAGATTTAAGTCATTAGACTGGTCCGCGTTTGTAACCCGGACCCATCGAGGATTACAAGGCACTCACGCTAGCATTTGTAATACGGGTATTCAACACACATCGTGATCAAGAAGGAAAACGTCTCTTTGTCACAAAAAAATCATTCCTGTTTAAGGAATTCTGACAAGTGGTTATGGCCGGGCATTGAAAAATTTTCCTTTTCAAATATATCTTTGCATAACCTGATCACCTCCACAAATACCGTGAGGTCTTTGTCTTCCATTTTTTTGATACCAACTTCATACCCTGTATTAGGCATATTCTTTATATCAATGCCTTTAGCCCATAAAGTTCCTAAAGACGTGAGTTCGTTAAATCGTAAAGAAGATCCCTTTGTGATTCTTTGAGCTTTGGTGCCTTGGTGGCGAAGCTTCCCCGGCCACTAAGACGCAAATGCACCAAGGGTCACCAAGCTTACGAGCCAAGACTGCCCTAGGTAACATCAAACTGATCAAAAATTATCGAGTCCAGGTTAAAGGAAAACCAGCCGCACAGTAGATTTCCTCTACAGGGCTGCGATGGGCATACTAAACCTAATGGCATTGTTTCTTTGCATAGGTTCCTCTCTATTCTACTTTTTCAGCAAAGCCAAGGATGTAACCGTTGATATCTTTGAGATAAAACTCGCGCATTCCATACCAGGCCATCTCGGGCGCCGTTAAGACGTCCACTTTGTCCTTGATAGAGACGAAAAAATCATCTAACCCATTCACTTCCATATAAAACGAAACTGATGCGCCTATGGGCAGCCCCCGGGCTAATACCACATCTTGTTTAAAGCTGTCCGTCCGCTGGAACATCAGCTCTACATTATCCTTTTTTACCAGCGCATACACATAATCTTTGTCACTTATAAAACTTTCATCCATGGCATCTTGCGTGGAAGGCACCGCCATGACCAACGTAAATCCCAATACAGATTGGTAAAAAGTTACCGTCGATTCAATATCCTTCACTTCGAGATTGGGTGTCAGTTTGTTTACTTTCATTTTCATGTTCGTTTATGTGAAAGCATAAAACTACCGACCTCGGCCTATAGAAAATTGTAGAAATCGGTCACCCGCGTGGCCAAGCACTTTTTGACTTAACCTGGGATATGTTTGATTTGGTCGGTGAAATAGGATCGATCGAAATATCTCATGCCATAAAGATTGCTTCATCCCATTTGCAGAAATGATGGTTTGACATGAGTTTAATTACCAGGTGAGCAACTGTATAACCGCAGAAAACGGGGAGTCTACAGGTCCGCGAAGATTACTTTGTGTTCTCTACGATTAAGACTTTGCTTAAGTTTTAACATGGAACTCACCTTAAATTACATTTTCAACCCGTCACTTTCCTCATGATCCATTCTACAGGTCCCATTTTCTTATGTTTTAACCAAACATTGGCAAAAAGAATACAACATACGCTGAACAGCAACGCATAGGCTAGGGAAAATCTCGTGGGATAGGCACCTAATTTCACAGGGCTGATCCCTTCAATGACCCCCATACCAATCACCACATGCGCTACATAGAACGTAAGCGCTAGCTGACCCGTTTTTTCCAAAGCGCGTACGATGGGGCTATTTTCATATCGCCTAGACAATAAAATGCACGAGGATATAATCGCAGTAGCTATCGATATGCCATTCAGCATATAAATGGGCATAGGAGGC
Source organism: Fulvivirga sp. (assembly GCA_028280565.1). Lineage (GTDB taxonomy): Bacteria > Bacteroidota > Bacteroidia > Cytophagales > Cyclobacteriaceae > Fulvivirga. The sequence continues at coordinate 21,304 of JANQLQ010000125.1, forward strand.
ATTGGGGCAGTTCCTAAAAGGGATTCAAGGGCAGTAGCAGCCTGGGGATCTCCCCCGGACAGCCATTGGATCAACACCATGGACACCACTTGGACCACGATAAACACCAATAAGCTCACCCACAGCGATCTTTTTACAAATTCATGATCATAAAGACTTTGCCTGCCATACCACAACCCGAAAAACATAAATGCAGACCAGGGGATGACCGGGTGAAAACCGTTGTAAAACAAGTTGGTCAAAAATCCTTCCCACGTCCAAAAACCATGGTATTCCAGCGTCTTAAAATTCCAGCCGGTTTCATAATCCCAAAATGTCATGGCCACAGGAAAAAGTAAGATCATCACTGTAGTGACGACCAGCAGTTGACTAGGCTCACGGTAGATAAATAAGAGCGTTAGCAGCATATATACTCCATAAAAGTGAAGGATATCGGCCGGCCATATCCACCCGTAAGACAGCCCGATGATAAATAAGAAAATAGCCCGTTTCAGGATGCTTCTTTTCGCAGCGTTGAGCTTTGCTATGTCCTTATTTTTCAAGGCCGTACGCGTTGTTAGAGCCAGTCCAATACCTGCCAAGACCACAAAGGTAGCCGCCGCTTTGCCATCAAAAAGACGAGTAATATTCTTCAGCCATGGGTCACCCTGTGCTCCCAAAACAATTTTGAAATTCACTATGATCATCCCGATCACGGCAATTGCCCTGGCGACATCGATCCCAATAATTCTTTTCATTCTTCTTATGTAAAGGAAGGTTGTAGCATACCTCTTACAAATTACGAGCTGGGCCTGTAAATAGGACCCTTCACCTTAGTGAATGGTCGTAAATTCACTTAAGCTTCTACCTGCACGCATTCACCGGCGTGATTAGGCCTTACTATTTTGCATTTCAAACAAAGTACCCATAGTAGCTCAAAACAGCGCCAATCCCAAATAATATTACGAGCACCAAATAAGTTGACCCCCTTTTTTCAAGCTGTTGTCCACGGGGCACAAACATTCGATAGAGCCCGGCAAGCAAGGATAACCAACCTACCAGGGTTACCAAAATTGTCCAGTCCATTACCCAAACGTTGTGGACACGAACAATAGAAAGCCCGGCGACAAGCAAAAGCAATCCATTTAAATAGACCACGGTGGCCTGTACCTTTTCCCAAATATGAAGATTAAGCGCTTCCGAGATGGAAAGCGCGATAAGTATTGGGCCGATAAGACCGGCCAGTTGTATTGATTCTTCCATAGTGTAGAATTATAGCGTTTAAGATGACTGCCGCTCGTTCCATTCCCCTGTTCAACAAAGAAACATTACGAATACAGAAACCCCTAACTTAGGGTATGAGCGATGGGTAAAGAAATTTATTGAGCCGTCGACGATGGTGGGAAACTATGGTTAAGAATTGATATGCAGGGAACATAATGAACTATAATTACGGCATTGGGAAGTCCCCGGTCAGCCAGCAATAGGTAAAGAGAAGCAGGCAAAATAGGGTTGGCAAGGGGTTATTGCCAACTGCCGACTATACTTTGGTCACACGATATAAAAGGTGAAGATCATATCGGCAACCCTGTACTATCTTTCACAAACTCGTGCAACGTTCCGATCTGGCCCCGGCCCATCTTTTTTCCAAAGTTAGCCACCAAGTAAAGCGTGAAAAAGGCGATAACTAATACTGGGACTAGCCACAGGATAGCCACAGACCTACCCAAGGAAAGGTATGACAGTCCTAAAACGGTGATCACCAAGGCAGCAAAGCCGATCACAGAATAAAAAAACACGAACATGGTCCACACAATAGGGCGAGGACCGTACATACCCCGTACGGTGCTACCCTTTTCGCTTTCTTCCAACGTGAGATCCAGCTGTGGAGACCAATAATGTTGCTCTTGGGGTGGCAGGTAAAGCGTAACATGTCCATGCACAAACCTTCCCTTGCATGGGGCATTTTCTTCATCCAGGCGAGATCTGATCTTTTCGGTCAAGGTCTCCACTGAAAATGGTGTTTCTACTTTAAACCGTGGCCTGACCTGCCGGGTGGAAAATTGATCATCGGAAGCTTGGCTCATATCGTGTTATGTTTTGACCCTCTTCCAACGCATAAGTCATCGGTCCCATGATAGAGGGGAAATTAATTTTTGTAAAATAAGAATAATTGCCGATCTTAAAAATGACCTTTATACCGTTAAAAGTTTAAACCGCCCAGCCTATCAAAACAATTGCAACGAGGGTAAGGGTTGAAATATAAAAAGATCTGTTTACGATCCTTTGGGCTTTTAGCGCTTGAGTAACAAGAATACTTCACCGCCGAGGCATGAATTCACTAAGGGCGGAAAGTAAAGTAACTTCCCCCGTAACCTTTAACAAAACTCGAGGTACTCTATAAAAATCCATGGATATGTTACGAAACTACTTATTGATTGCCTTTCGCAACCTGGTCAAAGATCCCCTATATGCTTTTATTAACATTTTTAGCTTAGCCATTGGCATAGCGGCATGCATCGTGATCTACCTATTTATCAACGATGAGCGGAGTTTTGATAGCTTTCATACCCAAAAGGAGCACATCTACAGGCTCGACGAGGTTCAAAACTTTAGCGGTACTAAGGAGCAAAAAGTAGCATTGTCCATGCCGGGCATGGGACCGGCTATGCTCAATGATTTCCCGGAGGTGATTAACTACACACGCTTTTGGAGTCGTGGTAAGCGGCTTTTTATAAAAGAGGAGCAACAATTGCTGGTGAAAGATATTTTCGTGGTAGACAGCACCTTCTTGGAGATATTTGACTTCTCCTTATTGACCGGTGACCGAGGCACATTACTGGATGAGCCCAATACCATCGTGCTTACGGAAGAAACCGCCCTTAAATTTTTCAGTTCACCCGGGGAGGCTTTAGGCAATACCATCACTATGGGAGAAAGATTATTGAAGGTCACAGGCGTGCTGGAGGATGTTCCGGAAAACTCTCATCTGCAGTTCAATGCCTTGATCTCGATGGCCAGCATAACTAGGGAAAACCCGGAATTTAACGATCGCTGGGGATCTAATTTCCTGAATACCTACTTGCTGCTTGAAGATGGGGTGAATGTCGAGAACCTGGAAGCGAAATTCGATGACTTTATGATACGTCACATGGAAAACGAAGAGGTGATAGACTATTACACCTTATTCCTGCAACAGCTCCCTGGTGTGCACCTAGGCTCTATGGACATCGAACATGATTATAACAACCACCGGAAATTCAATGGCGCTTACCTTGACGTGTTCACCTTGGTCGGGATCTTTATCCTGGTCATCGCCGGTGTCAATTTTATGAACCTGACCACCGCCCGGGCCTCCCACCGGTGGAAGGAGATCGGGGTGAGAAAAGTAGTCGGCGCGCTAAAAACACAACTATTTGTCCAGTTCATTTTGGAATCCATCTTATTAGCGCTTTTCGCTTTGTTTTTGGCTATAGTCTTGAATATTCTCTTTATCCCGTGGCTCAATGACGTGATCGGCCGGCCCTTAACGATGATGTATTTTATCCAGTACCCATCGGCCATAGCGGTACTGATCTTGATCTCTTTGCTGCTCGGTCTTTTAGCAGGGTTATATCCTTCATTGTACATGACGGCCTTTAAAGTGGTGAGAGCATTGAAAGGGAATAGCTCCGGCAGTGGAAGATCTGTATTCCGAAGCGGGCTGGTCATCTTACAGTTTGGGCTGGCACTGGCCATGATCGTAAGTACCCTGATCGTAGTACAACAGCTCAGCTTTATGAAGAATAAGGACATTGGCTTCACCACGGAACAAATGTTATTGATCGATATGGACAGTGAGGCAAATGAAAAGTTCGAGACGTTAAAAACCGAGTTACTGAAAAACCCTCATGTCACCGGGGTGACCGCGTCAGGCCAGCGGATCGGCAACAACTTCCACCAGTGGGGGTTTAAAGTAAAAACCGATACCGGTCTGTACAATATGACCCCTTCAAATGTGATGGTGGAATATGATTATTTAGATGTTTATGGCATCAAACTGCAGGCCGGTCGCGGCTTCTCTAAAGATTACAGCTCCGATGATGGGCTGGCGTTTGTGATCAACCAAGCACTGGCCGAAGAGCTAGCCCTGGAAGAACCGGTAGGCACGGCTGCGGCCCACAGCTGGTACCCGGATGATTCGCTCGGCAGCATCATAGGAGTAACGGAAAATTTCAACTTTAACTCGCTTCACCACCGTGTGAACACCCTCTGTATGGTAGTACACTCCGAATGGGGATACGATGAAATGTCCGTTAAGCTGGCCGGTGGGGACATCGCGGCCGCAGTGGCCTCGGTAAAAGAGACCTGGGAACAACATATAACCGACTGGCCTTTCGAATACACCTTTTTAGACCAGCACTTTGCTAACCTCTACCAGTCAGACCGGCAAATGAGTGACGTGGTCACGATCATGGCCGTACTTGCCATCCTTATTGCGGGAATGGGGCTGTTCGGCCTGGCATCCATCACCACGGAGCGCAAGATCAAGGAAGTAGGTATCCGGAAAGTGCTGGGAGCTTCGGTAGGACAGATCACCTTTTTGCTCTCTAAGAATTTCACGGTGTTGATCTTGGTGGCGTTCGTGATCGTATGCCCTATTACCTATTTTATCCTGGAACAATGGCTGGATAATTTTGCATTTCGCATTACTATCAACCCGCTCCTGTTCCTGCTCGGAGGTGTTTTGACGTTGGTCATCGCGCTGATCACCGTAGGGTATCATACGGTAAGGGCTTCTATGCGTAACCCGGTGAAGGCGCTGAGATATGAGTAGGTGCTTATTCACCTAGCTTTGGTAAAAAGATCATTATTTGTCGTCATTTCGAACGCTGGGGCAGAACATCATTGAAAATTCAAGGGCGTATGGAGGGGGGACATCCAGGAACAGCGCGGCACATTTGAGGCCTGTGGGTAAGCGGCGTATAGGGGTTGGGTAGCGCGTTTAGCGGGGAAAATGGGCTTGGTTCCTGGCGCCCTTTTCTTTTGTTTCGTTTTCTTTCCCCGAAGGGATGCCTATGGCATGGGCGCGCAAAAGAAAATGAAAATTGGACTTAGAGCCCCGAAAT
>JANQLQ010000131.1 GCA_028280565.1 Fulvivirga sp.
GCGTTTAGCGGGGAAAATGGGCTTGGTTGCTGGCGCCCTTTTCTTTTGTTTCGTTTTCTTTTGGGCGCGCAAAAGAAAATGAAAACTGGACTTAGAACCACAAAATCCCGCGTACACTGCTCATTGCAAGGCTGGCATTACCCGAAGCATCTTCAAAATATAGCCTAGTTTGCCAAAGTATAAACCTCTTACGATCAAAGCTAATTTTCAAGAACGCCCTCTAGGTTACAATTGCCGAAGATAACATTCATTCAGCACTCTTATTCGCCAACTGGCCACAAGCAGCATCAATGTCTTTACCGCGGCTTCTCCTAACGTTCACCACGATATCAGCAGCTTCTAAAAGCCGCGTATAGAGGCTTATGGCGTCCCCAGCAGCCTGCTGATATTCACCATCATCTATAGGATTGTATTCAATGAGGTTAACCTTTGAAGGGACGATCTTACAAAACTTGACCAACGCTTTCGCATCGTGCTCTTGGTCATTGATGTTACGCCATACTACATATTCATAGGTCACCTTCTTCTTGGTTTTGTAATACCAGTATTTAAGTGCATCTGCAAGATCATCCAGCGGATTTTTTAAGTTAATGGGCATTAATTTAGAACGTGTAGCGTCAATAGCACTGTGCAGGGAGACGGCCAGGTTGAATTTCACCTCGTCATCCGCCATTTTTTTGATCATTTTGGGGATACCCACGGTAGACAGTGTGATCCTCCTGGGCGACATCCCTAAGCCTTTTGGATCTGTGATCTTATCAATAGACCCAAGCACATTGTTGTAATTCAAGAGCGGCTCCCCCATCCCCATAAAAACGATATTCGTCAGGGGCCGATCAAAGAACTTCTCGCTTTGCTCCTTTATCGCCACTACTTGGTCATAGATCTCATCCGGGTTAAGGTTACGCATACGTTTTAAGCGCGCCGTAGCGCAAAAGTGGCAATCCAGGCTGCACCCTACTTGCGACGATATGCAGGCCGTTATCCTTTTATCCGTAGGGATAAGCACAGACTCGACCGTCATCCCATCGTAAAGCTTTACAGCGTTTTTTATCGTACCATCATTACTGCGTTGCATTTGATCCACGGCAATATGATTGATAACAAAGTCATCCTTCAGTTTCTGCCGTGTGACCAGTGAAATATTGGTCATCTGGTCAAAATCTTTGGCCGATTTATTCCAGAGCCACTCGTATACCTGTTTGGCGCGGAAAGGTTTGTCGCCAATGGACAAAAAGTAATCTTCAATTTGCCCTATACTCAATTGCCGTATATCTTTTTTGGCCACAGTTCCGTTCATTCGGCAAAGATAGAAGATGGTAATTAGACAAAAAAGCAAGAGGATCCCAGCCCAGTTCGTATTATTCCATTTCGCCTTTTCAAAAATCATTTATAAGAATTATCATTGCCCTAACGTGGACGAGTGAGAGCCTGTGAAAAAGCAGCTCCCGGTTCCTAGTTTGAATGTTCATGGGCAATTTGACAGGTGACCAGGTTATTGGACCACTGGATCATTAGGCTGGAAGAACACCTTCAAGAGCCCAATAACGAATTATATGGACAAAGACTACTAAGTGTGTAGATAGGCATAGACATTATGGAATACCCGATATTGTTAGATACGGATGATGAAAAAATTGAGTGTGGCGAGGCATGTGATAAAATAGAGACCTTCCTTGCCCACCAAGGCGAACGGTTAACGGCAGATGCCTTTAACCAGTTTATGGATGGCATAAAGTTCAGTGATAAAAAGGTGGAGCATGCTACGTTGCAAGAGGTATATAAGGAATTGGCAAGAATAGGCTTGTGCCTGAATATCAACATGGAAGGTGAAGTCAAGTACGAGATCTCTCGCAACATGATGAGCTCTATGTGGATCATCATGCATGTCAAGTTAATGACTGAATACATCCGCGCCAAAGGTCAAAGTGATCTGCTTGATTATGTTGCGTCTTGGCTGAAGATCGTTAGCGAAGGACAAGCCATCAGCTTCAGCGATGTAGAAAAATACATTTAGCAAGGTCTCGAAGTTAACCTAAGCAGCACCTGTTAATTGCCTGGACGAAGGGTAGTGAATACTCCTGTCCTCTTCTTTATTCTACTTTTTGTTTAGCAAAAAGGCTTTTTTAATATAGAAAAAATAAACATATCCGTTGATTTAGCATAAAGATGGCGTCGGTAATAAGCAATCAGCTACCCCTATCTTGCCTACTGCCCTTTGCCTATTACCGACTTGATCGAGAGCCGCAAATATTACTCTTCATGTACCCTACCTGCCAATTAACGTGTGACTAGCACCACTTTTTCACATTCAATTATTTAACAGGCAGGAATTTAATGATAAGAAAGTACGTTAGGTACCCTCATCAAAAACGAAAAAAACCTTCTTTATCGTCATTCCGGCCGGTGGTAAGGGTGCAGGCTTGTGCGAGATCCAGAATCTGTAAGGTCGTTGGACTTGAACCGTTCTTTTTGTGGGTATAATAGGTTTTCGTTTCACGACTTTACAGATTCCTTGTCACACCTAGCCCAACACACGGGCTGCATGGAATGACGATATTAGAAAGTAAGGAATGACTTTCCTAGGTATGGGTTTTGAATGGATTTAGAACAGGAGGTTGATCACCCATCCTTTGTAGCTCGCTGGCAATAGGTTTAAAACTAAAAAGGGCACCATTGAAAATTCAAATGGCGTGTGGAGGGGAGACATCCAGGAACAGCGCGGCACATTTGAGGCCTGTGGGTAAGCAGGCCATAGGGGTTGGA
>JANQLQ010000242.1 GCA_028280565.1 Fulvivirga sp.
TGACCAGTGGTTTACGAGTGCGAATGAATTCCTGGATTATTATGAATTAGGATTCAAGAAAGAGAATTATCATACTGCGGCTTTTCTACTCCACCAGGCCACCGAACGCTTCTACACCACCATACTGCTGGTGTATACAGACTATCGCCCCAAAGAGCATGACCTAGAGCGGTTAGACCTGCGGGTGAAGAACTGTGATCCACGCTTTGGGGTATTTCCGCAAGGTTCAGATGAGGAGAAACGGCTGTTCGAGTTGCTGCGCCGGGCGTATGTGGATGCACGGTATAAGATGGATGAGTATAGTATTTCTAAAGAGGAGCTGGAGTACTTGGCGGAGAAGGTGGAGGGGTTGAAAGGGGTTACGGAAAGGCTTTGTGGGGAGAAGATTGGGGAGATTGGGGGAGGAGCATAGGGTATTGGATATTATGTAAAAGATAAATAATAGGAGCTGGTGCTATTATTAACAAGTTGGCAGTAGTAAAAAGCAGTTAATCAATGCAAGGAATATTTGTTAGAGTATGTTCATGGTTTACATTGATCATTTTTTCTCTTATGTCGATAGTAGGTCTAATTATGATTTTTGTTGAAAAAATTAACATAGCAGCTCTTATTACTTTTATTATGTGCCTCCTGGTGTCCGTTACAGGATGGTATGCTAGAAGATTTGGATTATCAGGATTTAAAACAAACAAACTCTCCAAACTATCGGCAATACTTTCATTGATTTTCGGAATCGGATTTATAATATTAATACCAATTCTTTTCGCAAATCTTTTTGGTTTTGAAAACACATATTTAGCAATTAGAAATTTGTTAATACTATTTTTATCAGCTGTAATCGCTTCAATTGCCATTTTGTCATCAAAATCAGGCGAAACAAAAGAACAAATTGCTTAAAAAACCAACTAGCTTCAGTTCATGACTGAAGTCTCCAAATGATTGGGCAGTTTCTTTCTACGGCAGACAGGGTGTAGCTGCCTTTTTGCAGCTATTGATGGATGGTCCAGATCATTTACAACAGAAAATACCCTTACCTGGTGCCAGTCTGTGACTATAGCCGCCAGGTTAAGGAAATACATTAAGTTTTGCCTTTACTTTAAATCTCGAAGGGATGAAATTACTACTGAAAAACAATGACCATCTAATACACCAACCCCGAAGGGGTAATATAATACCACACCTTCGGGATTTTATCACAGGAATTTTCATGACCTACAGTATTTTCATCCTCCAGGGTTTAACGGGGACGGCTAAACTGACGGCTATGGTTTGTAACTTGCATCATTTGGTGCAACCCCAGGCGAACCATTCCAATTCCTTGTTTCTAATCTCAAAATTGGTTAAGCTAACCTAATGAATTTGGACCAAATCAAAATCTACAGAATACTTCATATTGAGAACATTCCACATATCATTTCGAAGGGCATAACTCACAAGGATTCACCGGACGCCAATTCCAATTTCGTGGAAATTGGTGATGTCAGCCTCATAAACAACCGCAACACTAGAAAAGTAAATGTTGATAATGGAAACAATTTCAATACAATCGAAACTATTACTCTTGGTGATTTTACACCCTTTTACTTTGGTGTCAAAATGCCCATGCTATATGTAATTCAGCATGGTGGGAACTTCGTTGAAAAAGCCAGTAAGCCTGGAGATATTGTTTATGTAGCATGCTCAGTTAAATTAATAATCAATTCTGACCTTGTTTATTATTTTTCTGATGGTCATGCAACCGATTCCTTAACAACCTTCTATAATCGAGAAGAAATAAATCAATTACCGAATATAGTAGATTGGACGGCTATTAAAACACCCTATTGGGGCGGGCAAGTGAATCTTAACATCAAAAGAAAAAAGCAAGCTGAATTCCTGGTAAAAGGTGATGTCCCCCCGAACTTCATCATAGGATATGGCTGTTTCAATGATATAGCTAAACAAAAACTGGTAGAATCAGGAGTAAACGAACAATTAGTCAAAGTCATCCCAAATGCTTATTATTAAGTTCTGATCATGATCAAGTATTTAACAGGAAATATTTTCGATAGTAAAGCTGAGGCTCTTGTAAACACGGTAAATACTGTCGGTGTTATGGGAAAAGGTGTCGCTTTACAGTTCAAGAAAGCTTACCCTAATAACTTCAAGGCGTACAGTCAAGCATGTAAAGACGAGCAAATTGATATTGGAAAACTATTCGTTACAAAAGATGGGAACGTAAGTACTGGGGAGAAATACATTATTAATTTTCCAACTAAGAAAAACTGGAGGAAACCTTCAGAATATGAATACATCGAAAAAGGATTAGAGGACTTATTAAATATCATTGATTATTATAAATTAAAAAGTATTGCAATCCCTCCATTGGGTGCTGGTAACGGTGGCTTAGAATGGCAAAAAGTTAAAACTATCATTTCAAAATACTTGGGCCAAGTTGATGTGGAGGTTTTAGTCTATGAACCATCAACCTTAATAAAAGAAAAACTAAAGAAAGAAAGGGTCAAACTAACTGACGCAAGGGCATTACTGTTATATGTTCTATATGATTTGGTAAGAAACGGAGAATATGTGTCGGAATTCTCTAGTGAGAAGGTGGCTTATTTTCTGCAAAGATTTGGAGCTAGTAAACATTTCAAATTGACATATCAACCTAACTTTTATGGGCCTTATTCGGGTAAAATTAGATTTCTACTTAATGCGCTTAATGGTAGTTATATCATGGGGTATAGCGACATGAACAAAAAACCTTTTGAGCCATTGACTCTAATTGCTGATGGCTGTGAAGAGGTAAAGAAATTTGTAGAAGCTAAACCTGAACTTAAGAAAGTTGCAGATAAAACAATGGAATTCCTGGATGGCTTCTACTCTGATTTTGCACTTGAACTACTTTCATCGATTGATTTCATATCTGTTCAAGAAAAGAGCTTAAATCGAGATCTTATTATCGCAAAGCTTGAGTCATGGAGTGACAGAAAGCGCTCGATGTTCTCAAACCCCAAATACCTCGACATTTCTCTCAAACACCTTAACAAGATGCAACTATTGCGATAAAGGGGTCTTTGACTCAGTCAAGAGACTTAGAATTGGAAAATAACAAAAATACGCGATCACACCCGGCTGTACTTTGTGATCTTTGCGAGGTTTTAGCCACCTTTAAGACGGTTTACAGGCTCTAGTGATCCACATAAAGAAGGCACAAGTTGCTAGCTTGCACCAGTAAGGAATATTCAAATAATGCAGACAAACTAAATATTAGCCTAACAACTTTAGACCGTAATGTTTCTTTTCAATTTTCATTCTGAACCCCTACCAATCCACCTGATGCGCTTTTGTAAAGCGTGCCCATCTTCAACGAATTCCGTCGTCAATCGCTTTTCTGCCCTGCGCATTTGTAATGCGCCTCGAAACATTTACTTTCATAGCCAAACTTACAAACCCCCATGTCTGAAAAATATAAAATCGGCGAATCGCCACGCCCTCATTTCATCACCACCACAATCATAGATTGGGTAGACCTTTTCACACGACCGGTTTACAAAGAAATCATTGTCGATTCGCTGAACTTTTGCATCGAAAATAAGTCACTAGTGGTTTATGCCTATTGTATCATGCCCAGCCATATTCATTTGATTGCCAGTAGCCCCCGGGAACCTCTTAACGGGATCATACGTGACTTTAAGAAATTTACCAGCAAGGCGTTGGTTAAAATGATCCAAAAGACTAGTGAGAGCCGCCAGGAATGGCTGTTGAATAAATTTTCCTTTGCTGCAAAGCGTCTCAAACGTAGTGTAAATTACAAGCTGTGGCAAGATGGTTTTCACGCCGTGGAGCTTACGAGTAATAAAATGATAGATCAGCGGCTTAATTACCTGCATAATAACCCGGTGGTAGAAGAGTATGTATATTCGCCGGAGCAATGGGTGTATAGTAGTGCGGCGTTTTACACTTTGAACGAGGAGAACCGAGTGGCGTTGAAAATGTTGGAGTAAGGAGTATGCGTTGTAAAAGCATGCTAAGGGCTGTGGTAACGTATTCCGGCGTGCTTTTATAAAGTTTGCCTATTTTCAAGGAATTCGGTCTAAATCGCTTTTTCTAATCTTGCACATTTGTAATGCACCTTGAAACATTTACTTTGATAGCCAAATGCACTAAGTAAGGTATTTATTTGATATTTCTTCCTTCTTTAAGGACTCCTTGAGAGGGTTAGGCAGGACTTACTTTGGTTATTGGTCGTAAACGAGAACACCCGGATTACAAATCCTATTGCACGACAAGTACGGATTAAATGCACACTAGGGGAATATATTCGAAATAAACGCAACATACTTTCGAATATTTCGTTTATTATGAAAATAACGAACCAGTATGAAAAGCACAGACGAAATCAAAAGACCTTCAAAGGAAGAACAGAAAGCGGCTATGGAGTCTTATGATGCCCTTGCTTCATCTTTGGAACAAATTCATTCCGATTACCCGGAGATAGAAATTGAAGAAACTAAGGAAAGAATTAAAATTCCAATAAATGCTCTCAAACTATTAGCTAAAATCCTTAAAGAGACGAGCCAGGGTAAGCCTATTTCTATTGTTCCAATTGCGACGGAGATAACGACTCAAGCTGCAGCAGAATTAATGGGTTGTTCAAGACCTCACCTAATTAAGCTATTGGAAAAGGGGGAGATTAAGTTTACTAAAATTGGTAAGCATAGAAGAATTAAGTACCAAGATGTTCTCGAATACAAGAAGAAGGTCAAAGCAGAACAACGAAAGCTTTTAGTTGAAATCATGAAGGCTGACGAAGAATCTGGATTATATGATTCATAGTCTGAGGTTTACATGCGTTCTTGATACAAACGTCATTTATCCTATTGACGTAAGAGACCTTTTGTTTTGGTTCGCTTCGTTTGACCTTTTTACTCCTAAATGGAGCAAGCACATATTCAATGAGTGGGAAAATGTAATGACTCGAAAAGGGATTCCTACAGATGAAATAGAGAAAAGAATCTCAAAAGCACGACGAGCTTTCCCAGGTGCCCTAGTTGAAAACTATGAGTCATTGGTAAATTCATTGACATTACCCGATGAAAAAGATAGACATGTACTTGCCGCAGCAATTAAAACCAATGCCAATGTGATAGTAACCAATAATATTAAAGACTTTCCAAGCGATTACTTATCTAGCTTTGGTTTAACCGCAAAGACCGCCGACGACTTTCTAACAGACACCATTGATCTTAACCATGAACTGGCAATCGAAGCATTTAGGACATTGGTACTTAACAGAACAAACCCAAACCTTGATGAATTTGAAGTTTTGGATAGATTTAGAAGTAATGGACTCGTTGATGCAGCGAACTATTTGCATGCGCTGTTATGATAAAAAAGAAAACTCCACCTAGCGCGCTTTTGTAAAGCGTGCCCATCTTCAACCCATTCAGTCGTAAATCGCTTTTTCCACACTGCGCATTTGTAATGCGCCTGGAAATATTCACTTTAACAGGCAAACGCACTTGGAAAAATGATCGTTGGAGGTCTTCTGCCTCTTACGGAGACTCCAAGAAAGGTTAATGAGGCTTTTCATGGGTCATGAGTCGTAAACGAGAACAACCGGATCACAGATCCTAGGCCACGATAAGTACGCATTACGCTGCTCTAAATGCGCACTAGGGGTGTTTAGTTTATTATAAAAGCACATTTTATTCGTCCTTTAAAACATCCACGGGGTTGGTCAAAGCGGCCTTGGCGGATTGGAAGCTGGTGGTGACCAGGGCAACCAGTAAGAGCAAAAGTGCAGCCTGTACATAGGGTATCCAGCTTAATGTGATCCTGTAAGCAAAGGTCTGAAGCCAATCTTCAATGACGAAATAGCTGGCCGGTACGGCGATGATGAAAGCGATGGCAATCATCTTGAAAAAGCCTTGATTTACCAGCTTTATGATGGTCCAAACCGGTGCACCCAGCACCTTTCTTATCCCTATTTGCCGGGTCATCTGGCTCACGGTGTAGGAAATCAAGCTCAACGCGCCCAGGCAGGCCACGATAATGGCTATGATCGAGAAAATTAGGAATACACTCAAAAATCGCTGCTCACTCTCATACAATTGCTGGATCTCCTGGTCAAGGAAGGTGAAATCAAGAGGCCTTTCATCGGCGTGTTTTTCCCATACCGCCGCCAGTTTTTCTAAGGTGGTATGCATATCGGCAGAGTGATACCGGGCCACCATGTAGTTGATGGGTGTGGTTTTCTCGCTGTACAACGAGAAAACGACCGGCTGGATCTTCGTGTGTAGCGAGGTAAAATGAAAGTCTTTGACCACGCCAATAACTTCCGCATCTTTTTGTGACCAATCACTGCCTGTAAAAGCCCATCCTTTGAGGCGTGTACCCACCGCCTCATCGACTTCCAGGAATTGGGCCGCAGCCTCGTTGAGGATATAGGCATTATTTTCGTCAGACTTAAAATCCTTGGAAAAGGTTCGACCGTCCACTACTTCCGCTTGCAGGGTTTCGAAGAAATCATGCCCTACGATAAGGGTAGAAAGGCTGGTATTCTCTCCTTTTACCTCGTAATCTCTCCAATGCCCCACCCGGTCCGTGGGATTATTATTAGTTACCGTTACGGAAACAAACTCGGGCAGGCGGAGTAGTTCGTTTTTTATCAATTCGTGCTTATCTCTTATTTCGTCTGTAGGTAGTGTAAGGTAAAGCACCTGGTCGGTATTGATGCCTAGTTTTTTGTTTTGCATAAAGGCAAGCTGCCGGTAAATGAAGAGTGTACCCACTATCAAAATGGCCGTAGCCGTAAACTGGAAAACGATCAGCCCCGTACGAAATGACAAGGCTCCTCCTTTTAACTTGATCCGTTCGCCATACAGTGATTTAAGTACGTTGAAACCCGACAGGTAGAATGCCGGGTAGCTTCCCGCCACTATACCAATGCCCACACCCAGCACGGCTAACCCTAAGACAAACCGGAAATCCCCGATGATCTGTTGCTCGATGGTTTTACCTGCAAGCTGGTTGAAATACGGTAAAAGCAATTCAGTAAAAAGCCCTCCTAATACCATGGCAAACAATGAAAGTAACACGGACTCGGCAAGGTGTTGAAAAACGAGCTGGTACCGGCTGGCGCCGATTATTTTTCGCAAGGCTACCTCCCTTGACCGTGAACCGGACTTGGCCACCGCGAGATTCATATAATTGATACAAGCTATTGCCAATACAAGCAGGGCTATGGTTAAAAATATATAGGTGTAGACCAAGTCGCCATTTGGACCTATCTCGGCATTCAATTGTGAGGTGAGATAGATGGCAGGCAACGGCTGGAGAAAGAACTCCGGTGGTTGGCCATAGGTGAACATCCTTTTCACCAATTGCGCCAGTTGGCCTGTGACCTCTCCCGGGGTCATACCGTTTGACGTCTTTATGTAGGTGTAATGGCTGGTACCGGAGTTATTTTTCAATACCCACTCCGGGTAGCGGGGCACCATAGTGGCTAATGAGACTACAAAGTCCGCCACAAAATGGCTGTTTGAGGGAAAATCGGCCATCACACCGGTCACCTCAAGGGTAACGTCTTCCATGATCAGGGCTTTCCCCATTGCCTCCTCTTCACCAAAGTACTTTGTGGCCATAGACTCGCTGATCACTATGGTATTGATCCGATCCAACGCCTCCGACGGGTTCCCCTGTAGCAACGGGAAACTAAACATTTCGAAAAAGGTGCTGTCCGCAAAAAATACATTTTCTTCTTGGTAGCTATTTTCCCCGCGTTGCAAAAGAGCACTCCCGGCCTGGATCCTTGTCCATTGTTCAATACCCCGAATGGACGTAAGTTGCGGCCCTAATAAAAAAGTAGTAATAGCACTACGGTTGCGAGTGTCGCCGCCTTGGTCATAGCTTCCTGCAATACGAAAGATCTGCTCACCGTGCTCATGGAAGTTATCATAGCTCAGCTCGTCCTGTACGTACAACAGCAGTAAAAGGCAGCTGGTAACGCCGGTTGAAAGACCTAACAAATTGACCAATGTAAAGCCGCTTCTTTTGGCGAGGTTACGAAATGCGATTTTAAGGTAATTTAGGATCATGACTTACTCTTCTTTTAAAACATCAACAGGATTAGTGCGAGTCGCTTTTAGGGATTGAAAAACCACCGATAAAAAGGCGAGTCCCGCGGCTAAGAGGGCCGCTATAAAAAAGGCCTGCCAGGGAATTGCAATGCGATAAGCAAAGTTGCCCAGCCAAGTGTGTGAGAAATACCAGCTGGCCGGCACTGCTAACAAGTTAGCTATGAGTACCGGGATAATAAAGCCCCCGGTAAGTAACGCAGTGATATGGGCGACACTCGCTCCCAATACTTTCCGTATGCCCATTTCCCGGGCACGCTGCACCACCACGAAAGTGGCCAAGGCAAAGATACCGAGACATGCGACAAGTACTGAAATAGAACTAAAGGTACCGAACAGGTTCGCCTGTAAGCGCTCTTCATGGTACAGCTGGTCCAGGCTATTGTCCAAAAATCTGAAGGCCAAGGGGTACGAGGTGCGAGCGTTCCATTGATCTTGTAAATGGCCTATTACCTCCCGTGGGGAGTTGCCCACAGCACGTATGATCAACATTTCGCCATTTTCCGGGGGTACTGGAGATATCACTAACGGCTCCACCTGGGTTTTTAAGGTGGCAAAATGATAATCCTTTACTACCCCGATAACGGTGCGGGAGGTACTGTCTATAAAAACATTACGGATCTTCTTCCCGATGGCCTCTTCGATACTCCACCCGATCTCCCTCGCCGTGGTTTCATTGATGATCAAGGCATCCGCCAGGTCGGTGCCATAGGCCCTTGAAAAATCGCGGCCGGCGGCGATCTCGAAGCCCAAGGTTTTCAAATAGTCTAGATCGGCAAAAACAGTGCGGCACCGCAGGGTTTCTTCCATCCCCTCTACTTCATGCGCCATCGTATCGTGAAATCCTCCTGGCTCACCGGTGGAATACGAGGTGTGCAGGATAGCGCTGTGCTGTTCTAATTCCTTTTTTAGCACGCTGGCTTGCTGTTGTACTTCACGGTCATTTAATGACACCAATAACACGTTCTCCTTATCAAAACCAAGGTCTGTTTGGTTGAGATAGTCCAATTGATCATTGATGACCAGCGTAGAAGTGACCAGGAATATGGCGATCGAAAATTGGATGACTACCATCGTTTTCCGCGCTTTCAGCTTACCTTTTTGCGTGGCTTGTGCTCCTTTCAGCGCGCGTATCGGGGAAAACCCGGACATTAAGAATGCTGGGTAGGCCCCTGTCAATAAACCCAGTACAAAAATGGTACCGGCGGCTAACAGCCAAAGCTGCTGGTCAAGCAAAGACAAGTGCAGTTCAATCTCAAAAAAGCGATTGACCACCGGTAATGTTAGCTCTACCAACATAAACCCAAGCACCACGGCCAAGCCGGTGATCAAATAAGCCTCCGCCAAGAATTGAAATACCAGTCGCATACGGCTAGAGCCCAGGGTTTTCCGGATACCTACCTCTCGTGCCCTGGCCATGGACTTCGCGGTGGAAAGATTGGTAAAGTTGATACAGGCGATGGCCAGGATAAAACACCCGATAATGGACAAAATCATGACCGTACTTTTATTCCCGTGCGTTACCGGGTCAT
Organism: Fulvivirga sp.; assembly: GCA_028280565.1. GTDB lineage: Bacteria > Bacteroidota > Bacteroidia > Cytophagales > Cyclobacteriaceae > Fulvivirga. Next base: position 9,656 of record JANQLQ010000242.1, read on the forward strand.
ACCGTATGTCAAAATCAAAATAGATCTCGTCCATCGGTTGAAGCAAAAGGTCGATCCGGTTTTTGTTACGAATGAAATCTTCCCCGAAGTATTTGTCCATAAAAGCTGGCAGCTGGCCTTCTAAGCCTGCCGGGTCGGCAGGTTCTTTGAGTACCAAGTAAGTAAGCATGGCATTGCTCCACCAATCGCTAAACCAGTTGAAATTCCGCAATGGCGCGATGTTGGCTAAAAAATCAAAATAGAGATGTGATTTGCCAGGCTCTTGTTTTATTACGCCCGTCACCACCATGTCGAAAGAATCATCTACCCGGATACTCTTACCGAGAGGATCATTAGCGCCAAAATACTTTAACGCGGTTTTTTCCGTGATAACAACGGAATTAGGCAACGCTAGGGCCTCACCTGGATTACCGGCTGAAAAGGAATAGTGGAAAAACTCGAAGAAGTTGGGGTCTGTAAAGGCAAAGTTTTCTTCCAAAAAAGTTTGCTCTTCGTGGCGCACTAAAGTCCTGGTGGGATATACCCTCAGGGTTTGTGCTATTTCCTGCGGGAAATCACTTCCCAATGCTTCGGCAAAAGGCGCGGAGGTCATCCCGATCCGGTAATCCCCGGAGGTAAAAGAAGCTTCCCGGAGCAAACGATACATATTCTCTTTCTTTACCAGCCCTTGGTCATGCCGAAGTTCCTGGCTTACATACAAATAGATAATAAGGCTCACCGCTACTGCCAGCATTAGGCCAAACACGTTGATAAAAGTGAAAAAACGGTGTCTCCAAAGATTCCTTAACGCAACTTTGATGTAGTTTACAAGCATAGCTTAATTGTCTTTTAGTACATTTACTGGGTTTGCCCATGCCGCTTTTAAAGACTGGAAACTGACGGTAAGCAGCGCAAATAGTATCATAGCAAGGCCGGGTAAAATGAAAATAAGAACCCCTACTTCTATTGAATAGGCAAAGTTTTCCAGCCACCGGGCAGAAAGGTAGTAACTCGCCGGTATAGCGATGACCAGGCCGACCAGGATCAACATCACAAAACTTCGGTTGATCAAATATAGGATGTCCAAGATGCTCGCTCCGAGTACTTTCCTGATCCCGATCTCTCTTACCTTTTGAGCGGCGATGTAGTAGACCAGTCCAAAAAGGCCCATACAAGCCACGACTACGGCAAGCCCTGCGAAGAATGAAAACAGGCGGCTCATTTGCTGTTCGGCCACGTACATCTCTTGGAAGCTTTCATCTAAGAACCGGTAATAAAATGGCCACCCGGGCTCAACACGGCCCCAGGCCCCTTCTAAAAATGTGATCGCCTCCTCGGTAGAAGATCCCTTCAATTTGATAGCCATAGTTTTGTAGGCCGGTGGATAAACCTGTAAGATGGTGGTAGTGAGCTGGTCTCTCAGGCTTTTGAAGTGAAAATCTTTTACCACACCTATGATCTTTCCACGCTTTACCGAGTCTTCGGCATGCCAAAGGTCCCAGCTCAAAGGTTGGCCGACGGCCTTTTCCGGGCTTTCAAACCCTAAGTTGTGTACCGCTGTTTCGTTGATCATAAAGGCGTTGAGAGGATCTGAAACATAACGTTCACTGAAAGCACGACCGGCCACCACCTCTAACCCAAGGGCGCTGATGTAATCATTATCCAGCATAATATGGTTGGCCGGGTGGGTTTGACCCGTCATATCAATAATATGATCCCCGGCCACGACCTGGCCCGGTAAACCAAAACAGTAGCTGATGGACTCGATGGAAGAATGCCTTGTCCATTCGGTTTTAATACTTTTCAACCTTTCGGGCTGGTTACGCAGGCTTTTGGTCAAGTCCATGATCATGATATGCTCTTTTTCAAACCCCAGCTCCTTATTGCGCAGGAAGGAAAGCTGCTCGTAGACAATGACCATCCCTATGACCAGGAAGATAGACAGGGCAAACTGGATGACGACCGTCACCTTACGGAACCCGGTATGGGAAGAGGGCCGCCCCGTGGATCGCTTGCCGAAAATACTTAAGGAATGGAACGAAGAAGCAAAAAAGGCCGGGTAAATACCCGCTAATACCCCTACTGTTAACGCAAAACAAATCATGATCACTAGGGACAAAGGCTGGGTCAAAAGACCATTTTCCACATTTTTGCCGGTGTACTCGTTTAAATAGGGTAAAAGCAGTTCTGTGGCCAGCCCGGCAAGGATTACCGACAGCAAAGCGATCCAAATCGACTCTCCCAAGAACTGGATTATGATCTGTTTCTTTTGAGCGCCCACTACTTTCCTGATCCCTACTTCTTTCAGGCGGTTCAGCGACCTGGCCGTAGAAAGGTTGATGAAATTAACACAAACGATAATAAGAATGAATATAGCCGCGGCCGATAGGGCATACACGGTATGGATGCTCCCGCGTTTAGCGATCTCCCATTCAAACTGTGACGAATGAAGATAAATATCGTCAATGCGCTGCAAATAGGGAGTGTAAGTAAATCCCATCGGTTTTGTCAAAGGATGCCCATACGTTTCACTGAAGGCAGGAAGTTGCGCTTCAAGCCCTGCTACTTCCTGGCCCTCTTTTAGTTTTATGTAAGTGAAAAATTGCTGCCAGACCCAGCTGTTCCGCCGGTCGCTGTCCCAGTGTTGGTAAAGGCTCTTCAAGGATAAGATCACCTCCGCCTGGAGATGTGAATGCATGGGAATGTCCTTAAATACACCCACCACCTCGTATTCGTAGTTATTGATCCGGATAGACCGTCCCAGCGCATCGTCATTTTCAAAATAAGCGCGTGAAAAGCGTTCTGAAACCACGACTTGGTTAGGTTGATCCAACGCCTCACCCTTGTTCCCCTTGATCATTTCCAGGGATAGCATATCAAAAATAGTGGGCTCGGCATAGATGGCATCTTGCTGGTAAAAACGATGATCGTCAATCCCAACCAGCACGTCGCCGTAAGCATCGAGTATTCGCAGTGTAGATTCTATTTGGGGATAGTCCCTCTCCAAGGTGGGCGCAAAGGCAGGGGGCACAATGGGTAGATAGTTCGTAGTGCCATCTTCACTTTCACGTATATTGTAAATGCGATAGGTCCTTCCCTTATCCGGGTGGTACTCATCGTACTTCAGCTCATCCCAAACAAAGATGGAAATGATAAAAACACTCGCCATACCCAGTGTCATCCCCGTTATGTTTATAATGGAGAAAGTTTTGCTTTTTACCAGGTTCCTGCAGGCAACTTTTAAATAGTTTTTTAACATCTTCTTTTACTTGGTGTTGCGAAATCCTTGCCTTCTATAATTTTGATACTCCATGAGAGTAATCCAGGTCACGGTGATTTAATCATTTTAACCTATTTTATCCGGGAGCACGGGAAGTTCGTGCATAGAACACTACTGTTCCTTGAGGTTATCAACGGGGTTTTGTTTTGCAGTTTGCCATGTCAGGTAGGACACGGTGAACAATGACACGATCATGAGCACAGCCGCGGATAGTACAAAATCCATCACGCCCAGGCTTACCCGGTACGTAAAGCTTTGCAGCCAATTGTCCATCAAATACCACGCAATGGGGACGGCAATAATTGCGGCTACCACCAATAGTCTCACAAAGTCCGAAAGCAACAAGCGCAATAGTGTGGCCCTGGACGCTCCCAGCACTTTGCGAATGCTTACCTCTTTGGATCGTTGCGCATAACTCAAATAAGCAATACCGAATAAGCCAAAGCATGCAATGACCACGGCAATGATCGAGAATCCGCTGAACACTTGGGCCGTTTTATGTTCCCCGACGTACTGCGCTTGTAAATCGTTGGAGAGAAATCCATACTCAAAGCCAAACCGGTCTTCAAACTGGTTCCACACTTTTTCTATCCCGGCGATGATCTCCCGGGGTTCCCTGGCATTTAACCGGATCAAAACATGATTGTAAGCGGTTCGCTGGCTGAATAAAAGTGGCCGCACAGGTTCGTGCAGGGAATTGTAATGAAAATCCTTTACGATCCCGATCACCGTGCCCCTTGTGGGCGGCTGGCCGTCATTATCCCACTCCCAAGTGATCTCTTGTCCCACGGGATCCTGCAATCCTATGTTTTGTGCTGCTGTTTCATTGAGGATAAATGCGTTGGAGTCGGCAGGATTGTCCCGGCTGAAGGCCCTCCCGGCTACCATTTCCAATCCTAAAACATCGAAAATATCATGATCCACAAATACCTCCGAAGAGCTGATCCGGCTTAACGGGTCATCGGTTTTGAAAATGGAGTTCTGGTTAAACTGCCGGCCCGGGATATTGGAAGTACCCGACACAGAAACTACACCGTCTATTTTGAGCATTTCAGCCCGGATCGCTTCAAAGCTGCCCAGCAAATCGTAGTTTTTAAGCGGAATCACCATTATACGTTCTTGATCAAACCCCAGGTCCTTGTCACGAATAAAGAGTAATTGGTTATGGATCACCAAACTGCCGGTGACCAAGGTCATCGAGATCACAAACTGGAAGATCACCAACCCTTTTCTAAGCGAAGCTCCGCGCGGCTTAATTTTATCCACACCTTTCAGGCTTATGATAGGATGGATGGAAGCCAAGAAGAAAGCAGGGTAGAGGCCTGACAGCAGCCCGGTGACAGCGCCAACTCCTAATAGCCAAGCGATCAGCGAGGGGTCCTGCCAATATTCAATGGATAAACGCTTTCCCGTAACCTCGTTAAACAGGGGCAGGGAAATCTCGGCGATGAAACCGGCAAGGATCATACCCAAGATGGCCGTCAATACAGACTCTCCTAGGAATTGGCCCGTAAGCTGTTGCTTGTAGGCGCCTAAGCTTTTCCTGATCCCGATTTCCTTCGATCGTTCGGTAGAGCGGGCCGTGGCCAGGTTCATAAAATTGACCGAAGCGATGACCAAGATCAGGAATGCCGCAGCAGTCATGATATACACGTAGTTGATGTTACCATTGGGTTCGAGCTCCCACCGTATGCGTGATTTTAGGTGGATGTCGGTGATGGGCTGAAGCTTAAAGTGGATGTCCCCTTCGTTTATGCGGAGACGGTCCTCTTCAGATACTTGTATATAGCCTGTGATCCACTCCATTAACTGGTTTTGCAGCTTCATGGGGTCACTGCCCGGGGTCAAACGAATGTAATTGAAATGTCCAAAATCCGCCCATGTGTAGTACGGGTTACCCGGCTCCAGCACTTTCATAGTGACATAGGACAGTAAGGCGTCAAAATGAAAATGTGAATTCACGGGCACATCAGCAAACACTCCTTCTACCACGACCAGGGCATTGTCATCATTGATAGAAAGCTGCTTCCCAATGGGGTCTTCATGCCCGAAATATTTTATGGCGGTAGACTCCGAGAGTAGAATGCCCCCGGGATTTCGCAGTACCTCTTTCTTATTGCCCTTTAACAGTTCGAAGGAGAAAACTTCAAAGAAAGTACTATCGACACTGAGAATGTTTCGTTCGTCAAAAGTGATATTTTCTTCCAGGTTACGGACTGAAAAAACCTCGCGGGTAAGCCCGGGGCCCCATAAGGGAGAAAGGGAAGTGGCGGAAACTACCTGTGGAAAATCTTTTACCAAGGCCTGTGCCATAGGATGAGGGGTACGCGTTTGCGGATTATCCGTCCACCACGCTACACGATAAATATCCCCTGCATCCTCGTGGAAGCGGTCATAGCTTAGCTCGTCTTTCACAAAAATAACGATGAGCAGTACGCACGCCATACCGAACCCCAATCCCGATATATTGACCAGGGAATATACCCTTTGTTTAAGCAGGTTACGGAAAGCTATTTTAATGTAGTTCTTGATCATTTTCCTGGTTTTAAATCCTTGGTTTCAAATTGAAAAATCTATTCGTTCTTTTAACAATTCCGGTCAAGCCAGCTCACTAGTTAAGCGGGGGACCTAACTCACCAAAAAGGATATTTTAACATCGTTCAACTCTCTATGGTTTTGCCTTACATCGAGGGGTATCTAAAGGGAGCCACACCCAGTCCGCAAAGTACGTCCAAAATTGATGCCCTAAAATATAAAGCGCTGATAATCAAATTATTATAATGTTTAATTGACTTGCTATCTTTTCAAAATGTTCCAAAAAGGAACACATATTTGTTTCGAATCGGAACAAATCAGTAACTTCAATCAAAATCGATCACTGGCTATGAAAAAGGTAAACGGGAAGATCCTTGTTATTGATGATGACCATGATGTATTGCATACGGCCCGGATCGTCCTAAAACCTTTGTTTACGGATATCACCACGGAAAGCAACCCACAGCAGATCCGCTATCTCCTTAATCATCACCAATATAACGTGATCCTCTTGGATATGAACTACACTGCCGGGGTCACCAGTGGTAAAGAAGGGCTATCTTGGCTCAGCACCATCATGGAAATGGTCCCGCACCAACAAGTGGTGATGATCACGGCCTATGGAGATATCAAACTGGCCGTGGAGGCCATGAAGTTGGGGGCAGCAGATTTCGTAGTGAAACCTTGGGAAAATGAAAAGTTGCAAGCCACCATTATGTCGGCGTTCCACCACAGCCAGTCCAGGAAAGAACTTGCTGACCTTAAAAAAGAACAGCAGTCCTTAAAAAAGCTAGTTTCTGGTACCGAAGCCACTATTATTGGGAACTCACAGCCGATGCAGGAGCTCTTCACCGTGATCCGTAAGGTGGCGGCCACAGATGCCAGCGTGCTTATCCTTGGGGAGAACGGCACCGGGAAAGAACTCGTAGCCCAAGCCATTCACCGCGATTCCCAGCGATCAGAAGAGGCTTTTATCAAAGTGGACCTGGGTTCAATCACGGGCAACTTATTCGAAAGTGAACTTTTCGGGCATAAAAAAGGCGCCTTTACAGATGCGCACCAAGGCAAAAAGGGCCGTTTTGAACTGGCACATAAGGGTACATTGTTCCTGGATGAGATTGGTAATTTGCCCACCGCGCTCCAAGCGAAGCTCCTTACGGTAATCCAAAGCCGGGAGGTCATACGGGTAGGAGAAAATGAGCCAGTAGCGATCGACTGCCGCATTATAGCCGCTACCAATGGCAACATCCACCAAATGGTACTTGACCAGGAATTTCGAGAGGACCTGCTCTACCGCCTGAACACCGTAGAGCTCACGATCCCACCCCTAAGGGATCGAGTGGAGGATATCCCGTTACTGGCGGAACATTTCCTCTCTATTTTTGCCCAGAAATACCGCAAACCCAAGCTTAAGTTGGGTGATGGCGGTGTACAATGCCTTTTAAACTATGCTTGGCCCGGAAATGTAAGAGAACTGCAGCATGCTATGGAAAGAGCGGTGATTATGGTAGAACGAACTACCTTGACGGCCGATGATTTCCTGTTGGACCAAAAAGTAAAAACCCCTTTCGCTACGGGCGCCCTCAACCTTGACGAAATGGAAAAAGTAGCCATCGAACGCGCCATACAAAAAAACCAAGGGAACATAAGCAAGGCAGCGAAAGAGTTGGGGTTGGGAAGGACTACGATATACCGGAAACTAGAAAAGTATGGGATACGGTATTAAAGCGTCACTCCCCGGCTAGTCTAAGGGCTTCTTTCAAAACCATCTTGGAAAGATAAAAATCTGTTTTTTTCAGGTTATTTAATATGGGTTTAATACTAGTGTCATGTCACACCTCAAATGACGGGTATAGTCGTTTTAATTTTATCCTAGCATTCTTAGTTGTGAACTGCCAGTTGATTGTTGCCACCTGGTC
>JANQLQ010000262.1 GCA_028280565.1 Fulvivirga sp.
TTTTCATTATAAGCGATTTGCCCCGGTTTTACTGGCAAAATAGCCTGTAATCGTCCTGTTCACTATCACAAACACGGCAAATGCAGGTAAATTTCCGACACTGGACTGTGACCTATCACCCCTTTCCAGCTTCTTCTTATTATAATAAGTCTATCGCCATCAATAGGCTTTTATGCGGTTTACCTTTTTTTATTTTTTCATTTAATAGGATCAAATGAATACTGTTTTGGCTTATCGGCCAATCATAGCTTTTTACAGGCTTATAGACTACCGGGTGCTCAATTTCTAAACCTTCATGGATAGGATCAAGACTGCTCCAGGGGTATTTTGTCGAAACATGAGTTTCGATAACCATTTATAACTTTGATATTATCCAAGATGGTTTTGGCTAGTAAGCTTGGTAAGCCTTAGTGCACCTACCGGCTGGCCATAGCCACCAGGTTAGAAAGGTTTTAGGCCTTCCCCCGCCTGCCGGCTAAGGCAGGCTCATCCTTTAATTCCCTGGAGGGACCCGCCACCCCAAGCGTGGACAACCCCTTTGGGGATAGGAGTGCGATGGAAGTCATTCAATAGACGGCTAAGGCAGGCTGGCAGGGAATCATTAAGAGATCTTCCTTAACACTTAATACAGCTATTTTTTATATCGAACCCAGGTTCAACGGTATTTCCGTACCACATCCCAGCGGTTAGTTTTATAAGGAAAGTCCCCTAGCCAGTCCCAACCCGTAGGGATGACCCTAACCGGTTGCCGAAATAAGATCTCTACAATGCCCAAATTGCGCTGTAATTTCAATTGATCCAATGCCAGTGTATTTAAGTTGACTATGACGAAGGTTTCGACATAATACCAATGGGATTGTGCCCTATAATATTCTCACAAAAAATTTTATGCCAAAGCACCTTTATTTCGAAGAAAGGTCTTTGAGGCAGGATCAAGGGGCTGACAAGCACCTATACGAGTGTTTGTAATTTGCGCTCCCCGAAAGTCCGTTCTTAGCATATTTGCTCCATGAAATTTATCTCGATGTAATGAGATGGTACCCTGCCTCCTGACCAGTCTCATCCCGCCCCTGGCCAAAGCTCCTCTAAATCTTGTTGGCAGTATAGCTTGTGAAAAGTTGGCCCGATCAAGAGTCGCACATTGAAATTTTGCTTCAAAAAAATTGGATCTAGTGACGTTAGCTCCTGTGAGATCTGCCCGGTTAAGGTTTGCGAAAGAAAAATCCAGGCCTATCAAATTCTTTCCCTGGAGCATGGCCCTCGAGAGCGTAGACCGGGTAAAGATCGTTCCGGCAAGAATTGCTGTCCTAAAGTTCACTCCAGAAAGATTCGCCCTGGTGAGGTCCGCCCTTGAAAAATCCGCCCCGGTGACATTCGCCGCCGACAGGTCTGCTCCTGTAAGATCTGCCCCGGTAAAGTTTGCCCACGACAGGTTAGCATTCTGAAGGTCTACTCCTCTTAAATTTACGTTTCTAAGATCGACTCCCGTTAAGTTCGCACCCCTTAAGTTTGCACCGCTAAGATCTATTCGACGATCAAATGTTGAATCGCGAAAATTGGCGTTTGGCAGGATCGCATTTGACAAGAAACCAGCAAACTTAGCATCAAAATTCTGCACGGGGAAGATTGCACCGGCAAACCACTGGACCCTCCTGGGATTAAATTTAAAGGTTCCATTGTCGAATGACCTGCAACTTGTCCACAGGGTTTCAACATCGAGCCGTGCATTCCTGAAGTTTGCACGGTTTAAAATGGTGTTGTAAAAAGAAACATTCCTAAGCAGCGCCCCGCTGAAGTTAGTGCGTGTAAGGTCCGCTCCATCAAAGTCCAAGCCATCAAGGATCGTTTCACTAAGGTCCAAGCCAGGTAGATATTGTTGTTGATTGGCAATGTCTGTCGTCCTCAGATCTGTTCGCCTAAGATCTAGTTTCCGTAGATTTACGCCATAAAAACTGACATTATCAAATACCCGGTTGCGAAAATCAACGATTTCTTTTCCTATCATTCGATTAAACTCCGCTTGATCTATGGTATTATTCCTTGGATTGTTAATCCCTAGCTGTGCTCTCATGTCTGCGGCAGTTTGGGGGTCGATAAACAATTGTATGGTATTTGACGGTTTGAATGCGGTGGTTTGAGTCTCTTGTAGGGGTGTGGTCGTTTCCATCCCACTTTCCATGTGATCTTGTATGCTGGTTTGGTTTTCTCTTCGCTGTAGGGGCAATGCTTCATGAGTTGATGAGCCATTCATCTTATCTTGTAGCTGACGCTGGTAAAGGGTAGCGGGTCGGTTGTCTTTAATAGCCGCAGTGCCTCCTGTACTCACCTCTTTTTGTATTTTGAAAGGGCCAGGGCTGCCGGTATCATAGTGGCTAATTTTCATAGTTAATGGGTTGGATCGTAAAGAAATGCTTTGGACCTGTCCACAAGCCTAAAACTACTTTAGGCCACGCAATATCATTATCATTTATCCGACTTTAGCAGGCAATTTTCCGTCATAGATACTACCCGGTACAGCTTTTTGGCCAGGGGTATCCGCTTTTTGCCCGTTTACTATCCTGTTACCTTTTGGGATACCCTTGAGGCCTGGTCTTGTTGGTCGTTGTCAACTTCTGCAGGTAATAAGGCTTGGTAATGGGTACCTCCATTGTAGTGCAATACTATAGCTCCAGAAAAGTCCTTGCCTGCTCCAGGGTCATAGTCCCGGTGATCGGTTTTACCATCCCTGCTGCTGTACGAAATAATAGCACCAGCCCTATTTTTGGTCCCTGGCACCTCGCTTCCCCATCTTGGAATGTAGACAAATATGTCAACCCCTATTTCTTGGGCGAGTACCCGAAGGTCTGCATGTCCACCCCACTCGCTTGACTTAAGGATATTCTTGAGGTGGGTCGAGGACTCGTTAATGTAGTATTGCTTATAGGCAGGATTAGCTTTCACCATGGTTTGTACAAGGGTTCTTAAGTCTATCGGCTGTTGGTAGGTTTCATTTCTGAGTTTGGACCTCAAGTTCTCAATGATTGCGTAAAACAGGCAATCACCTTGCCCGGGATTGTTTACTAACCTGTATTGAGTACCATAAAGGGTAAAAGTTTCAACCGCAGGGTTTACACCTGTAGAAAGGTTACCTGGTCCTCCTTTCCACAACGTATGAAAGTCACCCCATTCAAACCAACCCGGGTGTTGGCTTTCCATTCTATTATCTTCTCCGGGTTGTTTTTTTGACCATAGCCATTGGTTTAGCCCCACAACTTTCTCCTTGCCCCACTCCAACCAACTGGATTCTTTTTTTACATATGCTTCGTAATGATTGCCTCCACGGTAATTCAAATGAATGTCACCGGATGGCGCATCTTCGGGTATAAATATGAGGGTCCTGTTCCCTTGTATGTCGTAAACATGAATACGTACCCCAAGTGCCCCCGCGGCTATATGCGGGCCTGCATCCGGCACCCAGGCCTTAGCGGTATTCACCCCTGTAATAAATTCTTCTAACTGCTCTTCCTTTGTAAAATAATCCGGCAAGATAACCCTATTGTCACGGGCTGAATCTGCAATACCCTTACGTATACCCGCCTGGTCTTCTTCCGAGGAGTTGGCTACATTGTGCATGCTCATGTACACCGCATGATAAAAACAATCCCCTTCGCCATCATTAGGTATCAACTTTAAGCCTAAATCACCAGGGGGTTTGTTATCCCCCGGATTAATTTTACCCTGCACAAACACTTTTGTTGTTCCTGCAAAACGGTTTAAAGGAACTGAAACCTCTTCATATAATCCCTTCCGGAAAGGGTTTCTCACGGGTACCTCCGCGTATGAAACTCGAAGAAAGTTATGAATAAAGTCACTTAATTCTATCCATGACCTACCGTCGTTCTCAATTTTTGCTTTTTGAGGGCGCATTTCTCCTGTTTTTTTATCACGAAAATATTCGCGACTGTCGCTACCAAATGGATTTCGAATCCCGATATATTTTAATCCCTCTTTCTCCTTCACGTTAAGGACAGTATATTGGTGATCTGTCACTAATCCTTCTTTGAAGTAATCTTGAGTCGGACTGGATTTTGTACAAGCATTTACTGCGGCTCCTTTTTCTAGGGCAGCTTTTATTTTAGTAAAGGTTTCAAGTTGTTCTTGTGAGTACTTCCCTGATCCTAGCTTTCCCGGGAATAAGTGTTGGTTTTCTAAATATTTCATGGCCTGGGCAGCTAAAGCTCGATCCTTAAGATGTTTCTTGAAATATTTGTTAAAGTCATCCAACTCGCTCATTTTGTTCAATGATTGGTTATGCCCGGGATCCTCGACGAATTTCTGCCACACCCTTACATTTTTTTCAAAGATCTTAGGATACATTTCTCTTTTACTGCGAATTCGTTCGCGGATCTCTTCTTCCGTTCCTTCCCATCCATCAGGATCTGCGTTTTCAATTACCACATCCGGCCACGGACAGAAAATCCTTAATTCTTCTAGCTTTACTAAGCTGGTATTCGGGAACATCAAGTTTTTTGCTCGCACCCCTACCAGGTTCCTTAATGCGGTATCGCTTGATTGTGCTTCAATAGCCTTGTAACTGCCATACAATGCAGCTAGTGCCTTCTCAAGCATTTGTACCCAAAGTACTTCTCTTGCATAAGCATCTTGCAACTTATCTTCCTCACCTTCTTTCTTTGTTCTTACTTTGGCAATCGTTTTAGCAACTTTGACATACCGTGGTGTGTCGTCTCGATACAATAAAACGGTTACAGTATCCCCACTGTCATACATCATATTCTTTATGATGTTTGGGTATGCAGCTACCAGGCTGCCAATAACACCCATTAGGTAACAATCTCCAAGGACTCCCTGCTTTACGTCTTCCAGCTTGGGTTCGCCAGGTTTAAAAAGTGGTTTATCTACTGCTAAGTATTCGACCGGATATTCGTTCCCCTCGATATCTGTAAGAGGTGATAATTCCGGGTCAGCATTTGTTTGACGAAGCTCTTCCCTGGCTTGTATTTCGAGCTTCTCAACCACTGTGAGTTTCCTAGGCTTATTTTTATCGGCATTTTTTTGTTTCCAAACACCGCATAAGTTTATGATTTCCCTCAGCAAAGTGTTTCTTTCTCGTGTGTCCCGGGTTCTATGATAAGCATCTACTTTTTGTGTAAGCGCCCTAAACTTTCGTTTAGTCCCAAACAACCGGTATTTGCTTTCCCCTGCATCTGTCAACTCACCAGTTGGCATGATCTTACGTTGTACGACCTGGGTATTAGTTTGCACAGCACTAACGCCATCAGGGGTATTAACTTCGGAATAATTTACAGGTGTACCTCCTATCCCGCCCACAGTAGCTTTTATTCCTTCCTTCACTTTCATTTGCATTATTGGCTCCCTCGCCATCCGGTCTGCCACCCGTTCCCGGGTGGTATCCACCTTTTGGCCGTTCACCACCTTGTCTCCTTTGGGCGTACCATTCAAAGTATTGTCTATGGCATGAGCTATTTCGTGTTTGATGTTGTGGTCGTTGTCCATCCCGGGAGCAAAGTGGATCTTATTCCCCTGGATAGTGGCCTCTGCATTGAGCTTGCCCGGGAAAGAAGAATTGTGGGTAGCTACCAAACCGGAAGTGTCCACCCCATGCTTCGCCCCCATTGCCGTGGCTATTTGCCGGAACCTGGAGGAGCCTTTTGGAGGGTTTCGCTGGATGGGCAAAGTCTTACTCGCTGTATGGCTATTCATCGTTTCCCGTAGCTTACGCTGGTAAACAGTGGATGGCCGATTATCTTCAATGGTGGCTGTGCCTTCTCCACTGGGTTCCCTGGTCACCTTGGGAACGGTGGCTTTTTGCTGATCCTGTGTGTTACTTGTATGAGCCTTCATTTTATGCTGCTCTTCGTAGGTTCACTATACCTTCTAAAAACTAAAATACGCTTGGGAGGCATTCAAAAATATTACAAACCCGGCAAGTAGTGGTAATTTCCCGACCGGCCAACACTGTTACCAGGGAATCAAGGAAAGTGAACAATTTTAGTTCACATGCAGTGACCCGCAAGGAGGGCTTTTCCGCTTGTGCCATGCTCCCTGTTAAACCCCCAGAGAGTATAGCCGGGTTTACTCAATGTATGTTTTCATGCGGTGCCATTTAAATAACCTTCGGCATTTTTATTATGGAATCCCTGGGCATTTTATACAAGGTCCCGGATACTTCGGGGAATTCCCAACTCGTCATGTACCTCTCTACTTGTAAGATCAAGGTCAACTTCCCACCCTTCGACATTGTCATCCGCGGGCATGTCGTCACCCCTGATTGCTTTACCCAGGGTAGTTAACCACTTAAACTCACGTTAAAATAAACCCAGGCTGTAAAAAGCTTTAATAACTATCGGGAGTGGGATGAAGAATGAAAAATTCCAGTTTTTTAGATAGCCTTAGACCTTATAGACCATAGTCAGCACAAGATAATGAAGTTATAAATCTTATAAAAAATCTGGTACTTCATAGGCCGGTGTACTGACATCATCCGGAAACTCGATATCAAGGGAATTATTTTGTGACCAAGATTCCAAAAAATCTTTAAAATCATTCTTATCGATCAATGTATACTTCCGAATATATCCCGAACCCTCTGCTTCCTGTATCTCTCTAATGTGGTCATTGCCTACTTTCCAAAGACCTACTTTTTTGTGATTTTCTGCCGCATATCTTTGCATGTGCCTACTCCTTTTCATCATGGCGCTAGAAAAATTACCCTGCCTCCATGCTTTCCTTTCCTCCAGGTCATCAGTGTTATCCCATATATCTGCATTGATATCTTTTATGTCTTTCTTAGGTATAGCCGATAAATAAGGACATTCATTTCGTAGAAAATCATTAATATAGTTCAGAACTTCCTCTTCATTCTTATCAACAGCCTGGTCTTTCGTAATACCTCCATCCATAGCCTTGTGTGGCGCAATTTGTTCACTAATAGGATTATATTCTTGAATAGTATGCAGTAATTTCAACAACTCTCCATCTTTAGCATAATTGTTTTTGTTGTACCATTTTGGATTTTCATAATCCCTCGATTTCTGCAAGGTGCCACCAATAGTGCTCAATTGGCCATTTTTTTGCGTAACCAAGAATTTCCCAAAATCTCCCAAAACCCTTCCCTCTTTATCTGCAAGCATTTTTTCATTTATACCTTTACCGGCAAGCATCGGTTTAAATATTTCTTCTATTTCTTTGTCTTCATTTTCTAATACATTTGATTTGTCCTGTTTATTTTTTTTGAATGCGGCTAACCCCATATATATATCCGCTATGAGAAATATCCATATTAGATAGGGTGAGTCTCCATAATTCCTAAATCCTGCTTCAGAACTATCCCCGTAAATTTCATTCTCATGCCAGTAATTATTGTTGGAGCCCTGCTTAAAAAAATTATTTGCAAATCCTACTTCTACACGAAGCTGTTCTGTCATATCCGCGGAACTTATTGCATGCTTCTCTCCCACTACGTTCAATGTATTTTTGTTAAGCGCTTTTTGCGTAGGCTGTTTTAGCTGTAGAGTTCCGTGTTCTTTGCCCATACCTTTTCGTTGGATAAGTAAGGGCGAACTTTCTACAGGGCGCAACGGCCCCTTCGCCATACGGTCCACTATTTCTTCCCGCGTAGTATCTACCTTGTACCCGTTTACTTCCCGGTTTCCTTTAGGGGTGCCATTGAGTGTGTTGTCTATGGCATGAGCTACTTCATGTTTGATGTTGTGATACGTATCCATACCCGGAGCAAAGTGGATCTTATTGCCCTGGATGGTGGCCTCTGCATTGAGTTTGCCCGGGAAAGAAGAATTGTGGGTAGCTACCAAACCGGAAGTGTCCACCCCATGCTTCGCCCCCATTGCCCTGGCTATTTGCCGGAACCTGGAGGAGCCCTTTGGAGTATTTCGCTGGATGGGCAAAATCTTACTCGCTGTATGGCTATTCATTGTTTCCCGTAGCTTACGCTGGTAAATCGTGGATGGCCGATTGTCTACGATGGTAAAAGTCCCTGGCCCGCTAGGCTCTTGCTGTGTCTTGAAGCTAGATGTATTTTGTAGTTCCTGGGGCCTGCCTGGGGAAGTTCTCATATAAGTTAAGCACGTTAAATTTCAAAATAGATTAAGCCGGTATTCACTAGAAAAACTCCATTTCCACTTGTCGTTCAAGGGTTCCCAGTTTAACGAGGTAGTACCGGTAGTGTGATAGATCTTTGTCCCTTGCTAATTTGTTTATCACTTTCTGAACTTCGTTTTTAATTTTTTGAACCCAAATTTTATTCCCGGGGGTGCGTTCTGCAAGCTCCAGCATTTCATAGATCTCATCAATTTTTTCTATTATCCCCGTATATGACATCCGATCTTTGATGTCCAATTTCAATCCTTTCATGACAACATCCCAAGCCTCTTGAACAAACTGCTCTTCGGTCATCCGCCTTACCTCGTCCCAGCCTTTATCCATCTTTATCCATCGTTGCAATTGGCTTGACCTATCCGTAGTGTAACTCTCATTGCCGATCTCCCTTCCAATGCCTATTCCCTTAGCTATTTTGTTATAAAAACCCGAGATATTTGGATTTCTATCGGCCTCACTCACAATTTCTTTAACACCCTCGATAATTCGCGACCTGTATTTTCGATCATAATATAAAACCACCTTGTCGTACTTTAAATTTGGCTCCTTCTCCCTTTGATTCTTACTAAGTGCATAGAACTTACCGCCGTCTATGTACGCTCGCCAATCATCCGTGCTTTCTGCCCAACCATCATTAATGGTCATGAGAAGTTCCCCGGCCTTAGCCTGTTTGTTAATGTTGAGGATCATTCTTTCATTGATATCTTCATCAAATTCTTTCGGTATGACCCTTTTGATATGATAATAGGTGCCTATATTTTCATAAGCTAACTGGTGCATATAGTATGTGTCTTCTTTTGTTGTCTCGCCTTTTCCAATCCGCTTCTTGATTTTTCTCAATCTCTCCTTTGTTTCCGTATCTTCTAACATCTCTATCCCCTTGTCCAGGAGATTCCGCCGGTCCTGCAATTTCACACGTAGATTGAGGATAAATTCTTCGTCACCCTCTTGTACTTCATACTCTGAAGCTTCTTCAAATCCCAGCATGTTATATATGGTCTGCTCTATTTCATCATCCGCAGGCTGGGTGGTTTGCGATCTTATCCAGCCGTATATTTTTTTTAATTTTTCTATATCTCCTTCTTCGTCCAAACGCATTTGGCACGTAGTAGATGAAAAGGCCTGTTTGTTTTTCAACCCCGGGATCTGTCCTTGGTCCACACCCCGGGTGCTTTGAGCCTTTTTGCCCATGATATCAGCCTCCCTCTCCAGGCCGGCATCATCATTTATATTTGCTTTTCCCTCCAGTTGCATCGTAGGTTTTACCCTCCCCTGTTTTTGTTGTACCACATGCCAGGCTTCATGGGGTAAATGCTTTTCCTGTCCCGGGCCCAGGTGGATATCTGTGCCTTGGGCATAAGCCAGGGCATGCAGCTGTGCAGGTTTGCTTGAGTTATAGTGTACCTTAACATCACCCATGGAGTAACCGGAGAGGTTTTCGATGCCGGTTTTTAGATTGCGTGGCAGCCCGGTATTGTTGGCCTTCCGTTGTATTGGTTTTGGCTTGGTGGCCTCCGTAGCATTTATCGTTTCCTGTAGCTTGCGCTGGTATATAGTGGAAGGACGGTTATCTACAATAGTGGCCATCCCTTTGGCGCTAGGTCCGTGTTGTACCTTAGGGGCGGTGGTGTTTTGTTTTGCCTGGTTTTGATCTGCGTGAGTTTTCATAGTTCACTTACTTGGGTTTTGGCATAGTTTCAACGGCCATCAAAAAGACTAAAAAACGCTAGCAAGTACTCATTACTGTTACAAACCTCTCAAGAGATCGTAATTCCCGATGGCCTGCTGGACAGGGCTTAGTTTTTACAGGCATCCTGGGGGACCTCTCATCCAGCACTATACCCCTCGTAACTACCGACGGGACGCTCTTAGTGATTGAAGTTTTGTAGCGTCATTCTAACTACATTCTATTTCGGATAGATAAGTCTGTTCATGGTACGACCCATTAGGACTTGAGATCATCATCAACGTCAACCCCTTAATTCTTATGATTCACCCAGGCTTGATCAAAACCTATTTTCAATGACAGTAGCCTATCCTTTGTTCTTTTTTTCAGTTTTCTTATTTTTTCATTACCAACGTAATAGAGATTAATGTTTAAGCCCAAATATCTATTCAGAACATCAGACAATGCTTCTCGCTCGTTTTTTGTTAGATCTACATACCCCGTATCGTTATATTCCTTCCCTTGTTTTACTCCTTCCCAATCACTTGCCGCTCTTCGCTCTTTTTCTGTAAAATATTGATCTCGATCTTGACCTGTGACTTCACAAAAATGCTTAAACAAATTATAGGCCCGATGCATATATTTCCCTACCCTTACCAAGTCATTGAAATCCTCCGACTTGTCCAAGCCATGAAATGCAAAGCCAATTTGTTCCGTAAACCCATGGTAGTATTCAGCAGGTGTCAGCTTGAGTTTTAAATATTTCGTTGACCTGTCGTTTTCGTACATATTATCAAGCATTTGCTTATTCACGACTACCCCAATTACTGCGCCCTGTGTATAATAAGCCTCATTCGCATAAGTCAACGCCCTGGATTTGGCAGCTTTTAGGTCTTTGTAGGTTCGATCTGTTTTCCATTTTAGATGGTTGTCGTTTGGACTCTCGCTGGATTTCCAATTCGCATATTTAAACCGCAACCTGTGAAGCGCCACTTTGCCAACCAGTTCTTTTTCATACGCTCTATTTTCCGGGGCCATCTTTGCCAAATCCCCGGTCAGTGTTAAGTCCCTGCCTTCATTGTTGTTGATAAGTTCATTTCTCTTAGTGAACCTTTTATTGACCTCTTCCACTATTTTATCCTTGCTGTCATAAGGCTTGACCTGCTTTCGTTGATCTAAATAATGAGCCCAATCCAAGTCGTTCATGTTTACTCGCATCATGAGTAAAGATGCGATTTCTTGCTCTTGCTCGTCCTTTAATTTTGTATCCTCGTCTTCAATTTTATGCGTCCTCCAATCGTCCCTTTTATAATATTTCTCATTTCCCTTTTTATCCAGTTGATGATTTTCTTTCCATTCAAACACCTTTTTAGGAACAAAATCCTGCGCGTAGAAATTAACATCATAGACCACCCCAGGCTCCCTGCCATGACCATATTCATCTTTAAATGCTGAATTCAACCATTGGACGGCGTATTCTGTACCATCTCCACTTAAGTTTACATCAATATCTGAGGTGGGGTTGATACTTCCGGGTACATCTCCTTTTATAGGTTGGATAGGTTCTTTTTTCATCCATATTTCATAAAGCTTTTTATCTCTTCCATACCTCTCGTAAATGAACTCTTGCCGTTTTTTTTCTTCCCATTTTCGAACGGGTTCTTTTGCCTTCCCAAGAAGATTACCTGTTATCCTGGCTCGATAAAGCAAAAGTCTGTTCATTCCATTTACATGACCTAGCTGGCCCTTATCATATTTATCATACTTTAAATGACCCGCTTTATACTGTTCAATGACTGTAAACCAATTATTATCAGCATTTTCAAACACATAGCTTCCCGGGTTAATACTCGCCTCTGCATTTCTTTCGCTGTCGTCGTTTACCTTTTTCCTTTGAGTGATTTGCGGCGGGTTGGATATACCCGGTGTAATGGGTAGCCCCATGGTTTTAGCCTGGGCGGGTAAAGCTTTCATAGCCATACGATCTACTATTTTTTCTCTTGTAGTGTCTATCTTTTGTCCATTGACCATTTGATTCCCTTTGGGCGTACCATTCAATGCATTGTCGATCGCATGTGCCACTTCATGCCTAATGTTGTAATCCGTATCCATGCCTGGAGCAAAGTGAATGTTATTCCCTTGTATGGTGGCTTCTGCATTGAGCTTTCCCGGGAAGGAAGAATTGTGGGTGGCGACTAGGCCAGCCGTATCCACCCCATGCATTGTTCCCATCGTGGTAGCTATTTGCTGAAATCTAAATGAGCCTTTTGGAGCATTTCGCCGCATAGGGAATGTTTTATCGGTTGTATGGGCGTTCATCGTTTCCCGGAGCTTGCGTTGGTAGAGGGTAGAAGGCCGGTCGTCCAGGATAGTGGCCCTGCCTCCTGCGCTGGGCTCTTTCATTGCTATAAGGGTGGTAGCGTTTTGTTGCTCTTGGAGTTGATCAAGGTAGGTTTTCATATGTTTACTTAAGTGTCGGGAATAGTTCAAGTTATTAGATCAAACAAAACTTCATCGACGGAACACTTCATATCCATTGCATATAGGGTCCGGATACAAACTGTTAAACACTGCGGCTTTCAAACCCGACCGGCAACGGTGCAAGATCTAATCAGTTCCAACGATCACCTCCACAATTGCAGGCCCCCAGTATTCCTTGGTAAAAAAGTAGGTGGCCAATACCAAAAATGCAGTACCTACGCACAAGACCAAAGTAGCTATGCCTTTAGCTGTTTTGGTTTTCACGATTTGATAATGGCCAATGAAAATTTCTGCCACCAATAAATTGGGCAAATAAAAAAAGAAGGCCATGAAATAGTCAAAAGGTCCCCTGAAATCCTCGGTGTGTCCCAACCGGTCGGTGAATAAAAACCAAAATCCATAGTCCATACGATAGAGCCAGGAACCGATGGCCAGGGCGAAAAGACGGATCGCCCATGCCCTGTGCCGCTCAAGATCCCCGGAACGGGCAAACCGGATGGTAGCCACTGCGGCTAGGCCTGTCAGCACACCGTACCCGGTAAATCCAATATCCATAACCCATCCGCCGATCGTACCTTTTGTAAAAATAAATACCAACCCGCCTACGGACGCCCCCAAGGCGGCCAGTACATACAGCCTGCCTAGCCAACGGTGGACCGCGGGATATTTCAACCGGACGTTATCGATTAACTGGATGCAGCCGAGGATCAAAATAATCCCACCCGCGGCAAAGTGCACTCCCATGCCCAGGGTGGCTGCTTTGGTCTGTTTATCATAAAGACCGGGAAGGACTTCATTCCATTGAGCTGTATTCCCTTTTACCAGCGCAATGAAGTAAAAAGCCAAAATATACAGGCCAAACAGCAGGGCACTTACCCAAACAGTGGCCACCAACAAGTAGGCGGCCCAGTGCATGGTGTTATCCAGTTTATTTTCACTGGGTATGATGAATACTTTTTTCATAAGTATGACAGGTTTTATCATTTTGATGGTCCATGCCCCGGGCCAACGACCTATTATATGGTCTTAACAAGACACCAGGGCCTATTTGATCATTTTCAGGATGGCAGATCCCGTAATACCTCCTGTCCTGGGTAGTATCCAAAACAGGGGGAGTTCCTGGTTGTAAACCCGCGTCCCGCGGCAGATCAACTCAGATCCCCTCAAAAGCCCTCAAACTGGCTTCCAGGAAAAGAATGTTGGCCTGTATCACAGAAGCTACTAATGCCCTGGCGGTATCCGTATACTTTTGATCTTTAAAACGTAACATTGCTTCCTGGAGAAGTTGCTCGGTGACCTCGTTGGCTTTATAAAAAGCTGAAAGTGCATAGGGGCCATTCTTACTTTCCAGTAACGTTTGCTTTTCGTCTTGATCGGTAACCTTATCAAATTCATGTACTTCGCCCGGTGTGTAAAGGTTATCGTGAAAGCTGTCCAAGTTGGCCTGCAATACCAGCAAATTAGAGTCCAATACTCGTAAAACTTCTTTTCGCCCTGGAGCCTCTATTTCTTTTAGCTGGTTCATCAAGGTCATCATCACATAGTTTTGTACATCAAAGGCATGCATAAGGGCCCCTAAGATCCCGTCCGTGCCTTCTTCCTTTAGTACGGCATGTTCTGCACGCTCTATTTCTTCGTACAGTTTAAAAAGCTCTTTGTAAGAGACGTTCCGATCGCGGTGAATTTCCCTGATCAGGTCTTCTATGGTAATAGATGCTGTGGTATTCATAAGATTGAAAGGTTTAAAGTTTGAAATGTATAAATATGATCTGTATGGGTTTTTACTTCTCTTGGTCTCACCAGCAAGGAGGAATGAAATGATTTCAGTTTAAAAGGATACCTTCCTTCTGCAATTCCTGTCGGATAGCATCTTCCAGCTCCTTTTGGGAGATGGTGGCTTTTTCATTGGTCACAGCCTTAAGGGTACATTTGCGTATGACGTTCATCATCACCCCGCCAGAGAGCTCATACTTCTCGGCAATGACCCATAGATCGATGCCCGGGTCTACCGGCAGCTTATCAGAAAAGGACCGTTTCCATAACTTATAGCGCTCGTCCACCCCGGGCATACGAAACTCCACCATAGACTGGAAGCGCCGTGTAAAAGCTTCATCAATGTTGTCCTTGAGGTTAGAGGCCAGGATGACCACCCCGGGAAATTCTTCGATACGCTGTAGCAGGTAACCAATTTCCTGGTTGCCATACCTGTCGTTAGCGGTGTTTACCTGGGTGCGCTGCCCAAAGAGAGAGTCTGCCTCGTCGAAGAACAAGATCCAGTCCTGGCTTTCGGCCTGGTCAAATACCTTGGCCAGGTTTTTTTCAGTTTCGCCAATGTATTTGGAAACCACCATACTAAGGTCCACCTTGTATACTGGTTTGCCAGTGCTTTTGCCGAGTAAAGCAGCGGTCATGGTCTTACCTGTACCCGGGGGGCCGAAAAAGAGGGTTTTGTAGCCTGGCTTCAGCCGCTTGCCCAGGTCTAAGTCATTCATTACTACATGACCGTGGGCTGCCCAGTTCCTAATTTCCTGGAGGCTTTCGGCGGTAGGCTTGGATAGTATAATATCTTCCCACACCATTTGGGTGGTAACACACTGCGCGGGGAAATCCTCACTATACTCGGCTTTGTAAGTCTGCCCGCTAATGAGGTAATCCACATATTCATGGGCCACCATCCATACGCCGCTCAACCTGGGCATACCCTTCTTCCGAACCTCCTGTGGGATGACCCGTGTACGTGCCAGCACATGATCCGGCCGGAAAAGATATTGATAGCGAATGCGCCGGGGGATGTCATCCCCGGCCAGGATGAACATGGCCGTTTCGGCCGTAGGCACCAGGCCTGAGTGCCCCTCCATGAACAGCCCACCAAATTCGCTGAACCGCCGGTCATAGTCCTGGTTTTTAGACGACAGGATGTCCAGCACCCCCGGCTGGAGATGCGGAGCGAGCCCTAGGATAAGCACAAGCCGTTCCGCATTGTTCAAGTCGTGCTTTCTTGCGAATTCTGCGTAAGACCCCTCACGTGATACAAGATCGGGAACTGGCAGCTCTTCGATAGCATCATAGGGAGTATCATGGCCGAAATGTAGCGCCACACGCGCGTGAATAACATCACGGAGCCACTCCAGCTCACCGGCCAGTACCTTTGCATTTTGAAATAAATCGGTTCCCATACCATTTACCAACATTCTCTTTTGATCCATTATCGATAGTTCCATGATCCTATAGGTTTTTGGTCCTGTCCATAGGGTGTGGAGCGTGGAACCCACGCTATACCATGCCCTTTGCCCTTTGCATTAAGCCATATTATGTCCATTCCACCATCAAGGGCGCTTCCATCCAGGGTAGCTTGACTACCTGGAAGCCCCAGGGTAATTTTTCCAACGTTACATCATACGTCTCCTTTTTTACTTGCAGCAGCCAGTGGCCATCCCTTGTCCGTAGGAGCCCTTCTCGCTGGAGGTAAGAGGTTCTAAAGCCGTCCAGTGACAAGTTTTTCCAATGGGGGCCTCGAGATATCACCGATTGCAGTAGTCCTTTCCCGGTTTCTTTTTCACCCGGGGAAAGAAATGCAAGCTCCACAGTATCCTCTAGGGGTATCCCGCATAGCACTTTATTAAGGGCTAGCATCCCTTCAAAGAGCTGCTCCTCTTCCTCATCCGCCAGGTATTGCAGGGCGCAAACCGCTTTGTTCCTAGTCGATTCATCATGAAATGCTTTACCTGTGATCAAGCCCAGGTTTTCAAAAAACCGCTGCAAGAAGGGCCACAAGATTACTAAGCCGGCGTTCTCAACAGGGATAGTGCCTGTATCTTCAAATTCTGAGGGCAACTTTTCTATCCCCCGGGGTGTTTGGATATTCTGCTCCTGCCGAATTGTAGTTTCCAGCTTGTGGAGATGCTTGGCGAGCGGCTGCAGGTTGGTTTCAGTCACCGTTTTTAACCGGGCGCCAAACCTTTCCGTTCCAGGCCAAACTCTTGCCATATCCCCTTTTTCATGGCGCGGGTCACTATTTTCTAAGGCTTCCACCCGCTGCATTTGGCTATCGAGCCATTTCACACTTTTGCTTTGCGTTTTCTCCAGGTCTACCAGCAATGGCTTAAGCTCTTTGAGCAGGTAAGCATTTACCAGGTGGAGAGAGGGCTGAGACAGAACGCTGGTCATATGTTTGAAAAATTGCTGCCAAAGCGTATTATGGGGATATTGCTTTTTCAGCTTGGCCGCTAGCTCCCGGATAGTGGATAGATCTGTATTTAATTTTCCCTTTCCACGGCCCACCCATTGGTCTATGTAGTTCGGTCCTGCACCCAGCGCCTGCAGTGTATGGCGGATGGACTGGCTTTCCAGTTCCGGATAATTCCTGGCACTACCCACCTGGTCGAAAGCTGCCCTCCAAAAGGTTTTGGTTATGGTGAAATCTGTGAGGTCATTTGACCACTTGCCCGGATCTTTATGGATAAGAACTACCAGCCTTTTTTTCATTTCCGACAGGCCCTTTACCGGTATGGTGGTGAGTAGCTGCAGTGCCTGCAGTACCTGCTCCCCTGTAAATGTGTTCAAAAAACGTTCAAGGTAGACGTGATTGAACCGGAGCTGGCCGAGGACTTCCTTTAAAGTTTTCCCGGGTGTTTTCAAGAGTTCTTCGAACTGCTGGTGGAGATATGCCTTGGTCGTGTCACCGGCCCACCATGGAAGTATCCCGGTAACCAAGTAATAGGATAAGACCTTCAGAGGTGTACTGTGCGAATGGGGATCATCCGCCGGTACATGATTTTCCGATGGCTCCCGGGCTTGGTGGGAAGCAATGGCCTGGGTAAGTTTTTCAACGAAAACTGTTTCTATTTCCTTTAGATGTACCTCGCCCAGGTCTATGGTGAGCTTTTCTACTTGGTAATGATTATCATCACTACCGTAGCGATCACTGAGTTGTTTATCAATAAGAGGGATGAGCTTTTCCCGGTACAGTGCAGAAACCTTGTTTTGCATATCATGTGCATCGGCCGTTTTAGGCATGTGCACTTCGATGATCTGCTTATTGATGATATGCCTACGATTCGTTCCCAAGGTCGCTATCTTTTATGGATTACTGATAAAAACCGGTCAAACTCCCGGTCAAAAAGTTGCATGCTAGGTTGGCTGAGCCACTGGATATAGACCGTAAGGTGAGCAGGCGTTTCTTCCCTTATCGTATTTTCTACAAAACTTTTTAGCTGCTGATTTTGGTACCGTTCCATCCATTCCGGGAGAACAAACGTCAACTGGAGGGAATAGGGATCTGCCAGTGCCCCTGCCCGCATCCATCGCCCCGTGGTCTCTTCTTCGACAAAGGGGGTAAGAATGTCAAAACCTTTTTCGGTCACCCCGGTAATTTGATGTACGCCATCGTAATGTTGTGTTCCGGCTATTTCAATACGATCACCCTCCTGTAGTTGATGTTCCATAACCTCGCAGGAGGTGTGTCCTTGTCCTGGCAATGCTGAAAATGCTAAGACAGGTTTTGTCAATATCCAATGCCGGAGGCCTGGTCGTGTCCGCCTGCCGGTAGCTTCGGTGGGTGGATCTTGAAATGTTTCCTCTATTTCGAAAAAGCCTGCTCCTGCCGAACGGACGAAGTACTCCTTATCGAAGTTGGCCGCTCCCCGGATGCGTACCTGCTCGCCTTCTTGCAAGGTGTGCCCTTCGGAAACACATCGCGTATGCCCTGCCGTTTCAGAAGCCTCAAACGCTGTGATCTCAATAGGGGTATAGTGTGCACGGAATGGATAGGGGTCTTTGCTATGCGGCCGCAGCAAGATGTGTTCTATCATGTGAAAGCCTTCCGTATCTCCATCACCAAGATTCCTACGTGTGTAGTCTTCTATACCTAGTTTTCGTGCGATCCGCTTTTCCAGTCCCGAGATGTTGTCGTTTTGCCAATAGACCTGGGAATAGTCGTACCCTTTGGCCCTTTTACCACTTAGCCCGGGGTAATCACGGAGGAACCTAGACTTATCGGCGACCAGTTTTTTGCCTGCTTCATAATCCCCTTTTGAAGCCCCCTGTAACATGCCATAGCTCGTGAACTGCTCCCCAAAACGGGCCAGCAGGTGATTGAGAAACCTGTTTTTGCGTCTCAAATTCACTTGGACGTCAGATGACTTTTCGTGCAGGAACTTCAAGTAGCTTTCTTTACTTTCCAACACTTCTTCCAGCCCGCTAATAGCGCCCAGCAATGACTGGGGGAAATAAGTCCGGGTATCTTCACCCTCAAAACTGACCAGGTCGCGAAAATGAGCCACCTGTGAAAAGTAATCGGCCAGGAGCTGCTCAAAAAGCACCAGGTAGGCCTTTAGCTGTTTAGCCTGTGCTTTTCTTTCTTCCGGGGCCGAACCGGGCAGGCCCGAAATGCCTATGCCATAATTGGCCGGAAAATGGTTTTGAATGGAATAGTAGCTGGAGAGCTTCCGGTCTTGGGTCTCCGGCAGCAGGATGTCCCGCTCTTCGGGATTTAGTGCTCTACGGGTTAATAATGCCTTGGTCTTCTCTTTGTAAAGGTCTTCTACCTGCTGCAGGTTCACACTGGCTTCTAGGCCTTGCGAGGTAAATTTAAGATCTTTAAGCGCATCCCTTATGTTCCGCACGTCCAGCTTAGGGGTTTTGACCGGGTCTAAGGGCAGCAGCCAGCTTTTGACAGTATCGGTTCCGGAGGCGATCGAAAGCTCATCGACGGCCAAAACACCTTCTACGTCCATAATTTCACGGATCACATCGGAAGTATGGATCTCTTTCTTTCGTGTGTGACGAAGAAGCTCGTCATTGTCAACAAAACCATGGGTCAGGAGCGGGCCGTCAAAGATCTCATCCGTTCTCTTTCCTTTTTCTAAAAGCTGCTGCAAAGTATAAAAAGAAACCTGTGGAGAAAGGTGAAAAGCCACCCTGGACAATATATCCGCGACCAGTTGATCCACGTCATCCACGGTACCGGATATATCTATACTGCCTTGTAGCCGGATGTATTGCGGATCTAACAACTGGACCTCTTCAAAGTCTTCGCAAACTCCCCGACACGCCTGTAGCTTTGCCCTCACATGGGTTAACAGCCCCGGACCTACTTCCACTAGCTCATCTTTTTCCACCAATACCCGGTAGAGACCTTTGAATTGGGCCGCCGCGTTTTCTTCACCTGCTGGTTGTCCCAGTGCAGTTTGTGACACTTTCTCGACCCATGCATTTTTCACTCCCTCTACGTCGATCACGATTTTCCGAAGGTCTAGCGGAGTGACCGGGTTCACGGTAAGTATCTCGGCCGGACCGTAGAGGCTTTCATAAGAACTGGCTCCATCCTTGGCCAATAGATCTTTGATATCGAAGTCGATGCGGTACGCCAGGTCCGTGATGGCATAGCACAACTGCTCCAGCATGGTGATGCCCGGATCGTGGGTATTGTGGTCAGTCCACGTGTTCCCGGCCATTTGCTGGATGTGTTTAATCCCCTCTGCCCGAAGAAAATCATAACTCAGCGCGGAGTCCCGGGGTAGCTCTTTAGGTATGGTAATGGATCTCTTCATTATCCTATGTTAAATCTTTTCGCTTTCAGCCTATTTGTTCATTCAATGTATATCGATGAATAAACCTTCGATTAAAGTTTCATGATATAAGCGAGCACGTAGTAAGGGGGCCGGTTTTCATGAGGCTGATCACTACCTACCTTATCGGTATTAAAATTATGGCTATGATTGCCTTTAGTATCCGTGGTCAAACTCCTGGTGCCATGGTTCTCCCCATCCATAGTAATAGTCTTTAGACTATCTCCACTCGAATTCTTGGAAGCTTTATGAGAAATGCTGTGACTATGATTGCCTGCAGTGTTCGTGGTCCCTGGGTGCCTGTGCGACGGCAGCTGTTCTTTCGTGAGTATTACTTGTTCCAATCCACCCATTTTCCCTATTTCATCATAGTCCTTATTGTCTTGGGCATGTCCTACTATGAACCTGCCCGCAAGGTTGGGGGTGTCATTGGTTCCGTCACATAAAGCCCATCCCTCGGGAATATTTGTTCCTGACCACATGGAGATAAGCCCTTTGGGCAGGCGTGTATCTATATAGGTTTTTACTGCTTTTTGGGTTGGTATTTTTTTGTCACTGGACGCCCCACTGCCCAGGCCAGCATTTGTATCAATATTTTCTGCCTTAACATTTTTCGAGCTAATGTCCCCATCTACATTCAATGCTCCTTTTATGGTGATCCCGCCTTCAGAGATGATCTCTACCTTCTGTGTGGCGGGATCCGTACCCGAGGTCTTCCCAAAAATTTTTAGCGTGTCGTTCTCTGCAATGATCTTTGCAGATCTCGGGTTTGCAGCATCCTTACTATCCTCAAATAAAATACTGTTACTGGTTATATCAACCTGTTCGTTGGCTTTTCCATTACGTACCGATACCACCCCATCTCCTTCTTTTTGGGCAACTTCAAAAACCTTCGTATGCTGCTCGGTATTGTCTACCACTGATAAAGAGGATTGGCCTTGCCGTCCTTTTATGGTTAGTTTGGATGTGGGCTCAATGGTACCTACACCGACACTGCCATTCCCAGGCTTAACGAACAACCGGCTCTCGCCTGTTGCATCTTTAAGGTTCAACCCGGGTTGGTTGCTGCCGGGCTCCTTCGGGTTCACCCTAGGATTAAGGTTGAGCGACCACTGGGGGTTATCATCCGCAAAATTGGAGTATAGGTTCAGCACCTCTTGCGTACCTACAGGTTCACCCTCTGCCTGCAAGGCCAATGGACTACCTTGTATCTTAGCGATGCCATCTTCTGCCTGGTTAAGGTTCGCGTCAATGAATTCGGCAAATTGCTGTTCCGTGGGCTTTTTGTTCTTCAGAAAATGCTGCTTCAGTTCTGTTCGATTCTTTTTATTGATTTCCATTGGATTATTTTCTTTTTGTTTTTCTCATCTTTTCATTAGTCACGCGGAACCTGCCTAAGGTCTTCACTTACCACAAAGTCCAGCTCTACCTGCATGTAGTTGATGCCTTCGAAGCTGTCTTCGTCGTAACCGTTTTCATCGACGATATCGATCACGTGAGTGGGCGCCGAAACCATCACCATATCCGGACGCGACGGGACTACGATGGTCTTTCCATCATTGAGTGCGCGAACATCGGTGAATTTTTTGCCGTCCTCACTTTGAAACAGTTTCATATGCGCTACATAATCGATGTAAGGTCTTTCGGCAATAAAATTGATCAGTACACTGGGGTGAAGAGTGCCGCCGATCCTGATCTCACTGTCTGCGTCATAGGCCCATGGAGATAAGAAGCGCTTGATCTCGTCGATCAATTGCGCCTTGTAAAAGCCTACATCAAACCCGGGATAGAACTTCACCACACACCTGGCCAATACCTGTAAGTAGAAGGGATTATGCACAGCTACTTGCGCATGTAGAGGTGAGTGGGCATCGAGGTACTGCTGTACCTGGAAAAGCGTATCTGCCGCTACTTTGGGTGCAAAAGGATTGAAGGGCAGGCTCCCCCTGATATCCGGGACCACAATGACGTCCACTTTGCCTAACTCCTCCGCGGAGGGCAGGCATTTCACCTTGTACACCTGGGGAAACTTGTCCAGCACCATGCGCTCATAGTCCCACATGGAGAGCGCCCGGTTTTTATGCCGGAGCCGCTCGCTGAGCCGCTTGTACAAGGCATTGTCCTGCTCCGCTGGCTTTCCTTTACTGGAGGTAAAGGGCTGGATAATGGTGGCTATCGCCGGGTCAGGCTCCAAGGTTTCGGATATGGTCTCGGCCGGTAGCGGGCTTTCAAAATGGGAAGGCGCCACCACTTCGCTGGCAAGCGTAGCACTGATGGCCTGGGCTTTTATTTCAACAGCGTCTGAAATCCCGGCTATGTTCCTGCCTGCGCTGATCTTGAGCCAATGCAGGGAGCCCGGCAATAAAGTACCGCCGGTAGTAGCATCAGCAGGTATATTGATCCGGATAATACCCGTATTTACCAGGCCGTTGGTGGTATCTGACAGGATCGCCGACGATTCCAAAGTTATCCATTCATTGTCCCGAAGGTAGCCCCACTGTAAGCGGGGCTTTTCTATGCCAGGGTCTGCACTTCCCTCGGCGAGTTGAAATAAGAACGAGACTACTTGCGGGGTGTCAAGATGGCTGATCCCTAAGTACAGGGTGCCTTGATCCGTGTATTTGGGCAATAATCCCGGGTTTTCCCCGGTCCCTAGTCGGTCATACCCAAAAGGATGGATATGGTATAAAGCATCGTGGCTTGCGGCGGTTGTTTTTACAGGAATAATGTTCGTGTAGGCCGAATAGCTTAGCTTCAAGCTTTTCAACTTGGGTTGATAAGGCGGGTTTATCTTTAACTTCTTGATCCCCGGGTCACCTGATAATGCCTGGCTAGTAAACAGGGTATTGAATAACGAATGTTGAAAGTCCAGCGGACCTAGCTCCAGTTTAAAATACCGGTCCCATTCCACGACATCCCCGTCTCCCATATTGGCGCCGGGATCGTTTTTGTAACGGTAAGAAGGATGGTGCTCCTCTAACAAGCCCGGAATAGCGTTGACAGAAGCACGACCTTCGTTGGTGAATAGGTCAATGTCTGCCACCTGTAATTCGGCATTTTTATCGTGGAAAAACAAACGTGCCTTGAAGCTGTCATTCCCTTGGATGGGAAAGGAGGAATCAGCGAGATTGGGGTCGTCTTCCTCGATCAGCCAGTAATTTTTGTAGTGCTCCTTAAAGTCTGAGGGCTGCTTCATCCATTGCAGGTCCAGGTCCAGGCCATACAGCTTTTTTTGGGAGATCTCCTCATGGGCCAGGTAAAAGCTGCTACCCACCTCGGGCTCAAACCCAAACGGCTCGAAAGGCTTCCTCGCATCTACAGCTGCCTGGTCATTTTGCAGGGTAACGTTCTTTATGCCTTGAACCTCTACTGAAAGTTGGACCTTGTTTACGTCCAGTGGCATAAGGTCCTGGTAGCTACTCACGTAGCTTTTTTGCCCCGGGTGATCTACTAAAGCATGGTGTAGTGAAAACACCAAAGACGGATGCTCGGAATGAACATATTGGATGCCATTGCTGGGTTTATGAGCCACTACGGCCAAATCTTCTTCTGAAAGATTGATGACGACTTCCAGGGCGTTCAAGTAGACTTGGTCCGGTGAGAATTTCAGTATTGAATTTAGAGATGCATCAGCGGCTACGTTTAAGTGGCCGGCCTCCTTCAATTCTACCTCGTCCTGCGACCTGATCGCCGTGATTTCGTGGATAACACCCTGGCCGGATACCAGGTAGTTACCAATATCTAATTCGTTAAAACCAGGCCCCTCTTTTTTGGTCATGGTTTTGCCATCAATGGAGCCATCGTAAGTAGCCTCGGGATCCATCCCCAGGTGGTCTCCAAATTCAAACGAGGTCTGCCTGGGTATGAACCATTGCTCTTCGCTACTTAAGTAGACCTGGAAAGGTGCATGTACCTGCTGGCCAAAAAGTGACTTTAAAGCATCCGAATTGCTACTGTCTGCCCCAAAATCGACAAGAACTGTAATTTGCCTTTTGCCTTCTGTAAGGAGCAATGTAGGAGTGCTAATGGCAAAACCTATATTGGCAGGTTGCAGGGACAGTTCTACGCCGGGCTGCTTACTGCCAAAAGTCTTAAAGCGCTTGCTTTCGTCTTCATCGCCATACTGGCTGAAGGCGTTGGCCTTGGCGTCAGGAGCGGCATAAACGTCTGACAGTTTTTCTACCGTGGGCGAAGGCAAAGAAACACCCCTGGCCTGGCGGTCTGCCAGTTCCAGTATCCTGTAAACTTTATCCCACTCTTCTTCCTTGGCATTTTCGTGGTTATTGGTTTGTACGATGTGGACAAAATCCAGCACGGTGAGTTTGAGCTCTTCCAGGATATAATCAGAAGCCTCCCGGCTAATCACGGGGTCTGTACCCCGGAGGTCGTCAAAGATCCCTGGAAAAGTAGCCGGATTGCCACGGTACAGGGGCAAACTATCGCCGGGACCAGGGCTCCCGTATACATGCCTTAGCAAACTATCAAAGCCTTCATTTTCATGAAGGGCTTTTAATTGATCCTGTCTTTTCTTCTTGGTTTTGTCTTTAAAGGCCTGATCCAGGATATCGTATACCTCTTCCCAGCCTGTAGGTATGCCTTCGCGTTCCTCCCGGTTTTTTTTAATGATCAGCTGGAAGTTTTCTATGGAAAGGAACAACTTTCCGGTTACATAGTCGATCGCTCCTGTATTGCCTTGCTGCACCAGGTCATCCAATGCCAGCAGGTCTTCCACACTGTTGGGGAAAGAGGGAAGCGCATCCCCGGGGTTTGGGCTTCCGAGCGCCATTTCCATCATAGCTGTGAGCCCGTGGTCCGGCGTGCCCGCATTATTGAGATGGGCATCCCGGATCGTGATGAATTGTTTATCTGCAAAGACATTTTTTAGTTGCGCTATCTTGGCTTGACTAATGAGGGTGTCTTCATCCGTTTGGTAACGTAGTTCATTCCCATCTTCATCCTCCCCGGCAAGCAGGACAGTGCCTTTTTTCACTTCTAACTGATCGATGTCTTCTGCCAGTTCCAACAAAACATTCACCACATCAGGGACCGCACCTCTAGGGGTGAGCCCCAATCGCTCCCGGAAATAGAAATCAAGGTGCCTTTGGGTAAGCCCGTTGATCTCGGTCTTAACGTGGTGGAGTAATCCCAGGAAGGCCAGGAAAAGTACAGAGTGTGGACGTGACAGCCTAGCCAATCTTTTCTCATCCTTGTGAAAACGATCCGGGTCTTCTACATAAGCGGCCAACTGCCTGGCCCATTGCTCACGCTGAATTTTCTTCTCAGTCGGTGTTTTTGCGTCGTATTCAGCCGGGTCATCAATTAAAAATGATTCCCAGTTGGAAACATTTTCATTCTTTTCATTAAAAAACCGGAGCTTTTTTGCCATGTGCTGCATTTCCGCTATCAGCTCTTCCATGCTGCGACCTTCTACCGGCACATAGCCTGGCCGAAGGGCTTCCTGATCACGATCTTGCTGGCCGGTACCATCCCTGGACAGGAGCTTGGAAGGTGTTAGATTGTTGATCATCTTTCGTTCAACGTGTTTTGGTTAACTAGCTTTTATTTCGTTGTTGTCGGTTACTAACTGGCCTATGCCTGTATAATAGCGAGTGGTATCCGGAATGGGTGAACCTCCTGAAGCTACCGGTGTGATGTCCTCTGCCGGTGTTTTTACTTCAAAAAGCGATTCAAAAAAAATACCTTTCAGGATGATCCGCTTGTTGCCACTGTAGGTTTTCTTTGTTAACTGGCCGGCGGCTAACTTCTTGATCTTTAGACTGCCGATACCCTCTTTACTATGTTTGAACGTGGTGTACTTACAAGGACTTACTTCTACTTCACCTTCGTCTCCATCTACGCACACTTTTCGTCCTTTGATGGTTGTTTTTCCCGAAGCTTTCATTTTGCCTGGTCTCACCTGGACAGAGGCGATCTTGAACGTGGGCAGGAATTTTACTTCGTCGCCATCAAATATTACAAAGTCCAATGCCATTTCTTTCCGGTTTTATTTTAGAGATCGAATGCTGTTGTCGTCGCTTCATTGATGTAAAAAGGGTACACCAGGTTGAACCGGTTATTGGTGGTACGGACGGTATAGTTTACTGAAATATGGATCAGCCCGCGTTCCGCGTCGGAATCCTCGATGCTGACTTCATTCACCTTTATTCTTGGCTCATGCATCAGTAAAGCGCGGGAAACCATATTTCCCAAGCTACTGGCAAGGCCTTGGTCCGCTTCTTCGAAGAGAAACCGGTTGAGGTCACAACCAAACCCCGGGTGCATGATCCTCTCCCTTAGCGAAGTGGACAGGAGTATTTTAAGACTTTGCTCAATGTCCTCCTCTCCCGATACCATCTTTACCTCGGCTCCTCCTTGCTGGAATCTCGGTGGAAAGGCCCAGCCGCTACCTAAAAACTCATTTTCCATTTTTTGCAGTTGCTATGTGCCGTAACTCTTTTTCTTGCAGGTTTCCATTGAGGTCGCCTTCTCCTTGGGCATTCAACTGGGAAGCGCCCTGCCCTTGGATCTTTTGAACAAGCTCTGCCACTTTTATGTAGGGCTGTTGTCCCAAAGCAGCCAATATGGTGTTGGCTTCATCTATCGTCAATTCTAAGCTTATCTTTTCCATGCTGATTATGCTATTGTGGTCTGTCTAGATTAAATCAATTTTTTTCCCGTCGATCTTCACATTGCCACCGGCTTTAATTTGGAAGTCCTTCGCACTGTTGATGATCACCCCCTTGCTACTCAACTCTATCTTATTTTCATGAACATCGGACAGGCTTACCCGCCCGTTTTTCTCGTCAATACAGATTTGATTTTTCCCGGGAGTAGACAAAGTGATCAGCTCGTTCTCTTCATCGAAAAGCAGCTGGTAGTTGAATTTAGTGAAGATGCCCTTTTGGCCATTCTTTTCATTGACCGTTGCAGGTGTTACGTTGGCCTGGCTGTGCATGGCCCCAAGAATAACGGCCTGCCTGGGGTCGTCATTGAGGAAGCCTACCACTACTTCATCACCTTTTTCCGGGCGGAAAAACACGCCTCGTTTTGCACCGGCGTCAATGGAAGCTAAACGTGCCCAAACCGTACCCCGGCCAGGCTGCCCCGCCCCAAAAGCAGGAATCGAGACTCGAACCCGGAATTGGTTATCCGGGTCTTCTTCATACGCCTCCACCACGCCAACCTGCAGACC
>JANQLQ010000266.1 GCA_028280565.1 Fulvivirga sp.
AACGTCATCATGGGGAGCAATTGTAGCCATTCTATAAAACAAATACGAAATATATAACATTAGGTTACCTGCAAGTATTGAGAAGTTACCTTTTTTAGACTTAAGTATTTGATAATGAGCCTCATATTTTCAAACCTGGTGCCAGCAAGTTGTAAAGGATGGGTGATCAATACCCTGCTCTAAATCCATCCAAAACCCATACCTAAAAACGTCATTCCTTACTTTCTATCATCGTCATTCCTTGCAGCCCGTGCGTTGGGCTAGGGGTGACAAGGAATCTGCGAAGTCGTGAAACGAAAACCCAGTACACACAAAAAAGGGTTCGCGTTCAACGACACAGCAGATTCCTGCTCTCGCGCATCGCTCACCCTGCAAGGCTGGCAGGAATGACGATAAAGAAGGTTTTTTTCGTTTTTGATGAGGGTATCTTAAGAGTTCCTTTATCGTTAAACCCTTGTTTATCAAATAAACTACCTGGCGCTTTTATAAAGCGTGCCCATCTTCAACACATTCGGTCGTAAATCGTTTTCCTCCCTGCGCATTTGTAATGCCCTTCGAGCCATTTACTTTAACAGCCAAACACACCCGGGATGTTACTCGTTTGATGTTTTCTGCCTATTTTGAAGACTCCAAGGGAAGGTTAAGCAGGCCTTACTTTAAGCATTGGTCGTAAACAAGAACGCCCGGATTACAAATCCTATTGCTACGATAAGTACACATTACGCTACGCTAAATGCGCACTAGTGGGTGGCTTTGAGGAACTGGTAAGTTTAGTGCTTTCTCTCCCCACTCATCATAGCTGATCGTTAGGTGCAATATGTGACCTCAATCAATTGCTTCTGGAACTTTGAAACATTTGGCTGAAGTATGAAAGTCATCATCATTTTTGTATAAGAAAATACCTCGGAGTAATAAAAATTTAGTTTCTCTTGATATTTTAGAAACATGAGTGTATCTGGTTTTGACACCAGGATAAACGAAAGTATAATTCCAATGTTTACCTATCCAAGAAGAGCTTTTAATTTTAGTTCCAAACAATAGTTGTCCATTAATCTTGTCATCACCAAAATTTAATTCTTCACCATTTTTTATACTTCGAAGACTAAATTCTAAGTCATTTAGCTTTATCGGCACAACACCTCTATTCTCTAGTACTGCTACTATTTCAATTATAATTTCATCATTTTGAAAACCAATAAAATTTACATCGACATCAAACTGAACTCTTGGAAATAATTCGTCTCGTTTGAAATACTTATAAAAAGCATAAATTCCAGCTAGTATAGCTATTAATGAACTCCCTACTTTAATATATTCTATTATCATAAGTTACAAGTTTATAAATGAGGAGCTATCCTAATAAACAAGTGACTCCTCATTTGTTAATTTAAGATTTTTCCAACTGCCGTCCTTCCCACAAAAGTCTAAGACTAAAAAGAGCAAGGTAGCCTTACTAAAAAAATAAAAAACACTCAACATGACACCAGGTACATGATCATAGCAACATGTATCGGTTATCATTTTTTGATATGAAGCTACTAATGTTGCCAGGCGCGAAAACTTGCAGCCCCTAATTCCGGGGAAACTGTGGTAGTTAATGTTTGACTCCAAACTCCAGCATAAGTACCCCCACGCATATGAATCACCGGCCATTGCAGCATTGTTTAAATCCCATTTTGCCGCGTTCCCCGCTGGGTCAAATTCTAAACCAGCGGAATTAAGGTTAAGTATAGACTGTTCTGCAGCAGCTAAGGCATCTGTAAAGCCATCCCAACTACTAAAAGCATTGGCTATACCGTTAACAAATCCACTCCAAGAATCTCCAAAACCTCCCAAAACCCAATTGACGATCCCCTGCTCCTAAAACTTAGACCCGATGCTGCTGCCATACCACTCAATGAACCAAGGTCAATTTCCAAGGCCCAGTCAACCTACCCGTTCCTGGCTTATTTTTGCTCTCTTTCTCATTATCCTTAGTATACACCTCGGCCAGGCGTCTCTGCTTTAAATCAAAACATTCGGCATCATCAAAGCAATCCCCAGATGATTCAAGACAAGGAGGTCGGTATACATTAAAGGATTGTTATAGTCGTGATGGTATGGGTTCCACGATTCCTGATCGTCATAGGCTATGGGAATAGGTAAGCCCCATCCATTTAGTTAGGCAGACGGCTCTATAGATTCGACTGCGAACCCGATTAATCCTAGATGGTAGCTTAAAAATGTAATAACCCCTATTTGCCCTGGCAGACAACCGGGGACCAAGAAAAAGTCTTTAAGGGGTACTTTACCGCTAGTCCATCGCCCCAGGTTCCTCTAGCACCTTATTCTTATATTGAGCGGGAGTGACACCAAATTCCTTTTTGAATGTTTTGGTGAAATAGGACTGGCTCTGTATTCCGACTCTTATCATCACTTCATAAACCGACACATCATCCTTGAGCAATATTTCAGCAGATCTTTTCATCCGCATCCTTCGAATAAACTCCCCAACGGATAGGCCGGTTAAGCTCTTGATCTTATTGTAAAGCTTTGTTCTACTATTCCCCATTTCCATGCAAAGATGATCAATATCAAAAGCAGGATCATCCATATGTTTATTGACGATATCTATCAAATGATCGATAAACTCCTTATCCTTCTTGTTACTAACCATTTCCCTCTCTTCCACGAAAGTATCATTCTTATATCTCTCCTTTAGAAGCCTCCTGCTCTCCAGAATATTCTCTATCGAACCTTGCAAAAGGGTCAGGTTAAAGGGTTTGGAAAAGTACGCATCAGCACCATAAGATGTTCCTGTTATTCTACTCTCATCACCATCCTTGGCCGTTAAAAGGATAAATGGAATGTGGGAGTAGCTCATGTCTGACTTTATATTTTTACACAACTCCATTCCGTCCATCACAGGCATCATGATATCACTAATGATGAGATCCGGTTCGTGTTTGTAAACAACCTGTAATGCTTCTTCTCCATTGTGGGCTTCCAATACATTGTAGGTTTCACTCATAGAATCCTTAAGAAAGGAAAGTAATTCCTGGTTGTCTTCCACCAACAGGATCGTGGAAAGTGCCGGGTCTAAACGCTCAGTGGATACGGATTCTTCTACCCATTGACCTTCTGATAAGAGGACTTGATCAAGGTTGACTACTCCTTGGTCAACATCCAGGCTTTGAGCTTTCTCCTCTTTATGGTAAACCTCCTTTCCTACTGGCAAAGCAATGATAAATTCGCTCCCCAATCTCCTTTCACTTCGCACATAGACGTGCCCTTTATGAAGCATGACCAAACTTCTAACAAGCGCGAGTCCCACCCCTGATCCTAAATGTTTTTTCCTGTTATCAGATATACGGTAATACCTGTCAAAAATATGGTTGATTGAAGCTTGCGTAATACCTATGCCACTATCTTTAACTTTTATATACAGGTATTTTTCAAATTTTTCTTTATGAAGGACTTCATGAGAATTAGAAAGTGTGGATCTTAATACCGCCGGATCAGTGCTTATTTCTACTTTAACTGACCCGTGTTCGGTGTAGTTAAATGCGTTGGATAAGAGGTTAAGAACAATTTTTTCAACCACACTATCGTCATACCAAAAGTCTTTCAGCCCTACCAGGTCTATTTTCGAAACTAATTTTATGCCTTTCCGATCGGCCAGGTCTTCAAACCCAAGTGTAAGCGCTTTGAATTTTTCCTCTATGTCGCCTTCTTGCACCCGAAGCTCCACGGAGCCGGTCTCAACTTTCCTGAAATCCATCAGCTCATTGATCAGGTTCAAAAGCCTGCTTGCATTATTATGGATTATTTTATAGAGTTTCTCCTTTTCAAATGCGTCCAGTTTTGTAGACAATAACCTCTCAATTGGACTAATGATCAAGGTAAGGGGCGTCTTGAACTCATGTGAAATATTAGTGAAAAATTTCAGCCTCATTTGGTGGAGTTCTTCCATTTTGGTTTCTTCCAAAATGGTAATTTCAAGATCCTTTTTAAGCGCAAACCACCTTTTTTGGCTGTAGAAAATCACACCAAGCAGGAGAACCCCCAATAAAAAATACAATACCTTCGCAAACCATGTACTCCAAAACGGAGGCCTGACTATGATAGAAAGTGTTTTTCTATCTTCTGACCATATTCCGCTCCCAATAGAGCTTTCCACCATAAATTCATATTCTCCATGAGGAAGGTTAAGGTATGAAGCAAATCCCTCACCAGATTCATCAATCTCATTCCATTTATCTTCGATGCCGCTAAGTTTGTATCTATACCTGGTCTTTTGAGGATTCGAATAGTTTAAGGCAGCAAAAGAGAGGTTAATGTCATTTTGATCATAATTGAGTATTATTTCCGGCGACAGGTTAACATTTTTTTCCAGGATCACAGTACCTCCATATAACTCCATAGGCCTGACCTGCTCGTTGTTAATATGAAGTTCGGTCAATGCCACTGTGCCGAAAGCCTCACTCTTCGTAATATTGGAGGGGCGGAAAGAATTTACGCCGTTGATCCCTCCAAAATACATCTTGCCATCCCGGCTCTTATGAGAAGAACCGATCTTAAAGCTATTGCCTTGTAACCCGTCGTGGTAATCATAGTTAATGAATTTCTCTGTTTTTGGATTAAACATGGATAACCCTTTAGATCCAATCCAAACATTTCCATCATTGTCAATTTCGAGGGATTCTATGTCATTGGAAGGTGCACCATGTTCAAAACCATAATGCTTTGCGGCATAGCGTCCATCTCCATAATATATTAATTTATTGAGCCCCCCACCCAAAGTGCCTACCCAAAGCGTAGAATCATTTTCTTTCGCTATGGGCCAGGTAAAATTGGAGGCCAATGAAGAGGGGTCATTCTCATAACCTTTATATTGGAAAACTCTTCCAGGGTTACCTTGGGCATCTAACAAAATATGATTCAAACCTTTATTCGTCCCGATAAATAGTTGGGGGTTACTGGGGTCCGCATAGATGAACGTGACTTTGTTTGAACAAAGGCTGATCGTTTCTTTGGTAAACTGATCAACTTTATACCCTCCATCCTTCTCCCGGATATTAAATAAGCCCAAATTGTTCCAGGCCCCTGCCCAGACATTTCCGTAGTAATCGACAGCCAATGCATATATCGAGGCATTTTTTAATAATAACTGCTCATCCTCTACCGCCTTAAAACGACCTGATGATTGGTCGTAAACATCCAGGCCAGCATGAAAACCTATCCAAACACGGTTTGAGTTATCTACCGTTACGGACCTTATCTTATCTTGGGATAACTGGTGTGAATCCCTTGTATACGAAACAAATTTACCGGTCTTTGGATTGTATTTATTGAGTCCTTTTGACCAGGTGCCTAACCATAAATTCCTGTTTCGGTCACTGCATATGGCCCTTACAAAATTCTCCGAGAGGGTATTGGCAGCGTTTTCAGGATTTCTCCTTATTAACGAGAACTGCCTCTGGTTCAAATCAATATAATTGATGCCGCCGCTGTATGTACCAATCCAGAGATTTTCAGACCTATCTCGGCATATGGAGCTGATATGATTCGAGGTAAGGGAATTGGCATCAAACTCACTATGCTGGTATACTTTGTACCTGTACGTGCCCTTTTTCCTTTTTGCGCTTACTAGGCCTTCTGTTGTTCCTAACCAGGCATTATTATTTTGATCGACTTCAATTTGAACGATATTAACATCACCGATGGATCCTTCATTGAAGGTTTTTGGTAAATCATGAAAAACACCCGTCAAAGCTTGTTCAGCCAGGTCATTGTCAATTTTTACTTCAATGAATCCGTTCTGGCTTCCAATAAGCAGCCTATCATCATCAACTAGTGCCAATGACTGGAGAAGGTTAAAAACCTCATCCTTTTGATCTTTGACCTGGATGCTTCTACCTCCGTTTCGTTCTTTGATCCTTTTAGAAGGAACGAATATGGCGTTTCGTCCATAAACCGCCCATACATTCTCATGATGTATCAATATGTCCCCGGGAAACCCTTGGTCCAGGTCAAGTATGTATAAAACATTGTAGCTGACCACTTTTCCCATGACGATCTCGAAGCGAAACAATCCCATTTCATTGAGTAAGATCACTTCGTCAGCGGAAATCGATTTTGCCTTGGTTACCGGCTTGGATAAAACAACAGCATCTTCATCACTTAAGGGAGTTATATCCAAAAACTTGTTCAGGTGCGTATTAAAAAGTTTTAACCCTCCTTCTGTTCCTACCCACAACGATCCTGCAGGGCCTATCTCAAGGGATTTGATGCGGTTATTGTACACCGCATCCAACTGTGTCTCGTCATTCCAAAAGAGCGTCACCTTATTCCCATCAAATCGTTGCAATCCACCATTTGTACCAAACCACATAAACCCCTGGTTATCTTGCACAATACTGGTAGCATCCGTATGGGCAAGACCATCCTCCACGGTAAAATGCCTGAAAAAGTAATTGATATCTGCCCCAAGGATGCCGGACGAGGAAAAAGCTACAATGAACAAAGCCAGTGATACCCAGAGTTTTGTTTTCATATCCATAAGATAATCATTCTTCAATTTGCAGCGGACATCCAGGTCATAATTTATTAGCCTACAGGCTGCGTAATCGATATAGCTTGCCCAGGTGTGGCCCCAGCTCCTGTTTAAAATGTCCTTTTGTCTTTTCAATATCCTTCTTCTCCCAAAGGTCGCGTACGCTGTATGTGCCTCTTAACATCTCCCACTCCAGATCAAAGGAGACCTCCTGTGTTTCATCCGTGGTATTGAACAGGCCAACAAATACATCGTCCGAGTTTTGATCATGCGCTATCCAAACAATTTTTCCATCTTCATTCACAGCTTGCCGCCCATTCTCAGAATACTGGTTAACATAGAGAATTTCTTCGTTCGTAAAAAAACTGAAAATAGAGTCAGGGGTACTTAAAAGATCTGAACCGATCATCAGGGGAGACCTGGCAATAGACCATAAGGACATCAATGTATAATGTTCATTTTCACTGAAAAGAGACATCCTTTCCGGGCCATGCGGCCTATCCTGCAGGGAGATACGCCCAAAAGGGATCATATCTGCATCTGGCCAGCTTCCATTGCCGGTATGGGGTGACCATGAATTCAGTAACTCAAAATTCTTCTTTAGATGTTCCCACTCATCCCAAAAGTCAGCGGATATCCGCCATAAATTAGCGTTCTCCTTCAAGAATTCAGCTTTCCCCAGGTGGGCTTCCCCGGGAGAGAGGCTCAGTATAATCGGTCTTCCACAATGCTCAATGGCATTCTTCATCAACGTTACCTCGCCTTCATGGAATGGAGGATACAGTACATCATCTGCCTTTACATAGTCCACCCCCCATTCCGCATATAACTCGAATAATGAATTATAGTATTCTTGTGCACCGGGTTTGGTCGGGTCTACTCCGTACATATGATTATTCCACCGGCAGGTATCCCAAGGTTCGGCAATTTGATCGGCGGTAAACTTTGTGCCTTTAATTGGCAACTTGTTTATCACTGCCGCGGTGTGAATTCCCCTCATAATGTGAATACCAAACTTTAAACCCTTGGAATGAACATAGTCCCCGATACTTTTAAAACCACTATTGTTTTTTGAGCTTGGGAATCGCTCAATGGCGGGAATAAGCCTCCCGAATTCATCCATTCGTGTGTTCC
This sequence comes from Fulvivirga sp., assembly GCA_028280565.1. Taxonomy (GTDB): domain Bacteria; phylum Bacteroidota; class Bacteroidia; order Cytophagales; family Cyclobacteriaceae; genus Fulvivirga. The sequence continues at coordinate 7,670 of JANQLQ010000266.1, forward strand.
CGGGATTTAACAGGGTCCCATCCTCATTGTACCTGATGTTAGGGTGACCAATTCTTCGAAAATGATTTTCTGCGGTATTCCAATGACCAGGATCCGGGTGCCACCAGATATAATCAATGACTGCATATTCCCAACCGTAAGGCTTTAGTTTTTCATCGATAACATCCACTGTTTTCTTGAATGTCTCTTCGTCAATCCTACAATCCCAGGCATCAAAGCTGTTCCAACCCATGGGAGGTCTTGGAGCAAAATTATTTATATCAAAGGTCTTTTTGTCCGCATTTCGGCCGTTGATCAAAACATAACCCGCAATTAGGATAAAGGCGAAAATTGCTAGTATTCCAATGTTTTTCATCGTTCATCTTTAAAAATAAATTCCTAAAAGGGGGTGTCAGCGCTTACATCCATTTCAAATAATGACATAAAACTTAGTGGTGTATGCGATTGATCCATCCTTCGTTGCATAGCTTCCACTATCTCGGGATGGTTTGCCGCTATATCATTGAGCTCACCGGGATCATTGGAGAGATCATAGAGTTCAATAGGTTTCGGGTTCCCGGTTCTCACGTCTAGTTTCACTGCTTTAAAATTGTCTTTCAAGACGGCTTGTCTGCCTCCAAACTCATAAAACTCCCAGTAGAGATAATCATGCTTTTCTTGTTGAGATCCCTGGCCGAACAGCGTAGGTAAAAATGAAATGCCATCTGTGCTAAAACCTGCTTTATCCTTGCCAACTGCATCGGCGATGGTGGGCAGGATATCCCAAAAAGCGGATAAATGACCGGAAGAGGTTCCCGCCTTGATCTTTCCGGGCCACTTAGCTAAGAAGGGTGTTTTGATCCCGCCGTCGTAAAAGTCCCTTTTCAGCCCTCTTAATGAGCCATTGCTATTGAAAAACTCCATCTCATGGAATCCTTCCTGGTGCGGGCCATTATCACTGCAAAACACCAACAAGGTGTTTTCGCTAATTCCCATGGCTATAAGCGCAGAGTCAATTCTTCCTACAGTTTGATCCACCATGGTCATCATCATGGCAAAGCCCTTTTCCGGGTCCGGCCAGTCTTTATCCTCAAAATCCCCGTAACCGGGTACTTCCATTCCGTTGGTAGGATGCTCATTGTTAGCATGGGGCATATTCAGCGCCAGGTACAAGAAGAAATTGTTATCCTTATTGTCTTTAATGAACTTAAGTGCATCTTGCTCAAATAATTCGTGGGTATGCTGTCCTCTTACCTCCGCTACCCCGGTACCTTCTGGGGCTATTTCAGCATATTTTCTTGTGCCGTCGGCATTCCTTATGAGTTTATTTTCGGGTAAGTCTTCCCTTTGGCCATTTCGGTAAAGGAATTCCGGGTAGAAATTATGGGCATGCCACATGTTGATGTATCCATAGGAATAATCAAAGCCATTTCTCTGGGGATCATTGGGTGCCGGTGGATGACCTACTCCCCACTTACCAATGACACCGGTCCGATACCCTTCTCCTTTAAGCAAATAGGCGATCGTCATAGGTTCTGTCAGCAACTGGTCCGGTTGATTTCCCCTTACAGATACATGCCCTGTATGCAAACCCGTGAGCAGTGAAGCCCTTGAGGGGGCACAAACGGTAGAACCTGTATAAAAATTAGTGAACTTGATCCCTTGTGCGGCGAGGCGGTCTATGTTTGGAGTGGTCAAGGTGGACTGTCCATATGAACCCAAGTCTCCAAATCCCATATCATCGGCCAATATGAAAATGATGTTTGGATTTGGCTCATCCCGGCTCTCACTTTCTTCGGGATTCTGACGGGGCCCGCATGCAGAAAGCAATGAACAGGCAATGCCTATGACCAGGAAATAATTTTTCATGAAAAAAACAATATTTTAATTTTATTCTCCTTTAGAGAAATCTATATATCAAACCTACCGCAGTAGTAAAGAAATCATTTGCTCGTATGCCTTTTTTGATTGCTCAATCGTGCAGACCGGGAAATAAGGCAGGGTACTCAATGGATATATTTTCTAAAAAAGATCCAGTGTAATGAGCTGATCATTTACGTGGAAACAAGAGTGCAATAAAAAGTAAGGTCGCGAATAAAATAGATAACCGCCATTTCTACCCGCTTTCCTCCTATCTCTTCACCTGGGGGGCAATTTTGCCGCCAAGCCGTTGAATGATAAGACTTTTAGGTGCTTTCATTTCAAATGGTTTTATTCAATGGCAATGACCATGACGGGTGTACCACCACCTTCGACCTTTAACATTAAAACCTGGTCTCGATAAACATTTATCACTTTGATGTTATCCAGGGTAGTTTTGGCGAGTAAGCTTGGTGAACCTTAGTGCTTTGGCGTCTTGGTGGCTGGGAAAGCTTCGCCACCAAGGCACCAAAGCTCAAAGAATCACAAAGGGATCTTCTTTGCGATTTAATCTAGCCCTATTTTATATCGAGTTCGCGTTTAAAGCTATTAATGTCATTGTTTCGCCCGGGACAGTTAAAACTCAAAGACGTACCGGGTAGAGGGCGAGTATATTTGAGAAATTGTAAGGTTCTCGATTAGTAGGCAATCGGCAAAGGACAGTAGGCAAAAAAATATGGGGTTGCCGATTGCCAACTGTTGACTTTAAGAAGGGCATCGTTGAAAATTCAAGTGGCGTATGGAGGGAAGACATCCAGGAACAGCGCGGCCCATTGAGACCTGTGGGTCAGCAGCCTGTAGGGGTTGTTTTGTGCGTTTAGCGGGAAAATGGGCTTGGTTGCTGGCGCCCATACCTAAGAACGTCATCCTTATTTTCTAACATCGTCATTCCTTGCAGCCTGTGCGCGGGGATAGGCGTGACAAGGAATCTGCGAAGTCGTGAAACGAAAATCTGGTACACTCAAAACAAGGTTCACGTTCAACGACACAGCAGATTCCTGCTCTCGCGCATCGCTCACCCTGCAAGGCCGGTAGGAATGACGATAAGGAAGATTTTTCGTTTTTAATGAAGACACACAACAGGTTCCCTTATCGTTAAATTACCGTTTATCAGATAATTAAATCTTACAAAGTAGTCCTAGAGGCGGGTCAATCCTCAATAATTTTTCCCCGGTTTCTTGTATTCCTTAGTTATTGCCCAGGCATCAAATTCAAATCCATCCTCACGCATGGAAAAGGAGATGGTGTGAATGCCCGGCTGCTCTATATCTAAAAAGATCTTTCCAGGCTCGCCACAGTGGTTTTCCTGGGTACGCTGCCTACTTTCCCAGGTCCACTGGTTTTTACCTTCGCACCATTGCATGCGCTGACCGGACGCCGGCCATTCTCCATCTAACCCGACATGGATCCCATTATCTTCTGAACCTGTGGAATAAGCCCTTACCCATACATAATACCGTCCCGGGGTATTGATTTTCACCTTGTAATTCAATATGCCCAGCTTACCGGGTTGATTTGAAAAATTCAACCCTTTGACCAGTTTTTCTTTGTGATGGGTACGCGTATCGGGAGCTATTTCCAGGTAAGCATTTTGTGACGCTCCAGTCGAGCGCAGTTGTTCGTTGTCCGTAAGCTCACTTTCATTGGAAGCATTCATAATAAACCAATGCCGTCTTTCATTGGCGGACTGGTTATGGTAGTGTTCAGCTTCTACATAAAGTTTTCCATCCTTTTCTTCAAAGACCTGCTCTTCCAATGACTCATACTCAAACCAATCAAAGACTGCTTTGCCCTTACTTTTTGCTCCATTGCTTGAAGCATACATTCCCGCATAAGGCCCGGTGAATCCTCCTGCCTTATTGGAACTGATCACATTTGCGTTTTGGTTATCCCCGATGGGTCGCAGGTCTTCCAAACTTTTACCAAACGAAAATTTTAGATCCAAACGGTTCTGAAAAGCGGAAAGAACAACTTCATTCCCTTGAAAAGGAACTTCCGCAACCACCTGCTCTTTCAAGACTTTACGTTCGGTATTAAAGGCCTTGATCAATACAATAGAAGAGCCTCTCCCTTTTCCTGTCAACACCAGCCTGTAATGAAACCTGTCATTTTGCATCAGCACCAGCCCTGCCTCCTCACCCGCTTTGGGGGCAAAGGAAAGCCGGGTGCTGACCTTATAGGAATAGTGCTCGATCCGCCGGGCAATAAGTGCCGGATGAGTTACTTCCGTTAGTTTTTCCGGCTGGAGTGATAAGCTTAGTTGGCCATTCGCAAGTTTATGGAACGGCTTTTCTTTAGGAGTCCGCAGGAAATTCCAGTCCATTCCAAGTTCTGCGTTATCGAAATCGTCGCGCTTCGGCTTTTCCTCGAAAGGTGACCATTTTAATGAAGGTCTTTTGTCTACCTCGAGTACTTTTCCTTTCCCTATATTGAAAATGGGCTGCATCCCTTGGAAGCTCACTGGCGTAAGAAAAGTCTCACGCCCCAGGATATTGAACCCATCCTGGGGCCTGACCCCCAGCATCACCGACCACCATTGACCGTTAGTATCTTCTACCAGGTCAGCATGCCCGATGGTAGTTATAGGATAGTTATTACCAAGATGCCTGTGCGTAAGCGCAGGATTGACCTGGGTAGGCTCATACGGCCCAGTGATGCGATCACTGGTGAAGGTAGTAATGGCATGGTTAACCCATGTTCCCCCTTCGGAAATCATGAGTAGGTACTGGCCATTTCTTTTATAAATGTGCGGACCTTCCGCAGCTTTTGCGTTAGTGGCATGACCGGAAGTCAGGTAGACCGGCTCACCTAACAGTTTACCGGTAGACAGGTCCATTTCTTGGACAAAAATCCGGTGCTCCGTTTTCCATCTCTCGTCTGGCAGGTGGTGTCGATTGCCTAAATACCATACTTTCCCTTCATCGAAGACGAGGGTCGGATCTATGCTTTTTTGGCTGCCATCGATCCAGATAGGTTCCGACCAGGGTCCCGCGGGATCTTCTGCTGTTACAAAAAAGTTATCCCCACAATTGCAATCGTTTTTGCAATGTTTACACGTAACAGATACATAAAAAAGTCCTTCATGGTAACGGATGGTGGGAGCCCAAACCCCGGAAGAGGCCCTGTTATTTTCCATCCTCAACTGTGAAGGTCGATCCAAAACATAGCCTAGTTGTTCCCAGTTGACCAGGTCTTTGCTATGAAAGATCGGGATGCCGGGGAACCATTCGAATGACGAATTTACCAGGTAATAATCCTCATCTACCCGGACAATGGAGGGGTCAGGGTGAAAGCCGCTGATAATGGGATTCTTAAAGGTATCCTGTGCAGGCTGTGCCTGGATATTCAAAAGGGTGCACGTGAATAACGTAGTAACCAGCAAACGAAGTGTGTTTTCCATGAAGCTATTTTATGGCTTCTCTGCCGGAAGACCTAACGGCGGTGTTCCGATTTTTTGCTCGCACATGCTATCTGCTGATTGACGGTGTGGAAGTAAGCAAATTTTCCTGAAATTCAACGACTGAAACTTTGCTGGTTCATTCAATATGAGATATAGACTGCACACCTTCATTTTACTTCTCTTTACAGTGTTTACCAACTGTAACAATCCAAAAAGAATTGATTTCAGAAACGCTGACCTACCTATCGAAAAGCGTGTGGACGCCCTGCTGGCTCAAATGACGGTTGAAGAAAAACTCGCCCAGCTCAAAGCGGTACACGGTAACCGGGCGATCTCAAAGAATGAAGGAATTACAGGCGAGGAAGGAAGCCTTCAAACCAAAATGCAACATGGTATTGGAGCCATCGAGAACATCGGGGATAAGAATACCCCGGGAAAAAGTGCAGAAAGAACAAATGAATTGCAAAAATTTCTTGTGGAGCAGACCAGGCTGGGCATTCCCGCCCTGGTCAACAGCGAATGCCTGCATGGACATCATGCCTTTAACTCCACCTCTTTTCCTGTCCCTCTCGCCATGGCTTGCAGTTGGAATACGGACCTGGTGAATAAGGCTTTTGATGTTGCAGGTCGGGAAGCCCGTCTCAGGGGGTCCCATGAAGCGCATACCCCGGTGCTGGACCTGGGGAGAGACCCCCGATGGGGCCGTATTGAAGAAACGTTTGGCGAGGATGTTTACCTTACTACCCAAATGGCACTGGCATCCGTTTCCGGGTTGCAGGGCGGAATAGAAGGTGAGCCGGGTACCACACATATTGTTTCCAGCGCCAAACATTTTGCGGGGTATGGACAAGTAGACGGCGGGAGAAATTTTGCCCCTACCAACATCACTAAACGTGTGCTTTTGGATGAAATATTAAAACCCTTCGAATACGCCATTACCAAAGCGCATGGATTGGGTATCATGGCATCGCACTGTGAAATAGATGGAATACCCGCTCATGCCAATACATTCCTACTTGAAGACATCCTGCGTCAACAATGGGGATTTCCGGGCATAGTGGTCTCTGACTACAATGACATCACCCGGCTGGAAGAGTTCCATCATGTGGTAGAAACTCCGAAAGAAGCCGCAGAATTGGCGCTTACTGCGGGTGTGGACCTTGATATCCCGGTAGCCAAAGCTTACCAGCATTTGGATGAACTGGTGAAGGAAAAGCCTGTGCTGATGAAACGGGTAGATCAAAGCGTAGCACGCATACTGACACTCAAGTTCAAACTGGGCCTTTTTGAAAACCCTTACGCTGACCCTGAAAAAGCGGATGAAATAGTGAATTGCGCTCAACATAGGGCGATCGCCAAATCCCTTGCTGATGAATCCGTTGTTTTGTTGAAAAACCCAAATGGAATGCTGCCATTATCTTTGAAAAAACTTCAAAAGATAGCGGTGATCGGCCCGAAGGCTACTTCAAAAGCGCACGGGGTTTATGCCAGCGCCAATGACAGCACGGTCACCATACTGGAAGGCATCTCCAGGTTAGCTGGGAATGGTGTAGAAGTAAATTACGAACAAGGTTGTATTGTGGGTACTTCAGCACGAATTGACGGGGTTAAAACATTGGTTGAGAGAACATTGAAAGAAGAGCTGCCTGGCATCAATAAAGCAGTGGCCCTGGCCAAAACGAGTGATGTAGCCATCGTATGCCTGGGCAGTGAAGTACAATTCAGCCAGGAAGCTTACTACGCTAAAGGCCACACTGCCGATCGCAGCACACTCAACCTGATCGGCAATCAAATGGAATTGCTCAGGAGCGTTGTGGAAACCGGGACACCCACCATTGTCGTACTGATGCATGGCAGGCCTTTGGTCTTAACAGAAATAGATCAGCTACCTGTTGCCATCCTGGATATCTTCTACCCCGGGCAATCGATAGGGACCACCACTGCGGATGTGCTTTTTGGAAAAGTAAACCCCAGTGGTAAGCTAAGTATCTCTTATCCCAGGTCGGTCGGGCAGCTCCCTGTTTATTACAGCCAGAAGGCTAGCGGATTCTTTAAGCATTATATCAATGGGTTAAATGCGCCACTCTATCCATTTGGGTATGGGCTGAGCTATTCGGAGTTTGAGTACACGTCACTGACGCTCAACACAAAAACAATGCGTATTGATGAGCCACTTCATTTTTCTGTGGCGATCAGGAACACAAGTGGGGTCCCTGGTAAAGAAGTGGTACAGGTATACGCCAGGGACCTGGTAGCGTCCGTCACACGCCCCGTCAAACAATTAGTAGGCTTTCAAAAGATAAGCCTGGAGCCTGGGGAAGAAAAACAGGTAAGCTTCACTTTACATGCCGATCAGCTGGCCTTCACCGGATTAGACATGAAGCCTGTGGCAGAGCCCGGGGAGTTTCGATTGATGATCGGGAAGTCTTCCCGGGATATTGTTTTGGAAGAGACCTTTACTTTAAAATGACACTTATGAATAGGCATACCAGGATAATGCTTATCGCGTTATTGACCTGCACTTTTTACATAGGTTTTTCGCAAGCAGGGAAGCCGCGATTGGTGGTACTGGCAGATATGGGAAATGAAAAAGACGAAGAGCAACAGATCACCCATTTAATGCTCTATCTCAATGAATTTGACCTAGAAGGCCTGGTAGCTGTTACCGGAAAATTTCTACGACCGGAATCGAAAGACCCTTATAAACAAATGCTTCACCCGGAGCTGTTTCATAGTATTATTGATGCTTACTCATTAGTAGTTGACAATTTGAAAAAGCACGCTGAGGGCTGGCCGGAACCAGGCTACTTGCATTCCATTGTTTTCGAAGGGCAGAAAGGTTATGGCGTTGCCGCCACAGGGAAAGGAATGTCTTCAGGAGGATCCAGGCACTTACTTAAAGTACTCAACAAGGATGATCCCCGGCCCTTGTACATTGTAGTGAATGCCGGGTCGAATACATTGGCCCAAGCATTAATTGACTATCGGGCTTCCCACTCCCAGGCTGAAGTAGATGCTGTTGTAGCAAAAATCAGGGTATATGAGAATGGAGCACAAGACGATGCCGGTGCATGGATCTGCCATCAATTTCCAGCTATCCACTGGGTAAGGAGCAACTACCAAACCTATTGTTATGCAGGACCGGGTGGAGACGGGGGAGCTAATAATAAGGGGGATCGAAAAAACTTGGGGCCACATACCTGGGAACCTTATGCATACTCCAGCATAGGTCAACACCAGTGGGCGTTAGAGCATATCATTGGCAACCATGGCCCGTTAGGGGTGAAATACCCTCTGAGGCAGTTCCCCAAAGGCGGTATCGGTTTCTTGGAAGGAGGCGGCACTATCCCATGGCTTTGTCTTATTCACCAAGGGCTGTCTGATATCGACAATCCTCACTGGGGTGGATGGAGCGGTCGGTTTACCAAGGAAAAGGCAAAAAATGTATGGTCTAAACACAATAGTGTAAACAAAGATGAAAAGAACTACACACCGTTTGCGCTGTATACAGAAGCCCTGGATAGCTGGAAGGATCCTAGGCCAGGAGAAGCCTACCACAAAAGTATATACGCGCCGGTCTGGCGATGGCGAAGAGCTTTCTTCAATGACTTTAAAGGAAGAATGGATTGGTGCAAAAATGAGTTTGACCAGGCTAATCATCCCCCGAAAATTTCCATTAACGATGACGCCTCGGAAAAAATCCATATCTACGAAACCAAAAAAGGCGCAAGTGTGGTGCTGGATGCCTCCGCATCCACTGACCCGGATGGAGACAAGCTGAATTTCAAATGGTGGCAATACCCGGAGGCCGGCACCTATGATGGCGAACTTTCCATACCCGATCCTTCCAATCCCGTTTGCGAAGTTTTGATCCCCAAAGACGCAAAGGGAAAAGAAATTCATTTGATACTGGAGGTAAATGACGATAATAAAATTGTTTCTATGTACGATTATAGGAGGATCGTTTTCGTGGTGGAATAGCATCGATTCGAGATAAGGAATATTCAAGTAAATCCAAAACCATAAATTTTAACCGTCATTGCCCAGGGGCTGGTTTTGTAGGGCCAGCGCTGAAGCAATCCCCTGCTCGAGAAGCGGCAGAAAAGCCCATGCGGTGTATCTCGTGAAGGGGATGGCTTCGTAGCCCCTGCATTAGCATCGCCAGCCTCGCCATGACGATCTGTTTTTTTTCGTCATCGCGAACCTGGCGTGTTGGCTTCAGCAAGGCGTGAAGCGATCTCCCACTCGTGGAACGAGAACAAGGTCCATTCGATCACACACAAGAAGGGGACAGCTTCGTAACCCGCCCACCGGCTACGCCAGCCTACCTATGACAACCTTGTTCTTATCGTCATTGCGAACCCAGCGCTGGTTTGGAGGGCTAGCGGTGAAGCCATCCCCTGCTCGAGAAGCGGTAGCAAAGTCTATGCGGTATATCTCGTGGAGGGGATGGCTTCGTAGCCCCTGCA
>JANQLQ010000333.1 GCA_028280565.1 Fulvivirga sp.
AAAATAGAGGGTTGCCGACTGTTTACTGCCGACTGCCGACTTTAGGAACGAGACCGAAAAAAATAGATTGAACGTCATTTGAGATCTGACATGACACTAGTCCTTAGGGAGATGTTTTCACCGGGAAAAAGTGCCTATACCCCCAAAAACCGATTAACCATCGCTAAAAGCTCCTGTGGTTTTTCAGCATGTACCCAGTGCCCGGCACCTTCTACAGTTGCCAGTTCGGCACCCGGGAATATCGTTTTGATCAAGGTCATGTCTTCATCTTGAATATAGTCGGATTTGGCTCCCCTGATGAAGAGTACTTGCTTGTGTGTGATCTCCTTTTCCTCCATCCCTTCGCCTATGGTCTCTATATTTTCATTGATCGCCGGTAGGTTAATTTTCCATTGAAACCCCTGGCCGTTACGGGCTAAGTTTTTGAGCAGGAATTGCCTTACGCCTATCTCCGGGATGTACTTTGCCAGCTGTTGGTCCGCCTCCACGCGAGAAGAAAGGGCATCCATATCAATGGACAGCAGGCCGTCGAGGATCGTTCGGTGATGTACGGGGTATGATTTCGGTCCTATATCCACTACGATCAATTTGTCCCACAAATCGGTATGCTGTGCGGCAAACCACATTGCTGTTTTACCTCCCATGGAATGCCCTAGGATGTGCGGATCACGGATACCCTGCTGTTGGACAAATTCTAAAAGATCTGCTGCCATCGCTTGATAGCTAAATTCATCACTGTGAAACGACTGCCCATGATTTCTTTGATCTAGCAGGTAGACCTTGTATTGCTCGGCAAGAATTTTCCCAACGGACAGCCAGTTATCTGAAGAACCGAATAGTCCATGAAGAATGATCAAGGGTTTTCCTTCTCCTAGTTCGCGATGATAAAGTTGCATGATCTTTTTAGCTGGATTTAAGAACGCCACAAAGGTATCAGTCCTTTTAGAAATTCATTCTACTACAATAGGAAAATCCTGCCCACGACTGAAGGTATGTGGAAACTGCATTTTTCCTTTGTATTTCCTGGAAAACTCTGGGACTTGATCGTCGAGGTAGGACTTTAACTCGTAAATGGTAACCTTACCGTCTTTCGGGGCGCCGTCAGCCTTGCCCGATAATGCTTCCAATAATACGTAGGTGAAAAGCCCATGTCCTAGTTCTTTAAATTCCGTGGCAAACTGCTCGCTGCCCGCGGCTGCCAGCACGTGAATGCCGGCGCTGCGCGAAAGCTGGGCCAGCGCTTTTTCTTCCGTGGCGCCACGCTGGGCCAGCAGTTCCACCCCACCCCCTGACTGGCAGGCATCGATGATCATCACCTGCTTAAGGGCTGCTATTGACTTTAATTTCTCCTGTAGCTCCCCGGCATAAATACCGGTTTTGGCCAGTTTCTCACCACTGTACAGCTTGGTATTTTCCGTAGGAATAAAATAAAAATCATTATCGATCATACTGCCATGCCCTGCATAAAAGAAAAAGAGCACATCCTGCGGGCGTATCTTCTTGGAAAGCTCCTCCAATTCACCTAGTATGTTTTCCTTGGTAGCGTCTTCATCGTACCGGGTGATGATCTCTACATGATCAAATAATTCTTCCGAATGGTCGCGGATAAGATCTACAAACCCCTGGGCATCGGCCGAGGCATAGTTGAGATTAAGTGCTTTGTTCCGGTATTTATTAATGCCCACCGCGTATAAATAGAGCGTGGACTTAAGGCTCCCGCCAAACCTTAAATGTATCCTCTCCTTGGCAGACTCGATGTTGCCCTGGCTGGTAGCCGCCACTTGCACCACGTTTACCCCTTCTACCAAGGTTAAGGTATGCTGTATCACCTGCGACTTCCCGGGTTTGAGCTGTAGGGGCTGGCTCATTGCCTTTTTTCCATTGTGGAACAGGTCCACTCGCTTAGCCCCGCCGCCCTGGTCAATTACTTTAAACAGTATCTCTGCTGTTTGGGAGTTGAACTCGGTTTGGTCTGCAGGGGTAATGATCTCGACGGCCGGGGGTGGTGATCGCTCCATTTTTTGAAGCATATTCAATGGCCCTGCTCCACGAGTTGAAAACACATTTTTGAGCAGGCCGGGTTTGTAAAATTCATCGAAAAACTGGTCGATGCTGTAGCTCTGCATTCCCTTTACGAAAATTATATTTTGAAAGGCGCCTTCGGTGGCATTAAAATGGCCATCCGAGTTTACCACCATCCAGTCGCGGCGGTCCAGCAGGATGTAGCTCACCAGCTCGGTGCCTTTTTCCACGTCCCACGTCTTGATCTCGCCATTTTCAGCGGCACTTATTAAGTAACGGTCCCCGGGGGTGAACTGCAGGTCGGTCACAGGTGCGGTGTGGCCTTCGAAGGTTTTTAGCACTTTCCCGGCAGGATCCCTTAATTTTATAACCCGGTCGGCCCCAGTAGTGGCCAGCATGGTGCCTTCATGGCTAAAGATAGCGTCGTAAGTAGGTCCGCGGTGGTCGCTCCAGCGTAAGGTTTGCAGGCCGGTGGCCAGGTCCCAGAGTTTTATCTTGCCGTCCCAGCTGGTAGAAACCAAGCTTTTCTTACCCGGGTGTATATCAAACGAGTGGATCACATCGGTATGGCCAATGAAATTCCTCACCTCACTTTTGCTGTCGATCTCCCAAAGTTTCAAAGTCTTATCCAAGCCGGCGATCAATAAATAAATGTCGTTATTCATAAATTCGAGCTGGTAAGGAGAAGCCTGCTCAAAAACGAGGGTTTCTAACAATTTTCCCGTTTCCACATCCCATATTTTAGCTGTACCGTCCCAGCTCCCGGTGGCTATTTTGGTGTTGTCTTCGCTAAAGGCAACCGTAAAGATCACCTCCCTGTGTCCTTTAAACGTCATAAGCATGCGGCCGGTAGCTACCTCCCAAAGTTTGGCCGTATTGTCCGCGCTTCCTGTCAATACGGTTTTGCCGTCCTTGGAAAATTCCATGGTCAATACGGCTTTTTCATGACCTACCAAGTCCATGACCACCTTACCGTTTTTGTAGTCCCATACCCGGGCGATGTTGCCGAGTTTTCCTTTCACAAGGTATCGGCCGTCGGGGCTTATCTTGATATCATTTTTAAGGTCCGTATACCTTTTGATGTAATAATCCCACCGTAAAGCCGGGTTATAGTTCAGCCCTCCCTTATCCGTACGGTTCAAAAACCCCGATAAGACTTGCTGCAAAGTTCCGTCGGCGGCATCAAAGATCCTGGCCACTTTATCATCATTGGCCAAAGCGATGAGCTTGCCATCGGGGCTGAAGCGTGCATCCGTAATCTCTTCTTTGGCATCTACCTTTATACTCCATAGTTCCTGCCCCAGGTCGACATCATACACCTTGAGGGAGTCCGTGGTAGTCGCTAAGATCTTGTTTTGGCCATCATAGTCCAGCGCGGTGAATTCATCGGGATTGGTGTAAAAAAGTTGGATAGTTTCCCCGGTACTGGGGTTCCACAGTTTTAAGTCGCCATTGTTGCTGGCGGAAAGCACCTTGCCATCCATATATTCCACGAAGGTACCGCAGCCACCACAGTAGCCTTCGGAGGGTTTTAATTCGATACGCTCTTCGGCTGTCTGCAGGTTATGGATGAATACCGAACGATTATCACTGCCCAATGCTACCTCGGTGCCGTCCGGGCTAAATTCAGCATCAATTCCATAGCCGATGCCTTTATCCGGCCGGGCTTTAAAACGCCGCAGCTCTTGCCCCGATTGAATGTCCCAAAGGATCGCCTCCCAATCAAACCCCGCTGTCAAAAGGTATTGGCCCCCGGGCGACACCGCTACCGAGGTGAGGTAGTCCGTATGGCCGGTAAATGTTTTGAGCAGCTGCCCGGTTTGGAGATCCCACATTTTGGCGGTTTTATCGGCCGAGCTGCTAATGAAGTGTTTGCCTCCCGGCAGGATGACCAGGTCGTTGATGGTAGACTCGTGCCCGAGGTAGGCCCTTAACTCGCGGCCGGTGCTTAACTCCCAAAGCTTTATGGTCTTATCACGGCTCCCGGTAAGCAGGTACTGCCCGTCGGGGGTAAAAGCTACGGACTTTATGGATTCGTAGTGCCCACGCTGCACGACCGTTTCGAGTCGTTGTGACCAGCTCTCCACTGGCAAACACAAAACTATGAGTAAAGCAATTGATCGCATCTGTATCCCGTTGGTCGCCAATTTAGAAATTGTTTTGGAAAAGTTTTTGCATTAATAATTATATTGTGCTCCTAAGCGGGCAAGCAGCATTCTCCCAGGTGTCCTATTTTTTTCAATGGCTTTACTAAAAAACCCCGGCAGTGGGGTTACACAAGGCGGGCAGATAGAATACTTACCCGGGTACGGACTTAAAATGATCACCTCCCACGCATGAAACATAGGATTGGAAAATGACCGGGTGGGTCATCGTATTTGAAAAGATAAATGGCATTATGAATCATCACTTAAAACTTTTTGTCTTCGTTGTCTTTGGCATTGCATCGCAGGTAGTACACGGACAGGCTAAGCGCCGTTTATTGCCTTCAAATATCAATCAACCTTCCATCAACTATTACGCCCCTTTTATCAGCGGCGATGGGCAATCTATGCTCTACCTTTCTGACTACACGGACGATGGTCATCATTCTATGCGCTATGCTACCAAGAAGACCGTGAGCACCTGGCATGACGCCATAGAGGTAAACAAACTGATCAACCGCCCCACATTGAACTTCCGGGGTGGGTATTGCTTAAGTTTTGATGGCGATATGATGGCTTTCACCTCGCGGAAGGCGGGTCTGGGAGGATACGAGTTATGGTATAGCTACCGGCGCGGCAGCGACTGGGAGGCTCCTAAGAATTTCGGCGCCCCGGTCAACTCGCGCGAGAATGAAGGAGGTCCTGCCTTCTCTCCCGATGGGGAATACTTATATTACATGCGTTGTGATGCCATGAGCGAATACGGGGGAGCCAGCGGCTGCCGGATAGTGGTATCGAAAAAAACAAACCGCGGGTGGGCCGAACCCAAAGACCTTCCCGGTAATATCAACACGGGCAACTCCCAAACGCCAAGGATCTTGGCCGATGGGCAGACCATGATATTTGCTTCTGATCAAATGGGTGGTAAAGGCAAGCTAGACCTTTTTATGACCCAAAAGCAAGAAGACGGCAGCTGGACTGACCCGATCCCGTGGGACTTTCTTAACACCGAGCGAAACGACCAGTTTATAAGCCTGGACGCCAAAGGAAGGTATGCCTACCTGGCTGAAAACACCGGTAGAAATAGCCAGCTGGTCATGAAACTGATCCCGGATGAGTTTAAACCGGCCAAAGTAATGCGCATTAAAGGTGAAGTGACGGATGCCGTGTCCGGGGAGCGGGTGAACGCCACCTTGACCGTATTCCAGGTCGATGACAGGAACCGTCTCTGGAACGATAAGGTCGGAAACCGCGGTGAGTTTGCTATCGTGTTAAAAGAGGGCGCCTCTTATGACCTATCCGTAAGCGCGGAGGACCCGGCTTATATGTACTATTCCAAAGTTTACGACCTGCAAAGCATTGGCGCCAGGGACAAACAGGCATTAAAAATAGAGTTAAAGCCAATAGAGCCCGGGGTTTCCATGAAAACGGAGATCACTTTTGCGGAACACGAGGCGGCACTCACGGACAATTCCACCTTTGAGCTTCGCCGTATCGCCAATATGATGCGCAAAAACGCGGACATGCAACTGCAGGTGACCTCTTACCTGGACCTCTTCAAACAAGACTCGATCCGCTCTGATCCTGACCTTACCGAGATGCAGGTCGATTCGATATACGTGGAACGGCAAGTTGAAATAGAGGTGGACACCTCCATGTACGAAGTCACCGCCACAAATTTTGAGGACACGGATTCTACTTACCAGGATTCTTTAGACAACACGCTAGACGAGCCGCAATACGAGACTATACAGGAATTACAGCTCCACTACACCTACCACAACGATCGAACGGAACAGGAAGCAGAAGCCGTAAAAGCCTACTTAGTAGGTCGCGGTATTGCCGACGACCGCATAGAGATCGAAACTGTAGTGAACAAAGACACACCATGGTACCCCAGTACAGAAGATCCCGGGGAAGATCCGGGCGAGGAGTCGCCGGGAATAGACCATAGGCGGATTGAGATCAAGGTACTAAAAATGTGAAGTGTATTAAGGGTCCGTTCCTGGCTGTGGAGACACAGCCTGTTCATGGGGAGCATATATAAAAAACGAAAAAAATCTTCTTTATCGTCATTCCGGCCGGTGGTGAAGGTGCAGGCTTTGCGCGAGGGCCGGAATCTGCCGGGTCGTTGAACGTACACCTTTTTCTGAGTGTGCTGGGTTTTCGTTTTACGACTTCGCAGATTCTTCCAAAGGAATCCCAATGGGGCTTGTCACGCCTAGCCCGACGTACGGGCAGCAAGAGAATGACGATGTTAGAAACAGGACTGGAAAAATAGCTAACCATCCAATTACACCTAACTCAACACTAGCCTAACCTCCGTGTCCCCCTGCGGTCTCCTCAGCGTTCTCTGCGGTTAAAAAAGGCGAAACATCATATCATCGGGCATACTGATCAAAAAACTCCAAAGACCCTTCCACAACCGCCTTTCCCTCCTCTCCCCACCAAGCAAAGTGCCCCCCGGCTTTTACAAACCGGCATTCCCCGTTGACCAGGTTTTCATTCAACCGGTCGAAATGCTCGCGCGATACATCCTTATCCAAGGTGGAGGCAAACGCCAAAACAGGCATGTCTATTTTACTCCAATCGAACGTATGCCCGGAAGATGATTTTTCCACCTCGTCCATCATGCCCGGGTAGAGCTGGCTCATAGGAGCCAAAGAATGCACAAATAGCCCTAGGCGTCTTTTTTCATCTTTGTCATTGACCACCCATTCGGCCAGCGCGTTCCTTTCCCGTTTATCCAGGTGGGCTTCCGTCTTCAAAAAGCTCGCAGCGGTGACTTTTGGAAAAAGATCTACAGACCTCGTCATAAGCCATGAAATGATATCTTTTGACTTATCCGACATGACCAGTTTTCCCAAGGGTGAGTTCACCGCTTCTTGATTCGGGTGGTACTCCCCCGTTACCGGGCACCAAAGTACCATGGACCTTACCGGGTAATTTTGCGCATAATAAAGAGAAGACAATCCACCGATGGAAACCCCGAACACGCTTACTTCTTTGATCCCAAGGCTCTTGATCACTTCATGATAGATATCCGCATGACCTTCAATAGAATCTACCGTGTCGACAGGCATACCGTAGTACCCGGGCCGGTTGACGGCTATGATCCTATACCCCGCGTCAG
This sequence comes from Fulvivirga sp., assembly GCA_028280565.1. Taxonomy (GTDB): domain Bacteria; phylum Bacteroidota; class Bacteroidia; order Cytophagales; family Cyclobacteriaceae; genus Fulvivirga. Next base: position 7,300 of record JANQLQ010000333.1, read on the forward strand.
TCAGCCAGTCCAGCATGTTGACCAAATCGATCCCGGCACCCCCACCCGTTGAAAAAAGAATGACGGGCCCCGCTTTAGGACCTATATCCAGGTAGTTCACCTTACCATAGCAGGTTTCTACTTGTAAAAAGGTGCTAAAAACCTCTTTGCGCCGCTTAATGAAGCGCCGGTAATCTAAAATAGCCATTGCCAATCCTAGGGCAACAACGAGTAGGATCAAGAGAAGTGCAATCAAGGGGGTCTTTTAGTTATTGATGACTGGTATGACGTTAGTGATCTTAGGCATTATGCTTGATGGATCCATGCTTTCCACCCAAACAAAAATCGCTTTTTTAGCGCGTAACTCAAACTAGTCACAAAACTATCTTTAGAGCGTGGCGGGATTTTCAAAGTTACTGCTCACCTCTTTGAAAAGTTTTTCTTTCCACCACCAGGCCTGCGTCGTTCAGCTCAAATACCGTAATGCCGTTTTGAGTGATCGGCATTGGGTTTTCCAACGGCTGCCCGGTTTGGAAGTCGATCACAAGGTTACCCGTGCCCGTCCACTCTTCCACCACCGTACTCCCCTCCGCGATCAGGCGAAACTCTACCTTTAGGTCGGGAATGGCCTTGTTCAACTTATCAAAATGGAACTTCAATCCCTCGGCCCCGCCGGGCTGGTTGGGAAAAGCATCTTGATCCACAAAGTTTTTAGCGGCAAGTTTAAGGGCAATTTCGGAGTTCTTATCGTTTAACCCCTGCTCGATCAGTTCCGTGATCACTTCTTTGTTCCTTTTGATCATCTTATTTTGGTTTTTCATTTGGGCATGGGTGGTGAGTACACCGCATAACATGGCCATCACCACGATTAGATTTTTACTAATCATTATGTTTCGTATTGATTTACCCAAAATAACATCATTGGCCAGGGCCAAAAAGTGCCATAGGACAACTAACGACGCTCCGTTGCGATTTTTCTTCTTAGCCTGCTCAGCGAGGTGCGGGTAACCCCCAAGTAGGAGGCCAGGTATTTTTGGGGGATCATCTGCAAATAGTCGGGGTCCCGGATCAAGTCTAGGTAGCGTTCGGTGGCAGACTGGGATTGAAAAGCCATGATCCTGTCGATGATATGCACCACGGTGTCCTCCCAAAGCTTCCTCACGAAGAGGTGCCAGGCGGGGACTAGCTCCATCAGCTTATGGTAGGAGGACTGGTGCATGGAGAGGTATTCAAGGTCTTCAATGGCCTCTACAAAGAATTTAGAAGGCTCCCCGCTGATAAAGCTTTGGATCTCCGAACCTACGTTATCTGGGAACCCGAACCATACGGTATACTCTATCTCATTTGCTATGTAAAAGAGGCGGGTGCAGCCCTTGGTGATCAAAACAAATTCCTTGCAGCGTTCGCCCTGGCGAAGAAGAAAATTGCCACGGCTAACACTTCTCTTTTTTGTGTAAGGAAGTATTTTTTCAACGAGATCGTCATTGGCCTCAATATATTGAGATAGAAAAGCTTTAAGATCTTGCCGGGTCAAAGACATACAAACCAATAACGGTAAATCTTGAATAATCGGTAAAAAAAGTCAACACAATTGATCCCAAACTGTCGGTTATACTCGTTTGCAAAAGAATATAAACGGGCAGTGCGTTTGTAACGCATGATTGCCATTGTTAGGACAATAATAAGTTTACTTAGCGGAACATGTACTTACCGCGTTGGGTACCCGCATTACAAATGCTTCGGGTTCGTTATGTGTGATACTAGCAAACGAGGGTGAGTTTTTGGAGAAAAGGATGGGGATACGACGTGTTCCGGGCCTGCCTGCTCAAACCCGGGTGATGGCGTCATCGATACATCCAAAGGCCTCACTAGCGCCCGAGAGGATCCGTTCAGTTTCAGAGGGATGCTCTTTGGAGTATGCTTCTAGGATAGCGGTAAACTCTTTCCACTTCTTGCCTCTTTCATGCCCATAGCTGTTGAAAAAATTTAAGCAAGTGTCCAGCTCGATCCAATCAAAATCTAATAAGTAATTGACGATGTGTTTCCCGCCGAGCGTGGCCCCTTCCATTACGTACATCATACCGAGCGCCCTGGCGGTACCTTGCGTTCCCGCCACGGTTACCGTGGGAAAATTAACCTGGTCCTTAGCTACCGACTGTCTTAAATACTGTAAATCTCTTTCTAGCCAGGGTAATTTAGAACGTTCGTGTAACAGCGCTGCGATCATGGGTATACGCCCGGCAGCGTCTTCCATGGCCCGGTAGCAATTGTAAAAGGCTGTTAACAGTTCATGATATCCACCCGGGGTAAGGCCGGGTGTAAGCAATTTTCCCCCTAGCTTAACCTCTACGTCGTCATGGCATTTCGCCGTGTGCAAGCGAATTTGTTGTAAAATCATCCCTTCTCTGCTTTCATAGGGTCCTCTACTCATGAGGCTTGCCAGGCCAGTGTGTGTTCGACACAGCAAGCTCCTCCTTACTAAATTTATTTATTAGTTTAAAACCCATTCCAAGATAACTATTAATGTTATATTTAATAATTATTAAAGTCATATTTTCCCAGCGGGTAAACCTGGGTATGGATAATCAGGCAAAAGGAGGGAGAGAATCTTGAAGCAAGAACATGAAATGTTGAGCCTTTACAGCAACTTTAAACTTACGGCGGAAAACTGCGGCAGGGAACCGATCAACCGGCCCCGGGCTATCCAAGGATACGGTCATATGTTAGTGTTCGATGAAAAAAACCCGGGCTATCTTTCAGTCATGAGCGAGGAGGTGCCTGGTCTGTTAGGAAAGGAAGAAAAAGAGCTTTGGCAGACCGAGGTAAAACACTGGATGCCTCCTGCGATGCTTTCGGTATATAATAAAATGTCTACCTCGAACAATTGGGATTCCATTGACCCTATACCCCTTGAGTTGGACGGGAAGCCTCTCCATATGATCCGTCATTCCCATGGGGGCATGTGTTTTATTGAAATCGAACCCCGGGGGGAAAATGATGGCACTGAATTATCCACTTTCCGGGCCATCCGGGTCGTAACGGAACCGTTGCGCCGTGTGGAACAACTGGACGAGCTTTATAACGAGTTGGCCCGTCAATACAAAAAAGTAACCGGTTATGATCGTGTAATGGTATACCAGTTTGACAAGGACTACCACGGTCATGTGGTAGGGGAAGCACGTGAAGATCACTTAGAACCTTTTTTAGGCCTGCACTACCCTGCCACCGATATCCCTAAAGTGGCTCGCGATCTTTTTCTTAACAACCGCAGCCGGATCATCACGGATGTAAACCTTGAGAATCATTGGCTAAAAGCTCACCCCAACACAAACGAAATAAACTCACAGCTAGACCTTACTTACACCCAGCTAAGGGCTACCTCACCTGTACATATTGAATACCTTAAAAACATGGGAGTTGGGGCTTCCTTTACCCTCGCCATCGTTATAGAAAATGACTTATGGGGGCTCATCGCTTGTCATCATTACGGCCCAAAGTTTCTATCTTATGAAATGCGCAAGACCGGTGAGTTGATTGCCGACGCCTTAGCACAACGGATTGTTGAAATATCTCAAAACCAATACCACAGTGCCGTTAGGCGTTATTTTGAAAAAGAGGTAGAGTTTCTGTCTTCCATCCACATTTCCCGGGACATTGGCGTTCAACTGGTGGATGAAAAATATGATTTTACAGCACTGTGTGATGCCGACGGTTGTGCCGTTATCACCAATGTGGGTACCTATACAATAGGAGCCACACCAAGTGGAGCGTCCCTAACAGGGGTAAAAGATTGGCTCGTAAAAGAAGGACAAAAAGATGTATACTCTACGGATCACCTACTCAAGGATCTTCCCGATACTATTGGCATTCCACGTGAAATAGGGGGGATGCTCTCGATGTCGATCAGCGCCTGGGATGAATCTTTTGTCATGTGGTTCCGGAAAGCACAACGGAATGTATTCTATTGGGGAGGAGATCCTAACCAGCCTTACGAAGTAGACCACTTAGAAAACGGGGAGACCCGGCTAAGCCCAAGAAAGTCGTTTGAAAAATGGAAAGAACAAGTGGACACCAAATCGATACCTTGGGATCAAATATCTTTAGATATAGCAAGGCACTTGCGGGAAGGTTTATTAAAAAAGGAAGTAGATCGCCTCGCTGAACGAGCAAAGCTGGTAAAAAATGACTACGAGCAGCTTATTTATGTAGCCTCCCACGATTTGCAAGAGCCACTCAGGACGGTCACCAATTACCTGGGTTTGCTGGCCAGCGAACTAGAGACTGGCAACAAGAAAAATTTCAAACTTTACATGCAACGAACTAACATGGCCACCAGCCGCATGAGTCTGCTGATAAAGGATATGTTAGAATACTCCCAAATAGGAAAAGATAGCCATACAGACTGGGTAGCGACCCATGAACTGGTACGGGAGATCATGGAAGATCTCGAATTATTACTGGATGAAACAAAAGCAATATTAGATTTTGGAGAGCTTCCAAAAATCAAGAGCAATAGAACCGAGCTAAAACAGTTATTCCAAAATTTGATCAGTAATGCGGTTAAGTATGCCAAAAAAGAGATCCCCCCGGTCATTCGTATACGCGCTGAGCATGTAGGTAATTATTGGACATTTGCCTTAGAGGATAACGGCATCGGCATTGAAGGAATATACCTCGAAAGGATATTCCTCTTGTTTCAAAGGTTACACGGCAAAGATGAATACAGCGGTACAGGCATAGGGCTCGCCCACTGCAAAAGGATCATCGATTCATTAGGGGGAAGGATTTGGGTCACCTCCAAACTGGGCAAGGGGAGTACCTTTTGGTTTAGTTTACACGAATCCATAGTAAAAAAATATGACGACAAAACTCCGACTGATCTTACTCATTGATGATGACATCGATGATAACTTTTTTCACCGCCGCGTGATCAACAAGGCGAGCGTGGCCGAAGAGGTAGTGGAATGCCACGACGGTAAAGATGCGCTCGATTTTCTACGCAACGAAGGAAAGTATGCCGGTGAAGGGAAGCCATACCCCCAACCGGACCTTCTTTTCCTAGACATCAACATGCCCAAAATGAACGGCTGGGAGTTCCTGGACCAGTACGAAAAATTACCCCCGCATATCAAAGGAGGCCCCGTAATCGCTATGCTTACCACCTCTACAAACGAGCTGGATCTTGCCAAGGCCCGCAAGTATGACATTGTAAAGGACTATCGAAATAAACCCCTGACGGAAGAAATGCTGACAGGGATTTTGAAAAGTCACTTTTCCAAGGGTGACCCGTCTTAAACTAGTATTAAATTAAGTCTTTAACAACGTACCAAGCACAGGATGCGCGCTGTGTGAGGTATTTGATCAGTTGGCAACAGGCAAAGGGCAGTAGGCAAAAAATCGAAACAGGACATGTAAATCAATGCCAGGACTAGGCCCGGATGCACTACTTTCAACGGACCTTGTAAGCCTGTCAACTGACATTGTGGCAGGTTCAGTGGGCCTTGCAATGCAGACAGCGGACCTTGTAATGCCGTCAGCCGACCTTGCAGGGGTAACAACGGGCTTTGCAGTACTTTCAATGGACTTTGCAACGCTGACAGCGGGCTTTGCAGCACCGAAAACTGACATTGTGTCGCATTCAGCCGGTCTTGCAAAAAACGTATCATTTTCTGAATATACCGTCCTAAAATAGGTTTGTTCTAAATCCATCCAAAACCTCTACCTAAGAAGGTCATTCCTCATTTATAATATCGTCATTCCTTGCAGCCTGTGCGTTGGGCTGGGCGCGACAAGCCCCATTGGGATTCCTTTGGAAGAATCTGCGAAGTCGTGAAACGAAAACCCAGTACATTCAAAAAAAGGTTCACGTTCAACGACACAGCAGATTCCTGCTCTCGCGCATCGCTCACCCTACAAGGCC
>JANQLQ010000033.1 GCA_028280565.1 Fulvivirga sp.
AAAGGTTCACGTTCAACGACACAGCAGATTCCTGCTCTCGCGCATCGCTCACCCGGCAAGGCCGGCAGGAATGACGAGGTTGGAAAGTAAGAATGACGAGGGTAGAAAGTTAGGAATGACGTTCTTAGGTATAGGTTTTGAATAGATTTAGAACAGGAGGTTGATCCCCCATACTTTACAGTTCGCTGGCACTAGGTTTAAAACTAAAAACCTCATTATCAATTACTTAAATCTGACAAAGTAGTCCTAGTGTATAATTTACATGGTTGAGTTTGTTTGAGTATCCTTGTCCCAGGTCTTTAGATCATTTTCATTTCCCCATGTTTTTGTTTTTCCTGGAAAGTGCTAGGGGTCATACCGTATTGTTTTTTGAAGCATACCCCGAAATAGCTCAAATCATTAAAGCCTACCTGGTAGGCAACTTCTGAAATATGGATATTTCCATCCTCCAAAAGCTGGGCAGCTTTGCGAAGACGGATGTTACGAATAAATTCATTCGGGTTTATGTCAAGTATCCCTTTGATTTTCCTGTAGAGCATGGAATTGCTCATACCCAACTCCCGGCAAAGCGCCTTCACTGAAAAGTTTGCATCGCTCATATTGTCTTCTACTAAAGCCTTTGCCTTGGACAGTATTTCCTCGTCTATGGTGTTCGTGGCGATTCTCTGGGGTTCAAGGGATATACCACGGCTGAATTCTGCGTTTACACAGCTTCTTTTCCTCAATAAGGCTGCTGCACGTAAGACCAGGACCTGCATGTCTACCGGCTTGGCCAGGTACGAATCTGCACCTACTTCATAACTCGCAGCCCGGCTTTCGTCATGTGTATTGGCAGTAATGATGACGAACGGGATGTGGCTGGTATTCACGTTGGTTTTAATGGCTTTACAGAATTCATAGCCGTCCATTGCTGGCATCATGAGGTCTGAAATGATAAGGTCGGGGTTGTGGTTGTCAGCCAAATGAATACCTTCTCTCCCATCGCTGGCACTTATCACATGGTAGTACTTTTCGAGATGCATAGCAATGAGGCTAAGCAAATCTTCGTTATCTTCTACAAGAAGAACCGTTTTCTTCTGACCGTTTCCAGTGGCCGGCTGACCCTTAACAGCCGGTAGTTTATAGATATCTTGCTCATCGAGGATCTTGCTTGTAAATATAGGGGTGGCATCGGTATCCTTTTCTTTTTCCAAAGCAGAAAGAGAAACAGGCAACCGGACTGTGAAAGCAGACCCTTTTCCCGGCTCGCTTTTTACTTTGATCGTACCTCCATGCAACTGTACCATGCTTTTCACCAGTGCGAGCCCTATCCCTATGCCATCGGCCGTATCCCGGTTATAGGAAGCCCGGTAGAACCGGTTAAATATGTGACGAAGCTGCTCTTTCGGTATGCCACGACCACTGTCTTTTACCCGGATCATGATCCAATCCCTTTCCTCACGCACATAACGTTCCGCCTCCAACAGGATAGCCCCTCCCCTTTTAGTGTACTTGAAAGCGTTAGATACTAGGTTGTTTATGCAAACCTCTACCTTTTCGCGGTCGATAAAACCTTTGCCGATTTCCCTGGTTTTCAGTTGAAAAAAGATGTTTTTTTCGACAGCGATCACCTGGTGGTTTTCGTATATCTCCCTAATTATTTTATCGAGGTCGTACCTTCCGGGTTCTAACTTTAAACTGCCGGTCTCTGCCTTCCTGAATTGGAGCATTTGTTTGATCTGTTCATTTAGCCTATCCACGTTCCGCTTAAACATCCTTGGCAGCCCTTGATGTTCAGGCATTTGGTACTTCGCTAGTTTTCCGGACAATACCAGCAGGACGGATAAGGGGGTTAGCAATTCATGGCTTAGGTTAGTAAAGAACTGTAATTTAAACTGGTTCAATTTTTCGGACTTCGTGCGCTCTATGTGTTCGAGCTTAAGCTCTTGCTTCGCTTTCATTTGATACCGGTACAAAAGAAAGACCACTAAGAACACGCCAACTACAATGATGCTATAGATACCATAGGCCCACCAGGTCAAGTAGGGTGCTATTTCGACGATGATGGGCAACATGGCTATTTCGCTATTCCACTGTCCTATGGCGTTAGTAGCCCTTACTTTGAACGTATATCGACCCGGGTCGAGGTTTACATAGGTGGCCGTCCTGGAGTGGGACGACACGATCTGCCAATCATGTTCCAGGCCCTCTAGCTGGTAAGCATACCGGGTCGAAGTGGGTGTGCGCATATCCAACGCGGAAAAAGAAACGGAAAATAGGTTATTATTGTAAGGGATCACAAAAGGATTGTCTTCGTTAAATGAAGCAAGAGAGCTTTTTGTGCCTCCTATTTTAAGGCTGGTAAACGCTACTTTTGGGGAGATCTCTTCCTTGATTACCGGGAGAGCATCAAAATAATTGAACCCATTATGTCCGCCAATATAGAGCGTACCGTTCTCATCATGAAGTATAGCCCCGCGAACGAAGACATTACCTTGTAACCCGTTAGCAACGGTGTAAGTGGCCACTTGGTAGCCTTCACCATGGAAAGTAAGATGTAGCAAGCCTTCGTTAGAAGTGGCCCATAAGTTATTGTATTGATCTCCTGTGATCGCATAGATCACCCTTCCCTCTATTTTATCCAGGGTCAAAGGGTGATCGTAAGTTTTTTTATAGTCATTCCATTTCTTCAACCCCTGGCCGAGGGAACCGACCCATAATTGATCTTTCTTATCAAAAAATAAGCAATTAATATAAGTAAGCGACTTGTCGCCGGGCCTAGTGAGGCTTATAAATTCTAAAGGCCCTGCTTTCCTGTACAAGGGAGCTTTTGACCTTATCAAAGAGCCTTCAAAAGTGGAGATGTAGGCGTTTCCCTGCTGATCAAAATCAACATCAGAAATCATTTCTCCATCCTTGGAGAATTTTGACTTGATCCTGTCAGTGTAAGAATCTACCTTGTAGTTATCTAACCTCTTTTGATCCAGCATAGTGATCTTGGCAAGTCCTTGGTCGGTGACTACCCAAAGGTTACCCTTCTCATCTTCTTTTACTGACAGTACTTCCCTACCGTGGAGCCTTTTTTTTCCTTTTTTGGTCATTAACCGTATCCACTCACCTGTTTTTACATTGAATTTTATCATGCCAAGGTACCGGGTTCCCATCCACAGGTTAGAGTCCTTATCCCATGTAAAACTTTTAACTGTGTTTAAGTCGAGTTTAGCCAGTGGAGCATATCTTGGTATACGACTAAAATGTGTAAAAAGCGATCTTTTCTTGTCGTATACCCCGAATCCGAGGCTCTTGATCCCTACCAGTAGCCGGCCCTGCGGGTCTACGGAAAAAGAGCATACCGTTTGGCTTTTCTTCTGTTCGTCAACTTCAGAAATAAAATAAGGTCTGAAGAGTTTCTCCTGCACAGTGGTTTTGTTTACACCCCCGCCCACAGTTCCTAACCAAGCCACCCCGGTCCTATCGATCACTATCGACTGTACAGCATTGTTAGTTAGAGAATTGCTTTCCTTTTCGTAGACGTAATTGTGAAAAAGAGCATCTTCTGAAAGTGGGTTTTGCACAATACTTAACCCATACGGAGACCCTATCCATAGGCTCCCATAGCGATCTGTGGCCATATTAAATATAATATCTCCTAAAATACTCGTACCGGCATGGCCAGGTCTTGAAAACCATTCGATAATAGAAGGTTGATGGGGGTCGGAAATATCCAGGGCATATAACCCGTCACCCCAGGAACCTACCCATAGCAGGTTCTCCGACGATTCATGAAGCGTATTAAGAACGTTATGTTTAAGGATGTCACTGCTGTAGTTAAAAAAATCGAATTGTACCAGCGAGGAATCTGCCTCGTTCACACGGTACAGCCCAGCCCCCCAGGTGGCGATCCATGTATGCCCCTGTTGACTTACAACGATATCACGGACCGTGATCGCCCTTCCATCATTACCTTTGATGGAATAAAAATGATGGGAATTATGCTCAACGTTATAAGAAAGCACTCCGCCGTTCATTCCTAACCAGGCGTTGTCTTTTTTATCTATCGCAACGCATATCACCGTATTGTAGCCCGGTTTTGAGGGCAGCAAGTCCATTGGTTTTATTACACGCACTTCCCCCCTGATTTTGTTGTAGATCACCGCACCGATAGAAGTGGCAAACCAAACTTGTCCCCTGCTATTTTCCCCGGCATCGAAAAACTTTGCATTCCTGAATGAGGTACCTACGAGTTTGTCAAAATCCCTGACCTCATAGCCATCATAGCGGTATAGTCCTTCATTGGTGCCAAACCACAAAAAATCATCGCTATCTTGGAATACCAAATTGCATTCGTCCGAAGGAAGGCTTTCGTTGGAGGTTATCGCGGAAAAATGTAACGAGCGATACTCTTGTGCCACGGTACGGGTAAATATAATGCATCCGGTAAAAAGAAGTATGAGGGTCCTCATCTAAACGGGCTATTTTAGACTTTTCAAACGATTGAAATATCCAAAAATTAGCACTATTTAACAAATCTTATGCCCTAAAAGTAGTACATATTACACCGGTACCCACGCACCTGTTAATGTTTTGAAAAAAATTAAACGTTGCAAACGCGCGCCAGGGGTTGTCAAACCGGAAAAGGATCTCACCTGCAGGTTGCAATATGTATGCTGTTTAAATCCTTTTTTTGGATCATATGGGATCTAGGGCTGATATGAGTTTCAGAATTTTAATTGTGCATAAGGCGGCAAAGAATAGACCACACGATCTTTGATATGGATAAAACCTCTTAAGGCATAAATCCTTTCATTTTTAAGCTTTTCAAAAGGTATTTTTACGGTGAAACTATGCTTACCGGTTATTTCACCATTAACTCTATCTTCTTCTACGTTTAAGTAGGACACATCAGAAAAGGCCGCTCCTACTTTTATTTTTTCATTAAGTGCAACATTTTCAACGGCCATATGGACCTTAAAGGCATCATCGCCTTTGTCAACTTTCTTTACCGTCACGAATGCTGTCTCATCCCTACGTATAACCGTGGCGATATTCGGATAGAAATCAACTTCTCCGGCATTTGAATAGGTTTTTACCGTGTAGAAATACTTCTCCTGGCCAGCCGTTTTATCAATATAGGTATCACCGGAAAGTCCAGTGGCCAGTACATTGAAACGGTGAGGCTCATTGCCCCGCAATACCTTAAAATACACTGGGCGATCAATGGTATCTTGTCTTTGCCATTGCACCACGATATCACCGTTGGCATTTTCCCTGGCAGAAACATTTCGCGCAGGTATGGGGATATATTTTTTACATGTGAATGCATGCCGTACGGAGGATTTCCCTTCTCCAATACCATTATACGCTCGTACACTTACCTGGTAAGGGATATCAAAAGAAAGGCCAGTAATGCGGTAACCAAAAGCGTTCTTCGCTTCTTCTACCCTATCCACGACGCCATCCCCTGACATTAATCGTACGCGATATCCCGTAGCGTTTTCTACACTTTTCCAAAATACGGTAACGGTGGTATCTCTCTTGCTCACCTTAAAAATTTCCGGGCTACGCGGAACACTGGTATGAAGTTTTACAACATTGGAAGGGTCACTTTCCCCTAGTGGATTGGAGGCCGTCACTCGGAAGTAATACGTAGTGTTCCTGTCCAAGCCCTTAAGTTCATAAGAGGTAACTGGTGCCTTTACACTCACAGAGGTATCCAGCGCACCTAAGGCTTTCCCGTAATCAATCCTGTAAGTTGTTACATCATCCACCGGCCACCACTTCAATTCTACACCATCGGCGGTAACTTTGCCATGGTATATACGTGAGGTCAAAGGCGGCAGTTCCCGATCATTTTTCCATCGCACCAGGGTCACACTGTAAGGGTAGACACTCACCTTTCCCTGCTTTGCTATATTTTCATCGATCTTTTCTACGTGCTTGTTATTTGCCGTCGATGACCATATATAAGATGTTCTATGAGGTTTTGATAGCAGCTTCCCGTCTATAAGCACATCAAAATAACAATATTCACCTGAACGATTGGTGATCGCCAAGTAGTCTTCTCCCTGTATTCCCTTGAAAGCCCTGGCATACACTGAAGGTTCTGTTGTATTGTTCAATGCCGGTACTTCAGCCGAATGGCTGACCGTAGTAGCATATGTAAAGTCCGTGTTATTTAAGGCCTCATGGAGTAGTTGGAGCGCCTTACCCTCACCTGTAGATGTTACCCCGGTACGGATACTATCCGTATTTAGTGGTTTACCTTTATTAAATGCATCTATGATCAATTCATTTTTATTCTCCCTTGGAGTGAATTTGTTGCTTATCTCATGTGAACCTATGAGGTAAGTATTGGGGTGCTGCAACTGGCGCAGGGTATATTCTGCATTGTAAATAGCTGAAATAATACCGTTTACCGGCCGGTTCCAAACACCAAATTCGGTAATAAGCATTGGAATTCCCGCTTCGGTATAATTTTCTATGTCCTGCATAGCTTTGGGAGAGGTGGCTTCGATCACTTTAGTATTCACCCGCCGGTAAGCCTGGTCAAAAGATTCTTTCCCGCCGATATGTGGGGCATAGGAGTGCTTGGAAAAGACATTCCAGTAGGCGCCATTCTCTTGCTGGTAGTGGTGTATCTCTTTCATAAAGCCCCAAATGCCATCCCAGGTGAAGTTCAGCGCCAACTTCGCATTGGGAAAAACTTTTAGGATCTCATCTGCGTGGGGTTTCATTTTTACGGCATAGTCATACCCGTTGTTCCACCAATACCGGTTACGGCTGGGCACATAGAAGTACGGTTCATTACAAAACTGCCACACTTCCACTTCTATGTGGTTATCCCGGGTAAATTGCGCCAGCGCCGCGGTCATTTCCGGGGTCTCGGTAAAACCGTTGATAGTGACGACAAGTTTCCCCCGGTGTTCTCCTAGCACGTGATAAAGGTCAGCGATCCTATGCGGACCTTTTATCTGTGTAAAGCGGTGCCCTTTGAAGTATTGCTCCTGGTGGCCCATCATATAAGCATAATCTATGTTGTACAGACCGGTGGCTGCTGAGAAAGCACTGCCCATCGTACCCGAAAAAAAACGGAGCCATCCGGGCTTCACCTGGCGTATGGCCTCCTTAAAATCGGGATGGGTGTAGCTCCATACTTTGTCAGCAATACGGACGTTAAAACCACTAGAACCCGGCACTAAGATATGCCCTTTCATGGAGTTGATCCTTATCTCGCCATGAATTGCCCCACTTTCTTGCGCTACTCCTTGTTGGATTACAAAGGCCATCGATATGACCAAGATGTAAATTGTATTAGTAATGTATCTCATTATAGAAAATTGATTTAAATTGCCCTCTTAAGGTTAGCTTGCGAGGGCAATTCTTTGATGAAGCCTTACTAAGCCTCAATTGAGGGGTAGGATTAAACAATGAACTCTCTTTGCCAAGTTGGGAAGTTCTCGACAAGTTAGCAATAGGCAAAGGGCAGTAGGCAAAATAGGGGGTTGGTGACTGTTTACTGCCAACTGCCGACTTTGGGAACAAGACCGAAAAAAATAGCTTGAACGTCATTTGAGCCTTGACACGACACTAGGGTACCCACTCCTCGAACCGCAGGTCAAGTTCCGGCGATTGGCGTTGGACCAATGTATCTATTACATTGAACGTGGTGCCCGCATTTATGTACCGGTAGTTGAGGTAGAACGTATTTTCCGCCGGGCTGTAAGTACCACTGCCCTGGATACCTGTTACATTATTATCCTCCACACCTCCTATGGTCACACTATTATCGGCATTTACCGCCAGCTTAAGGTTATAAATATTTGTCCCGGAAGAGATCAATGTTCCCACGCCCGATGTAGTAACAGAATCGAGACCAAGCGTGGTAAACGTCCACACTTGGTTCTTGACCAGGTCCCTATCGTTGTACACCTCTTCTGAAACTACTTGATCATTGATATCTAACTCTTGTTCTAATCCTTTATGATAATAAAACCCATGTAACGGACTTATATACTTTACTACCAATACTGTGTAGTCTTTGGGCGCAATTTGTACCGCACCCGAGGAGTCGAATTGCCCTGATAAGACAGAATCAGCAGAGGTATCAATGATCCTGAGTGGTAATGCATACGTGTTGGCCGTGGCCAGCTCATCATTTACAAAGGCATCTTGATTAAGTGTAACGGTAATATCTCCTATAAATCTACCCGTGGGGATGATCATCATCGCGTTATTGCTTAATGTGTAGTATTCTGTAGGTAGCAACGTGAAATTCCTATTCCCAACAATAGCGGAGTCTTCTAACAAAGCCGGGTCGATCTCAAAAGTGGCAAACTCTTCTACCTCATTGGAGCGTTTGCCGGCTAATGCAACTCCCACTTTGAATGTCATTTCATCATCTGCCAGGATCGTTCGCAAGGGTCTTTGACTGGCAAAATATACGGCGGTAAAATCATTGTCTACTACAAAATCCTCGAAGTCTTCGCATGCTACCAACGATATCATTAAAAGGCAGCTCAAGGAGTATATGCTTAACGTTCTCATTCCAGTAATTTTTTTAATTGTATGTTCTACCATCCCAGGTTGTTTATCATATTGGGACTTTTCATCAATTCATCATAAGGTAAGGGCTGGTAGTAATCCCGTACATCAGTAAAGTTGCGCTCTTCCACCTCGATCGTTGAAAACTGTAATTCATCGTTCGCGTCTTTGGTGATCTCGATGCCCCTTATGGTTTCATCCAACGGAAGCAGCCACCTTCTCATATCATAAAAGCGATGGTTTTCAAACGCCAGTTCTAGCCTCCTTTCATTTTGGATCAACTCCCTAAAAGCATCCTGTCCCATTGCAGCCACTTCATCTACGTAAGTGTCATTGCCAATCCCGGCAGCGTCTCGGATAGACCTAATGATCTCCAAGGCCGATTGATTCACACCTGGCCCGGTACCTACAGGACCATAGGCCTCGTTAGCAGCTTCTGCGAGATTTAGGTGAACCTCCGTTCTCCGGAAAAGCGCATAATAATGATTATCATTCGAAGGATTTTCAGGATCGAGCAGGTTATTCCTTACGGAAAGCCATTTTCGCAGGTAATATCCTGTACGTGTAGCCTCCTGGTTGACCTGCCGGGAGTCTTTCCCCCCTACAAAAGTTTCTATGGGACTACCATTTAGGGTCCTGCCGTTGTAAAAGACCACCAGGTCCAGCCTAGGGTCTCGCCCTTGGTAAGGATCCTGTGGGTCGTAGCCTGACCTAGGGTCAGTAATAGGGAAGCCATTTTGCATAGGGAACGCATCCACCAGGTTTTGAGAAGGTCCTGTATGAGCATTACCATATGCATAAGGAGGGTAATGCGCCAGCTCCATGTTCCTGTTGTTAAAATACTTTCTCCAAATAAACTCTGCCGGGGTTTGGTTCGGGTTGAACAAGTTGACCCTAAGGCTTTGAGGCGCCCCAACCAGGTCCACTGCTTCTTGTGACAGCTGGGCGGCTCTCTCCCATTTTTGCTGGTATTCGGCTGATCCGGTAATAGAGAATTGCCCCATCCCGGTGATTTGGGTAATGTTACCCGGCTGGTAAGCCGGGCTGGCGGCGTATATTGAAACCCGGGACTTGAGGGCATAGGCAGCTAACTGGCTAGCCCTACCCCTATTGATCGAACCGACGATCAGGTCAGGGCCGTTATAGTCTACTGGTAAATAGGCAATGGCGGTATCGCAGTCTGCTAATACCTGCTGCACGCACTCTTCGTAAGTATTCCGTCGCACTCCCTCCAAGTCCCGTTCTTCTGATGGGCTTGGAGTAGCGATGACGATAGGATAACCTAGCGCACTGCCATCATTCGTTTTGCCTCCAAAGTCCTGTAGCAACCTAAACCCCCACCAGGCGCGTAAAAAGAAAGCCTCACCTTTTAACCTTACACGGGTCAAAGAATCTGTAGTGGGGTCAGCCACGTTGTAGATGACCCCGTCGCCAAGTCCACGGTCCAAAAAAAGGTGGATATGCCGAAATTGTGTGTATGCCTGGTCCCAGTTCCCTACAGGGTTAGACAATGGGTTTATCCCTCCTGTAGAGGCCCTGTAGATCCCGGTACCGAAGGCATTGGTCACGGCATTGTCAGTAGCTACGTCCAAAAAATTCTCTTGAAAGTGGTCAAACCTATTGGGAATGGCCATGTAAGCATTCATCAAGATCCCTTCTGTTCCTTCGGGGAGCCCGTAAGCGAATTCTCCAGGATACGTTGAATCTAATAGCGGGTCTAATTGATCTTCGCAGGAGGCTAAAAGCGCCCCTATCAGTACAATATATGGTATAAATATCTTTTTTATCATCTTTCTTGCGTTAAAATCCTACGGTAACTCCACCTGTGATCGTTCTAAACATGGGATAATTCAAAACCCCCGCATTGGGCACCTCGGGATCCAGGTCGTCAAATGCAGACAGGACAAAAAGATTGGTGCCGCGGGCAAAAAACCTTAGCTGCTTGGTCAGCCACCCGGTATTGGTAAGCGTGTAGCTTAACTCCACATTCTTCAACCTGAAAAAGGAGGCGTCTTCGATCCAAAAGGTAGAATTCCTGAAGTTGTTGAGCCCGTTCGTAGTCGTTAACGCCGGGTAACTGCCCCCCGGGTTGTTGGTAGGATGGAACCGGTCACGGGCTACCTCGGAGTATTTCCCTTCGCCCGTGTTCCAATAATAGCTATTGTTCCTGAACCGGTCTACCCCTAATTCGGAAGTCCCCAGTAGAAAAAGCCCGAATCGTTTGTAATTCAAATTTAGCTGTACCCCTAACGTGGTCCTTGGGAAACTATTCCCGATACTTCTTTCATCCCGCCCGTCGACCAGGCCATCGTTGTTCAGGTCTTCATAGGCGATATCTCCTACACCATACTCTCCAAAGAGCTGGCGGGGTGCATCGCTTACTTCTCCCTCCTCGCGGAAAAGACCCTGTGATACCCAGCCGAACAGCTCATCTGAAGCCCTACCAGTACGCCGCAGGTACTCATCTTCGTGGGGTACCTCGTCAAATACTTCCCGCTTATTTTTAGAATGAACAAAGTTCACCCCTACGCTGTACTGGAATTGCCCGATATTCTGCAGCCAGTTTACCGCTCCTTCAAAACCCCTGTTGGAGACTTCCCCAAAGTTTTCCGGCATAACAAATGTCTCACCCCCCGCTACAGTGGAATAGGTGTTTTGCGCCAAGACAATGATATCGGACCGGTTTTCGTTAAAATAATTGAATTCGAATTGGAGTTGGTTGCCTAGCGCTAGTCCTTCGATCCCCAGGTTGATCTCTTGGGATCTTTCCCACTCCAGATCGGGGTTACCATTGACGACTAATTGTGTTCTCACCACGCCGTTTTGGTTCCTGATCCCAAACTGGGCGGAGCCGTCGTTTACAAAGCGGGGTTCATAGAGATAGTAACCTATGGCGCCATCGTAGCCTAAAAGGCCGTAGCTGGCTTTCAGTTTTAAGAAATCCAACGCCTTGACACCGGCCAGGAAGCTTTCTTCGGAAAGGACCCAAGCCGCCCCTACGGCGGGGAACCAATCGAAACGGTTGCCCTCGGCAAAGCGGTTAGATCCCATATACGCCATGGTACCTTCCAAGTATAGCTTATCCTTTAAGCCGTAGGTAAGCCGAAAGGTGGTATTGGTATTCTCAATGTCCTGTAACCTTTGGCCAGTCTCATTCCTATAGTAAAAATGGGTAAGGTCCACCCGGAAGGCGTGCCGGTCGATGTTTTTGGCATAGGATAAATTGGAGGTCCACCCCGTGTTACGGGCGATATTATCCGACTGCCGGAATTGCCGATCTTGTATTTGGCGTTTTTGTAAGTTAAAATACAGGGTGGTATCGCTACCCGACGGGGTGGTGGTGTGCAGGGCGTCGTAGGTGATAGGAGTAAGTGACTGCCCATTTTGCAGGATCTGGTAGTTATCAAAAGAGAAAATGCTACGTGCAGACAAACCCTCGACGAATTGACCGAGATCCACGTCAAGACCCAAAGCCGTTTGACCAAAAAAGTAGTTATACTCTGAAAACCCCCCATATTGCAAATCGCCCAACAGGTTGTTAGGATGCCGGAAACTGCCACCGAGGGGAGGCACTACCTCGTCGCCCACTTCTGCTTCTATCCCTACAAAATCCGGGTCCTGGATCAACAGCGGGTATTCATTGGGTCTATGGGTGCGGATAGCGTTAAATACTTGGTCTTGATGGAGTCGCCCCCATTCCCGGGTTTCAATGATGGCATTGCCTTGAACAATGGCTGTCACTGCGGGACTGATGGCTACGTCCAGGTTACCCCGGATGTTGAACCTATCCTCCACCGGCGTGCTAATGGTCTCTACTCCCTCTATGCCGGTATATCCTAATACCAGCGCGTATTGCGTTTCGCTGTTGCCACCGGAATATTCAAAAGTGGCTTTTCGGAAGGGGGTATGATTACGGAGGAAATAATCATTGAAGTCCACGTCAGGATATCGCTGGTCATTTACACCGGAGCTATTCCGGTAGCCGTCCAGGTCTTCGGCAGAATAGAACGGGCTCATGCCGTCGTTCATCCTGGCCTCATTATATAGTGTGGCATATTCAGCACTATTTAAATACCCTGGCATGCGAGTAGGCATACTGGTGCCATACTGGGCCGATGCCTTTATGATACGGGTGTTCTGCCGTCCTCTTTTTGTGGTCACCAATAAAACACCGTTAGCAGCCCTGGGACCATACAGGATCTTCGCGGTAGCATCTTTCAATACTTCTACCTTTTCTACTTCTTCCGCGATCAAAAAATTGATCGGGCGCTCCACACCATCGACTACCGTAATGATGGCGTCACCACCACCCCTTGATAATCCCCGAATGAAGAGAGAGGCGGTGTTATTTCCCAACCCACTGGCGATATTCCGGACAGTAAGCCCCATAATTCTACCTTGTAACGTGTTTTGGAATACTGCCTCTGGATAGGTGGTGAGTTCTTCACCGGTGGTAGAACTTACCGCTCCTACCAAGCTTCTTCGGGTAGCGGACAGCCCTGTGGGCAAATTTACACGATCGCGGTCCGAGCCAAAGATAAGTGCTTCGTTAAGGGTTATGGTTTCGGGCATACCCGCTTGGCCCAGGTCAATGGTCATGCTCTCATAGCCTCGCGCTTCTATGATCAAAACCGAGTTAGCCGTGGTTTCTAATGCGCATTCACCTTCATCGTTCGTGAGTACTTGGAGGATACCCTCCCCGGTAGTCACGAGTGCATTGGAGACTGGGTTTTCGTTTTTGTCAACGATCTTTACATTGAGAATGACAAGTTCTTCTTTATCTTTCTTTTTCTGCCCGAATGTGGGTACTGATCCAATGAAATAGCAAGTTGAAAGTATCAAAAACAAGCAAAGAAACGTTTTATGTATTTTTAAAATAAGTTCCATTACCAACCGGGGTTTTGTGCAAAATTCAATAAGTTCTGTACGTCATCAGCGGGTACCGGGTACCAGTGATGCCTTCTTTCAAATACACGTACTTCTGTGGATAGCGTCACTACTTGGTAGGTAAAGTCCAGGGTGCTTTTGTCTGCTACTCCTTGATGCCCCGCCGGTGGAGTAGCCCTGATCCCGCGGATGGGTTGGCTAAACACCTGTTCGGCGATCATCCAGCGGCGTAAGTCGTGCCAACGATGGTTTTCATACATCAATTCCACGGCTCGTTCATTCCTTATACGTTCACGAAAAGCCTCTTTACTCGCGGTAAATTCAGTCAGCACGTTTGGCATGCCCACCCTATTACGGATGATGTTGATGGCATCCACTGCCGTCAAAGTGAGCCCATCTCCCGTGCCGTTAGGTCCGTAGGCTTCGTTCATGGCTTCGGCATAGTCCAGGTAGACCTGGGCCACGCGGATGTATATGGTATTCAAAGAGTTCAAATTATACAATCTCCTGGCCACATCAGCGCCCTCCCACCAGAACTTCTTACATACATACCCAGTAGCTTCGCGGTTCCGGGTATGGTTATTGTTAATGACCAGGGTCCAATCTCTACCGCCTATGTACATTTCCATATACAGGTCTGTTCCTCCCTGCCCTGTACTCCATCGTTCACCCGGCACGATAACATTGTTGTAAAACCTGGGGTCCCGGTTGGCATAGGGATCTTGTGGGTCATAGCCGGAGGAGGGATGGTCAATGGGATAAGCCTGCCCCCCGTTGATCACTTCGAATTTATCTACTATGTTTTGTGTAGGCGCATTGAATGACGCGGCATCATTACCACTGCCACCAGCGTAACGTTGGGGAATGTAGTGTACCCTTAAACCCCGCGATTGCCCCCTTGATCCGGCATCCATGTTGTACCAAATCGACTCATCACTGGCTAAAATATCGTCGTGATAAAAGATGTTTTGGTATTCATCACCGCTCATTAGGCGATACCGGGCTCCGCCGGCGCCCTGTGCGATATATTCAAGGACGTCATTAGCATACTGGGCGGCTGTTATACATCTTTCGATATCATAATCCCGAATTTCGACCGAGCTTATATCGTTTTGCATTAAGGGGCTAGCGTCGTACAATGCGGCCATGGATTTTACGGCAAGCGCCGCGCCTTTTGTAGCCCGGCCGTATTGCAAGTCATCCCATACATGGGGGAGGTACTTGAAAGCCGAGTCCATGTTTGCTACGACGAATGCATGAGATTGATGGTAGGACAATCTTTCAAAATCGAGGTCTTCATCCGAGGTATAGGCACGGTCAAAAATAGGCATACCCCCTAAGCGCAGAATGATCTGGAAATAGTACCACCCCCTGAAGAAGTAAGCCTGTCCTATTAATTGTTCCCTTTGTTCCGTGGAAAGAAAACCTGTCTCCGCCACTTGTTCCAACACGGTATTCGTGATCCTAAGTGCGTAAAATGCATTGTCAAGAACACTTGCATTGAAATTACCGGTCCTGTCGCTATCCCAGCCTATCTCGCCCATACCCGGCCGGTCAAACCAAGCGCCAGTATTGATTTGGCGATTAAGCTGTCCTGAAAAAAGTGTTCCTGCTTCATCAGAAAGAGCGTTGATGCTGGTCCGTGATAGAAGCTGTGAGTTCCAGCTGTGTATATCCAATAAAGCCCTGTAGCAATTGTCGAGGTACCCTCGCATCGATTCAAAATTGGAGAACACTTCGTCTCCTGTAATGCCTTGTCCGGGCGTTTGATCTAAATAATCCTCGCAACCGGTCCATGATAATACAAGAACCAGTATGACAATATTTTTTATCTTCATAATCTCTAAATCTTAAAATGATACCCTTACACCTACATTGTATCTTCTCACCACGGGATAGACACTGGTACCACTGGTTTCAGGGTCTATCCTAGGATCCAGCTGACTGAATGTCAGCAAGTTATTCCCGTTAACATACACCTGGAATTTGTCGACCCCCATGTTTTTGAGACTTGACAAAGGCAGCCTGTAGTTGATCTCGGCATTCTTAAGCCTCACAAAGGAGCCATCTACATAGGAATAGGTGCTTTGGGTGAAATTATGGTTTGTATTTGCGAGGTGCAGGGAAGGTTTCCCTGCGGCGTCCGGGTTTTCTGCCGTCCAGCGATCCGTGACATCGGTTTGGGCCATGACGAAATTGTTGGGAAAATCCCACAAGACCAGGTTGGGCAGTTGGTACGCCACATCGGTAACACCATAGAACAGTGCGTTAAAGCCAAGATTCTTCCAGGTAAACCCAACATTGATACCGTAAGTAGTTTGGGGTCGCCGTGTCGAAAACTCCATGGGCACCGCATCTAGGTTATCCGTGAGCCCATCGGCGTTGTAATCTACAAAAAGAAGATCACCAGGAACCACCAGGGACTGCGCTACACCCAGGTTAGGGGTGGCATAGTTATAAATATCGTCCAAGGAATTATAGTATCCTGCCGCGATATGCCTCCTCCTGTACTGGATAGGATGGCCTTCGTCTTTCAGGTAACCTGGCTGCCTGGCCGGGTCATCCGCAAAAACAATACGACTATCAAACCAGGAGAAATTTCCCTTGATGTAGTATTTAAAGTTATTGCCGATCCGGTCATTCCAGCCTAGTTCAAACTCGAAGCCTTTGTATTTTTCTTCCCTGATGTTCGCATCTGGCAGGGTATTTCCAAACCAGCGGGGCACCGATTTGCGCGTGATCAATATCCCTTCAGTGTCGGTCCTGAAAAAATCTACCGACCCGAAGATCTTACCGATCAAGTCAAAGTCGATTCCGAAATTCTGCGTGGTATTGGTAGACCAGGTGGCATTCGTATTGGCCGCCCTGCCTTCGTTAAATAGTGGACCGAAGGGAGTACCATTGTCTAACCCAAAGCGTACATTGCCTCCCCGGTTAAATTGTTGAATGTACAGGAACCTCCGCGTGCCGTCGTCACCAGACCGGCCGTAGGAATAACGAAACTTAAATAGATCAACGAACCCCCCTACAAGATCCTTGACCCACGGTTCCCTGGAAAGGGTCCACCCTGCGGACACCGAGGGGAAGTATCCATAACGTTCACCCGGCGCGAAACGCTCAGAACCGGATGCCGCACCATTGAGCTCAAGTAAATATTTATCATCATACGCATACGTTATCCGTCCCACATATTCTTCTCGTAAAAAGGGGAAATCTGTGTTGTTAGCGTTACTCCTCCTATACCTTAGGCGGTCCTGCCGGTTCCATAAAAAGAGCCCGGTAAATGCATGTTTGTCAAAGGTGCGCTTGTAGCGAGCGGAAAGCTCGTAGTAGAGCCTCCTATCGTAAGCAAAAATGTTATCATAAAAAGCATTGAACGGTCCTTCCTGGGCCACATCGTCAGGCCAGCGAATTTCGGACTCCAAGGGATATCCCCCACCTTCCAGGGGGCGTGTCACGTCATAATCCCTGTAAAACCGGACAACATTGATGTTGGCAAAGCCTCCCCCAATACCCCTGCGTAAAATGGCAGACTCGTAGTTAGAAGAAGAAGAAAACGAAACCAATGCTTTGGCGGAGAGCCCTTTTGTAATAAAACCTAAGTCCTGCTTAAGGCTGGCATCGTACAATCCCTGGTAATATTTGTATATCCTTTGTCCTCCCTCGTTGAGGTTCATGAGCATATTGTGTTCACCCGATTGCGAATCACCATAGACCCCATCTTCATACCTTAGGGGAAATAAGTTACGAGGGGCTTGAAACATGCGGTTAAAAAACTCGGCCTGGCCAAAACCATCTTCACCCCCTCCATCAATTCTATAACCCGGCTGGTTCCTATACCTGAAATTCCCCGCCAGCTTTACAGAAAACTCGGTCGACTTGGTCAAGGTAAAGTCTAAGTTTGACCTCCAGTTATAGCGCTCTAGTCGAAACGAAGGGTCGAAGAGGTCATTTTCTTCGGTATTGTAAATGTCCCCGTCGTTTACGTACCCTAAGGAGACAAAGTACTTCACAAAGTTGGTGCCTCCCCGTGTGTTCAAGTTGTAGCTTTGCTGGTACCCTACCTCCGCGATCAATTCATCCCACCAGTCAATTTGTGGGAAAAATGGGTTATTAGGACCGGCTTGGTCTAGGTTTTCGCGCCAGGCCTGGATCTCGGCCTCGGGGATCACCTGGTCCCACAAGTTATCATTTTTAGCCGCTTCATTGAACATCTCCATGGCGGTGATGTAGTCTGCATTTTCTTGTGTTACCGTGGGTTGTTTAAAGCCAAAGTTCGCCGTAAAATTAAACTTAGGCCTGCCTACCTCTCCTCTTTTAGTGGTGACAAGAATGACCCCGTTTGCCCCACGCACACCGTACACAGCGGTGGCAGAGGCGTCTTTCAATACTGAAACCGTTTGTATTTCATTCGGATCTATATCGTTAAAGTCCCGGACAATACCGTCTACCAACACTAAAGGAGGATTATTGGATCCGCGGATAAAGATATCGGCTGCGTCCGAGCCCGGTTTACCCGTAGTATTAACGGCGGTTACCCCCGGTAACAGTCCCTGCAATGATTCGGAGACTGTATTTACGGCGCCCGTCATCAGTAGGTCTTCCCCTTTTGTTTGAACAATAGATCCTACAACACTCGCCTTCCTTTGCTCGCCATACCCAACGACGACGACTTCCCCCAAGTTTATAATATCCAGCTCCATGCTCAAATCGATGACGGTCCTAGCGCCGCCTGCTGTAATCTCTTGAGATTTGTACCCTATAAAGCTAAACAGGAGTACATCGCCTGCTTCTACCGTTATCGTGTACTTGCCTTCCGCATCCGTGATCGTCCCTATCGTGGTGCCCTTTATTTGTATGCTTACCCCCGGCAACGGCTCACCATTTTCATCCGTGACCGTTCCGTTGATCGTTACTTTTTCCGAAATTTGATCATATTCCCGGTAATTCGGAGGTTCATAGATACTTAACTTGTTCCCATAGGCCCACGAAAAGGTGGTACATAAGAACAAAACGCAGAACTGCAGGAATTTTAGAAGATACCTGCTTTTCACAAGTAATTTTACTCTCATATAATTGTCATTTAGATTAGGTTTGATGGATTGAAAAATTATTCATAATCACTTTATGGCCCCTACTCATGGCCTGGATATCATTACTTATCGACACACTCGATGAAATAATGTAACATCCTGAAAATCAGAAATTTAAAAGAATAACAAACTGGTTGAAATTATAAATATGGCCTTGAAATCATTATGAGATTTCATTCGAAAATTCTAACTTATCCTGCAAGAGTTTTTTTATTAGTTTCTAACCATTCATCTTGTAACAAGGGGACGGGCCAAGAGAAAAATCATTACTTTACCAGCCATAGGATGGCTTTTATCCCTACTTCAACTTAAGAACTAAGGTCAAGCGCTTGAAATCAGCAATATGAAATCGGGAATACGAAAAATCGTGAGTTGCTAAAAAACTTATAAAACGGTTAAAACTGGAGGCTTAAATCACCCGGGGATGACGATTGCTGGTCTTACCTTACCCCTGGCCTCATTCCTGGCTGTTTCACGCATACAAGCTGTGGGCAGTAACTGCAATCCATATTTGGTGGGACAATACCTGGGTTTGAAGGTGTATCCCAGCAAGGTGAGTTCTTTTTTTCTTTCGCCTTCTCTCCGTCCTGGTCGTTCGGACAATATACAATACTGATCTTGTGTTTATTGACGTTTAAGCTGCAATCTTCAAATCTTTTCGCAACTTGTACCTAGCTGAACCGTGTCTGTCATTCGCTGGTACAAGGCATAATAATATGGTCAGAATACCTTTCAGATCGAATGTTGGGATAGCTTCTCTCTATCCATCTGTCGAGCGGGGATATACTGGCCAGCAGCCGTAGGGTCTCAAGGTATGTTTACTCCTCCAACAGACCTGTGAGAAATACACAGGAGTATTTACCATAACCTATGAACGTCTTTGACACCACCTCCACAGGGTGGCTCCACTTGGATTCCGCCTGTAGTATTTAGCTTACCCCCGTAGTACTAACCATTCTTGTGGCTAATCACATTTCACCTGGTTTTGTGTAGATGTTTTGTCATATTCTTCCCCGCAGATCCGGACTCTTGCCTCCATGTTCCATCGCTTGGAGAAGTGCTGTACCTTAATATCTGCATGGTCAACAGAGATCTTAGCAAAGCCTCCGCCTATGGAACCGTCGGTGTTTTCATTCCAGAAGTTAATAAAGACACTATTGGGAGCGTCAATGACCAGCCCGTCAAACTCCAGTTCTTTGTCGTAGGTACCCCTGCGGGCATCAATAATGGCATTACCCGTGTCGGGACGACCTTTGTCCCCTTTGATCACGAGGTTTTTAAACTTGCCCCGGGCCCCGCTGCCGTAGCTGCCCCAGCCGAATTGTATAGGTACACAGTTCTGTATCATTTCAATGGTCGTGTTCTCCACGTAAATATCCTGGTATACCTTAATAATGTCATCCCCGCTGGAGAAGAAGCAATTTTTTACGGTTGACCCACCTGCTGCGGATATCCCATCGCTGTGGTTATGCCACCCTCCCCGGTCATCAATGGCATCGACATTTTCAAGGTGGATCACACAGCCTTCCTTTCCTGTGAAGTGAAACCCAATCGGGTTGAGCGAGGTGAGGTTATTTATATGAAGTTCAAAATCCCCTACCCCAAAAAAAGCAGAATAGGGCACTGTACCCCCTCTTGCATCCAATTGGTGCTGGCGCAGCAGCTCGGAGATCGGGGTACCGTATACTTTAGAGGTCTTACGGTCTTCCCCTCTCACCTCTAAGGTATTACGAACATGAAAATGGCCTACCACGGTCACATTTTTGCCAATAACGATTTTCTTTATTTCCGGGGGCACTCCCCAGTAACTTTCTTTAAAGTCTTGCCTGTCGGCAAACCGGAGCATCCCGGAAGTAATGAATTTCAAGGTTTGACCCGCTTCATCCCATTCCACCTGGCCAGAATAGCTCTTTTTTAATTTTTCAACGCCTGCAACAGGAACCAATTGACATGTGGCGGGAAACGGCTGCAAGCAAATCGCGAGTAGAAAGAATAAGATACGTTTCATAGCATAAGAAAAAGTTGTTCCCCTTAAGTTAAAATACCGGGTTTAAAGTGTGTACCCCATTTCATTTGCCGCACGATTGAACAAAACAATAGTAAATAAGAGCAAGGATCTAGCGGTTTAAAACCTGCTCCCCCATTTTGCTAATGAAATTAAAAATAGGGTATAACGCGTTCAAAAACGGCCTTAACCATAGTCTGAACTATAATTTTATAGCCCCCAGTAAGTTCATTGACAGTAACTCTAGGGGTTAGATAAAGTTGATAAGCGATACTTCCAGCCCAAGGGTAACCCGGTAATTTTTGTTGCGAGGTGATGAACAATGTAGCAAAAGGGATGTTTGTACGAGCTAATCAAAGTACATTGAAAATATTACGTTTATCAATGATTTAGTTTTGTTAAGGGGTATTTTTTATGAAACCCCTTGTTAAATCGAACAAACAACCAAAAAAAAGTTTATGAAAAAATCTTTACAACTGAAGAAATCAGCCTTCGCGCGTTGGTGCAGTTTCTTATTGGTCGTTGTAGGATGTATCAGCATCCAAGTACAAGCACAAGATATCACCATTACCGGTAAGATCACAGACGATACCGGGGAGCCACTGCCGGGCGCTTCCATTTTGGTGAAAGGAACCAATCAAGGTACAGTTTCTGATTTCGATGGCAACTATGCGCTCACTGCCCCGGCGGATGCAACACTAGCGATCTCTTTTATAGGCTATAAAGGGCAGGAACAGCTCGTCAATGGCAGGTCGATCATTAACATTATCATGGAAATAGATATTTCTTCGCTGGAAGAAATAGTGGTAATTGGTTATGGTGAAGTAAGAAAAAGTGATCTGACAGGGGCAGTTTCCAGCATCCGGGCACAAGAGATCCAAAATTCCAACTCAAACGATGTGGTCAGTGCTTTACAGGGCCGTGTCACCGGGGTGCAGATCACACAGGCCAGTGGCGCTCCCGGCGCCGGGGTCAACATCCAGGTACGCGGGGTCAACTCTATCAATGCCGGCGCGAGCCCCCTCTATGTCATTGACGGTATCCAAGTCGGTGGATCTGATGATCGGTCTGTCAACCCGTTGCTAGATCTTGATCCTGCCGACATAGAATCGATGGAAATATTGAAAGATGCATCGGCGCTGGCCATATACGGCGCCCGTGGTTCGAATGGAGTGGTACTGATCACTACTAAAAAAGGAGCCGCCGGGACCAGTAAGATAAACCTTTCCGTAGAACATGGCGTCACCACCTTGGCGAATGAGCTTGAGTTGATGAACAACACCGAATATGCCATTGCCCAAAGTATGTTTGCCAACCAACGGGCTTTAAGAAATGACCCTGCCGCCGCATTTAGAAATAATATTTATGATGATATTTTGGCCAACGGGTTGGAAAATCACCCGGATTTCAGGCCCTGGACGGAAAAACTGATCGAGAATGGCAGCAATACGGAAGTAAACTTAAGCGCTTCAGGAGGGAATGAAAAGGGCAGCTATCGCGTTTCCGTTGGGTTTAATGATATCACGGGTATTGTAGAAAACTCGGGTCTCGAAAGACTCAACGCCCGTATCACACTGGATCAAAATATTAATGACCGCATTAAAGTGGGGTTCAATGTTTCAGGCGCCAGGGTCAATATTGAAGGGTTCGATCAAACCGGGGTAAATAACGGGATCATGAGTAGATTGCTGTTTGCCAATCCTTTTATCCCTTTGTTAAATAACCCGTCGGCCTATTTGTCCGAAGGCTCTGGGAGCTTTGATATCAATAACCTTGGGATAGAAGACTCAGTGACGAGGGTAAGGAATTCCCCTGATAATTTTTTTGCTACGGAACAAGCATCGGAAACCAACCAAACCTACCGGGGAAGGCTTAGCCTGGATTACAAGATCATACCCGGGCTTACCTTTCGCATAGCCGGTAATTTTAACACCAACATCAGGTCGCGTCAGAATTCAGCCTCTCCGCAGAGTAGAAATGCTTTTGATACGAATGGCGAGGTAAGGTTACGTGAAAATAAGTCGACCACATGGATAGCGGAGACTTCTTTGTCCTATAATAAAACAGTGGCGCAAAACCATACCCTTTCAACTATCGTGGTCGGGGAAATACAGGAAACCACCAGCGAATCCACAGACGTTACTAATATAGGTTTTGGAGATTTTGTTTCGGGGGTCAATAACTTTGGTTCAGGGACCACTTTTCTATCCGCTCCTTTTCGCTCCTCTTCGTCATCACTGGCCTCGGTCCTAGGTAGGGTAAATTACAATTACGATGATCGGTACTTATTAACACTTAGCGGACGGCTCGATGCTTCCTCACGGTTCCCCGAAGGTAACAAGTCCGCTTTTTTCAGGGCTGTTGCCATAGGTTGGAATATCCACAACGAAGACTTTATGGAACCCGTTGACATCATCACCAATTTAAAATTGCGCAGTTCTTTTGGGGAAACTGGAAACCAGTCCATTCCTGTAGGGGCGTCCCAGACCACGTTTAGCCGCGACCTGATCGTATTGGGAGATGGGAATACTAATGACCGGCCCACTACCGTTTGGGTACCCGATAACGCCGGTAACCCCAACCTAGTCTGGGAAAAACACCAGACAATAGACGTAGGTCTTGAAATAGGCCTGCTAGGAGGCAGGATCAACGTGGAAAGCGGGTATTTTAACAAAGAGGTGACCGATGTATTATTCAACCGTCCGCTTCCTTCGCATCTCGGTTTTACAGAAGCCTTTGATAACATTGGTACGATCTCCAGTCGTGGCTGGGAGCATAGTGTGAGTGCGATTGTCCTGGATAAAAGTGATTTCCAAATTACCCTCAATGCCAATATATCTTTCATTAAGTCTATTACGACCCAGCTCACCGATGAGAATGATTTCCTGGTAGGAGAACGCGCAGAGAATTGGCAGTATCAATTTGCCAAGGATGATCCCATTGGGAATTGGAAAGGCTTTATCTTAGACGGAACCTACAATACGACGGAAGAGTTATCAAACGCTCCCACCGGGACTCAAAGGACCGAATGGGGAACGTGGCGGTTTACCGATGTGAATATGGATGGCATTGTAGATGACAATGACATCGCGGTACTCGGTAATTCATTACCGTTCGCTACGGGAGGTTTTGGCGCTACTATAACTTGGAAAGGTTTCGACCTCTACACTTTTTTCCAGTTTTCCCAAGGGGGAGATATTGTGAACAGCAATATTAGCGGGGCCTTCTCAGGGCGTAGTGATAACACCCTCGCCTCTATCCGCAAAAGCCTGAACAGGGCTGACAATCCATTTGGAGAATTCAGCAATCATTTTGCCACCAACGGTGTAAACGCAAACCGTAACATAGAAAATGGTGACTTTATCCGGTGGGCCAACCTCAGCTTAGGATATAATATCCCGGGCAAATACCTGGAAAGCTTTAAACTGTCCAGTGCCAGGGTCTCGGTCCAGGCAAACAACTTACATGTTTTTACCCGGTACTCGTGGCTCGACCCCGAAGTGAACTCACTGGCCGGGAACGCCAGGGGTGGATTTCTGCCAGGGTTTGACGACTCGGTATACCCTCGAAACCGGTTATGGCAGTTTGCCATTCATTTAGGACTTTAATTCATTGAAAACTATGAAAATGACTAAATATATCATCTTTAGTTTGATGGCCTGTTTTTTAATAGGTTGCGATGACTTCCTCGAAGAAGAACAGCCACATCTTATCTCTGCTGATATTGCTTTTACATCGGTAGAAACGACGCTGCCTGCCATACTAGGCCTGTATGAAGGACTGGCCGGTGCGAACATGCCTTCCGGTGCCAACTACTATGTCATGCTTACCAACGACCTTATGCACCATTTCGCTGCGCCTCCCAGGTCAATGCTTTACACCTCTACAGAGGAGAATTTGAGCGGGTTTTATTCTGACCGTTACGAGATCATAGCACGGGCCAATGAGATCATCGAGGTACTTTCCGAATTCTCCTTTGATGGCAGCGATGAACTGTCGGCAGAAGCAAAGTTTGTAAGAGCTTATCTTTACTTTGATATGGCCAGGCTCTTTGGTGGCGTGCCGCTGATCGATCAAAAGCCAGCAAGCTTTTTTGACCCGGCGCTATTAAATATCCCAAGAAATACCGAAGAAGAGATCTATGCCTTTGTGGTCTCCGACCTGGAACAAGCCATTGCCGGGCTACCCGAAACACCCCATGTATCCGGCAGGCCTTCCGCTGATGCCGCCCGTGCGTTGTTGGCAAGAGTACAACTCTACCGGGCCAGTATAGAACAACGTGACAATATCGGTGATGGCAGGGAAAAGTACCAGCAAGTAGTGGAACTCTGCGACGCGATCATCCAGTCAGGCAGGTGGTCATTAACCCCTTTTTATCACGCCATTTTCCATCCTAAATTTGAAGGGCTTGATAACTCGGAAGTATTGTTTAAGATCAACCAAGCCTTTGGCGATGACCTGGCCGACCATAGCTACAATGGTATATCGCCGGACAATGGCGGTCAATTCGGCGGGGGCGCTGGCGGAACCTACCGCATTACCTGGAAAACGTTTATAAACTACAGCCAAGGAGACTCTGTCAGGAGAATGAAAAACTTTCTCAGGGCCAGGTACAGGGCAAACTCAAGGCTTTTGTTTGGAGGTACCGCCGACCACGTGAGTAATGAGTATCTTAAGTATCTACCGGATAACAACAGCTACAAGACCAACGGAGAGCCGGATCTTGCGAAAGCACTCTTATCCCAGACCGAAGGAGTCGGCCCCTTTTTTATGACGGAAAGGCTTACGCCCAATAAATATAGCAACTACCCTTTGGCAGACCCTAATGTAGACGGTTCGGGTACTGATGTGGATGTCATCGTGCTGAGGTTAGGAGAGGTATACTTAATGATGGCAGAAGCCTTGAACGAGGTGAACAATGACCCTTCCATTGCCGGACCTTCCGGGCAAAATGCTTTTTACTATGTGAACCAGGTCCGGAGAAGGGCCAATACAGCATTTAATGACGGGGGAGATTATGTGGCGATGAATGGCAACTCATGGTCAGAGGTACCGGGAGCTGTTACGGATTGGGGGCCTGGTGATTATGGAGTGGATTGGTTTGGTGATCCATTGTTTACGAACAGGGTGCGGTCTTCCGATAACGATAACAATTTTACTTTCTGGAATTATGCCAATGACTACGAGGCATTCCGCAATGAGATCATCTGGGAGAGAGCACGTGAAATGTTGCTGGAACAAGGCACGCGTTTTCACGATATGGTACGCAGGGGCAACAGCGCTATAGATGAGGTATTTATGGTAAATAACTTACCGAGCATGTATGTTGATGGCAGTGGTGAACCCCGGAGGTATACCTATGGGGCATGGGATGCCGAGGAGGGCATAGAACGCTTCGCTACGGTCAATAATTTTAAATTGCCGATACCACTTGAACAGATCAATAATAATAGACTACTGGAGCAAAACCCGGGGTACTAAAACAAAAAGATATGAAAAAAAGTATAAATCACTGGATAGATAGCATAGGGCGATCAACATTGCTGGTCCTATTAATCGCTTCCTGCTCGAAGTTCGAAATAGAGCATCCATCGGTGGCGGTGGATTTTTCACCGGCAAATCCCACGGTTGGCGATACGGTTATATTTACGGTATTCCACGATGCACAGTTCCTGGCCGTCTTTCCCGGGGACTCTTCCCATGAGTATAGCAAAAGTCGCGGTAAGGCCATTTTAGATGGGGGAGATATCGAAAATGAATTTCTTAGGGAACTTACCCCTAATACGGAAAACTACTTCACGGACTTTCGTACCATCGGGTACCTGGGAGAAAGCATTCCGCCGGAAATACAAACCAATACATTGGAAACTGAGATAGATTTTGACCCGGTCTACAACTTGTACGCCCTTCGTTTGAGTAACCCGAGCCGTAATGTAGACTCTGCCACTATTGCTATTGTGAACCCTTCGTCTTTCCTATGGGGTGAGAATAAGAACGTCGAGATGGATATACGGGCGATAGATACGGTAAATGTCAGCCTTACGTTTTACCTGGAGATAGGGGGCATTATGGCGAACGGAAGCGTCGTAGAAAATTTAAGTGTAAGCGAATCAGATGATGATAATTTTATGACGTACGCGGGGGAGCCGGATACGCAATTGGATATAGGATCGAATTTTGATATGACCCCGTTAGTAGAGCAGTGGGTAGCAGATAATCCATCGCTGGCCGATGATTCGCTGGAAGTTACCCGGCTGATCATAAAGATCGCCCCGCTGGATGATTCTCCCAGTGTGTGGGAAGATATTTACATATCTTTTATAGAAGTGGGCTTTCCCGATCTCAGGCCGTTTGACCAAGGCTTTAACATTCCTGTGGACAACCTTAGCGGGGAGCAGCGGTTTGGGTATGTTTATGATCAGCCCGGGGATTTTTTGGTTACGATCATTGCTACCAACGTGGATTATATTAACCGCGATGTAGATTACAGGGACCATCGGGAACCCACTACCGACGAGTATGATTTTCTCAGGAGTTTCGCCGAAGTGGTTGTGAGTGTCTCGCCATAGTTGTTCACGTAGCAGTAGCAGGTTGAAAACCGCCCGATAGGTCATTGGGCGGTTTTTATTTTGGCTTTACAAACGTGTTTAATTGCTGGCGTTCGCTGGTATGGCAACACACGATCACTAAAAAATAGCAGGAATATTTAAGCACGTCCAAAACCATAAATGTCACCCCTCATTGCGGATAGGGATGTTTTCGTCAAAATACTTGAAGTGGGGATGACAAGGTAAAAAACAGATGGTCACGGCGAGTGGTACCATTTTTGCGAAGTGCGTGGAGTTGGAATAGACAAAACGGGAAAAATAATCGTCACAGCGAGGCTGGCGTAGTTTGTGGGCTGGTTACGAAGCTGCCCCCTTCTCGTGTGTGATCAAATGGACCCTGTTCTCGTTCCACGAGTGGGGGATCGCTTCACGCATCGCTAAGGCCAGCCCGCTGGGTTCGCGATGACGGTAAAAACGGATCGTCACGGCGAGTGGTACCATTTTTACGAAAATGC
>JANQLQ010000049.1 GCA_028280565.1 Fulvivirga sp.
GCGGGATTTTGCGGTTCTAAGTCCAGTTTTCATTTTCTTTTGCGCGCCCAAAAGAAAACGAAACAAAAGAAAAGGGCGCCAGCAACCAAGCCCATTTTCCCCTCGAAACGCGCTATCCAACCCCTATGGCCTGCTTACCCACATGCCTCAAATGTGCCGCGCTGTTCCTGGATGGTGCCCTTTTTAAGATGTTCTGGGTAGTGCCAACCTCGCAATGAGTAGTTTAAGTGGCATTCCGGGGTTCTAAGTCCGTGTTCATTTTCTTTTTGCCCGCCCATGCCATAGGCATCCCTTCGGGGAAAGAAAACGAACCCAAAGAAAAAGACGCCAGCAACCAAGCCCATTTTCCGCCCGAAACGCGCTATCCAGCCCCTATAGGCCGCTTATCCACAAACCCTCAAATGTGCCGCGCTGTTCCTGGATGTCTCTCCTCCATACGCCAATTGAATTTTCAATGTTGTCCTGTTTGAATATGCACCACAACCCAAGTTGGTGTAAACCTATTCACCCAGAAACATTAATGCCCATTGACCATAGCTGTTTTCAAGGGATGTAGCTCTAAAGGCTTGTCAGATAAGAAAATGGTAATAGGGGATTCCGACCTATTTTCAATTTCTACCTTGTCTTTGGCTACAATAATTTTCAAGAGCCATTCCCTAAAGCGGATCTTAAAAGAGTAAGAATTCCACTGGTCAGGAATGAAGGGGTTAAAATAAAGCTGCCCGTCTTTAACTCGCATTCCGCCGAAACCTTTTACCACGGACATCCAGGTACCTGCCATACTGGTAATATGGCAGCCATCTTCCGTGTCGTTATTGTAGTCATCTAAGTCAAGCCGGGCCGTTCTAAGGTACATTTCATATGATTTCTCTTTTTGTCCCAACAGGGCCGCCTGTATGGAGTGTACGCAAGGACTCAGCGAGGACTCATGTACAGTGCGTGGCTCGTAAAACTCAAAATTTCTACGAAGCGTTTCCAGGTCGAACCGGTCTTCCAAGAAATAGATGCCTTGCAATACATCTGCTTGCTTAATGAAACAAGACCGCAGGATACGGTCCCATGACCACTTTTGATTTATAGGGAGATGCTTGGGTTCAAGATCTTTAACGAGCACCTGCTCCTTGTCTAAATAGCCATCCTGTTGCAAGAAGACGCCCGTTTTTTCGTCTACAGGGTAGTACATGTCCTTGACGATAGCTTGCCAGTGCGTGACTTCTTTGTTTTCATCGAAGCTGATCTTTTGGACAAGTTGTGCAAACTGGTCTTCATCAGTATTTTTTACATACTCCACCATATCCACGGCATACTCCATGCACCAGCTGGCGATCAAATTCGTGTACCAATTGTTGTTTACATTGTTTTCATACTCATTAGGGCCGGTAACCCCTAGTATGACGTACTTCTGTTTCTCTTGTGAAAAGTTCACCCGCTGGCTCCAGAAGCGGGCAATGGCGATCAATACTTCTAGGCCATGATCCACAACATAGCGCTGATCACCGGTGTAGTTTACATAGTCGAAGATGGCGTAGGCTATGGCGCCATTCCTATGGATCTCTTCAAAAGTGATCTCCCATTCGTTGTGGCACTCTTCGCCGTTCATGGTCACCATTGGGTAAAGCGCCGCACCCTGGGTAAATCCAAGCTTTTCGGCATTTTCAATGGCCTTGTCCAATTGTTTGTAGCGGTAAAGCAGTAAGTTTCGCGCTACGTTTTGGTCGGCAGTACTTAAATAAAAAGGTAAACAATATGCTTCGGTGTCCCAATACGTGCTACCGCCATATTTTTCGCCGGTAAAACCTTTAGGGCCTATGTTCAATCGTTCGTCCTCCCCGGTATAGGTTTGGTTGAGTTGAAAAATATTAAACCTTATGCCTTGCTGTGCCGAGACATCGCCTTCGATCTTGATATCACTTTCTTCCCACTTTAATTCCCATGCGGCTTGTTGCTCTTTCAGCATAATATCAAACCCCTTGGATGTGATGCGGCTAAGCTCCGACTTGCATACTTCGATCAAGTCATCTTTGGGGTGGTTCTCAGAACTAATAATAGCAGCATATTTTTTTACGACCAGTTCTTCTCCTTGTGGTACATATACCGAAGATGTACTTGCCAGGTACTTGTTTTTCTCCTTGGATTGGGCTGGGGCCTCGATGATATCGTTTCCTATTTCTAAGCTATAATTCATACCCACTGCCACGTGAAAGTCCAGCTTATCCGTCTTTGCTTCGATCCATCCTTCTTTCTCCTGGACAGATTTGGTCACTTCGGACCAAAATTTTTCGCCATAGTTTGAATCTTCGTTGGCTACATCAAAATCTACATACGGGGTGACGGACACTTCTCCCCCAAAGTTGACCGGTGTGATAGCGTAACGTATAGCGCCTGCCTGGTCATCCACTATACTACAAAATCTTTGGGCACTTACTTTTACTTCCTTACCACTGGGAGTGATCACGGAAAACTCTCGCAGCAGGTAGCCCTTTCGCATGTTCAGTGTGCGCCGGAATTCTTTTACATTACATCGTGCCAGGTCGAGCACTTCACCCTCTATTTCTACATCTATGCCGATCCAGTTGGCAGAGTTGATCACTTTAGCAAAATACTCGGGGTAGCCATTCTTCCACCAGCCTACACGCGTTTTATCGGGGTAATACACACCAGCTACATAACTTCCTTGTAACGTATCCCCGGAGTACTGTTCTTCAAAATTGGCTCGTTGGCCCATACGACCATTCCCAATGCTGAACAGGCTTTCTGAGATACGGTTTAGTTTAGGATCAAACCCTTCTTCTATAATGTTCCACTCATCATGCTTAATGTAATCCTTCATAATGACGATATTTTCTCTTCAAATTCTTTTATTTCTATGCTTCCTATGCCCGGAACGACCCAGTGAGCTTTGTGTAAAACAGCCGGATCCCCTACACCCACGCAGAACATACCCCCATTCAGTGCAGCCTCTACACCGGCTTGGGCATCTTCGAAGACCAGGCAGTTTTCCGGGGCAACGTTTACGGCTTCGGCCCCTTTTAAAAATACTTGGGGGTCTGGTTTAGCGGCTGATACATGGGTGCCGTCCACGATGGCATCAAAAACCTCGATGAGGTCAACATTTTTTAAAACGGTTACAGCATTTTTTGAAGCAGATCCTAGCACGATCTTGAACCCTTTTGATTTGAGGTCATGGATAAACTCAGTGACCCCCGGGAGTACGTCAGCAGGCTGCATACTTGAAATATACTCAACAAACCACTCGTTTTTTTTATCTCGATAGCTGGTTTTTTCTTGCTCCGGCATTTCTACCCGTCCCAAAGACAGTAAAATATCAAAAGACCTTACCCTGCTCACGCCCTTGAGCTGTTCATTATCTTCCTCTGTAAAAGGTATATCCAATTCATCCGCCAATCGCCTCCAAGCCTTATAATGATAGACCGCCGTATCTACAATGACCCCATCTAAATCGAAGATGAGCGCCTCAATTTTTGCCATACTCAATTTTATTGAGAAACAAAATTAAGCTTATTCAAAACAAGTTGTTAACAAAAACTTGTGTATCTCCGCAAACGATTTCTGTAATATAAAATATTGATTTTCAGCTATTTAATTTGATTGCCGACATTCTTGGACCGCAAAATACTCACTATGGCCACGGCGGCAATGATCAGCCATACTACATTAATGGCCGTGGAAGGATAAGCTCCATAATAGATTGTATTGATGATGAGGAATGCACCTCCTGTCAGGTTGAGTAATTGGTATACGATAGATTTTGCGGTTATTTTATGGTAGCTGATAAGCCCATAAGCCAATATTACCTCTACAGACCCTATCCAGCCTACGATATCAATCAACAGCTTTATCATGGATATGTAAACCTATCGAATTTTGAACACTATCCTAATTTGATCGGTCTGGAGTTGGTGACTATATTTGTTGAATCATGCGCAACTCCACACAAACTGACCAGGACCAACTTCAACCTTTCATCGATAAAGTACATGTACAGGCTGATACGATTGTAAAGTATTTCATCGGGGGTTATTTTATTTTTGGATTTATACTGAGCCCATTTTATCATAGCTACCTGCTGGCGTTGATCATGGGCTCCATTAGTTTAGGAATTTACCTTTTCGGGCATTCAATAGCTAAAGAAAAGGGCTGGTTCCGGGTTGTTGTAAGCCTCCTGTTCTGGAATTTTGGGCTCCAATTTATCCTACAGATGCAGGGCATGTACGCTATGCATTTTTTTTATTTCGTGTCATTAACAGTCCTGCTTTTTTATGAAGATTGGAGATTGTTATTGCCCGCCGTAACTTATGCTATTGGTTCATTTATTACGATTTTCTATTTACAATATCATGATTCCACGCTGGTCATGGAATGGGAAAATTTGCCTGAGCTGAATTACTACGACTTATTTTTCCATGTGAGTATTACCGTGGTATATGCCCTGCTTTGTATGGCCTGGGCCCGGATGCAGCACCAGCAAACTATTCGTTCAGCAGGCGACCAACTCACTATGCAGAGGCAGCTACAATTGATGGAAAGTAACATCAATTTTGCCAACAGCATCAGTAAAGGAGATCTTACCATGGATTTTGATGCTGAACACAACGATAAGCTCGGACAATCACTGATGAATATGCGCAACAGTTTGGTAGAGGCGTCTAATCGAGAGGATAGAGAGCGTTTTATCAATACAGGGCTGGCAGCCATTGGCGAGATATTGCGGAACCATTCTGATGATCTCAATATACTTAGCGACCAGGTCATTAGTAAGATCGTTAAGTACATGAAAGCCAACCAAGGAGGAATTTTTATCATACAAAAAGACCCTGTAACCGGGGAAAGGTACCTTGAGTTGAAAGCTTGCAGGGCGTTTGAACGAAAAAAATTCTTGCAAAAGCGAATTGAAATTGGGCAAGGGTTAGTAGGGCAATCAGCCATAGAGCAGCGTGTGATCTATATGACGGAAGTGCCGGAAAATTATGTCAATATTACTTCTGGCCTGGGAGATTCCAACCCAAAATCATTACTCATAGTGCCCCTTATCTCCAACGAGGAGATCATGGGTGTCATTGAGGTAGCCTCGTTCGAAGTGTTTGATGAAACAGATAAGGAGTTCTTAATACAGGTCGGGGAGAGCATTGCAGCTACGGTGATCTCTACCCAAACGAATGAGCGAACAAAGGAATTGCTAGAGCAATCGAACCAAATGACAGAAGAGATGCAGGCCCAAGAGGAGGAGATGCGCCAGAACATGGAAGAAATGCAGGCCACCCAAGAAGAGATGGGTCGAACCCAGCGAGAGTTAGCCCAAAAAGAAGCCAACCTAGATTCTCTTTTTAACAACACAGGGGATTCTATCGTCACGATCAATAAGGACTACGAGATAGTAATGATGAACCAAGTGGTGAAACAACGCTACAAAGGCACCCAATATGAGAATATACAAGAAGGGTCTAATGCACTGGATATGTTGGGAAATGCTATGGAGGAATGGAAGGGATATTATGATAGGGCTTTCCAAGGGGAGTCATTGAATTTCACCTTGGAAAGTTCAGTTTTAGGAGAAGACACCTGGCGAGAATACTTTATTAATCCTATCAAAGACACTGATGGCAATGTCATAGGCGCTTCTATATTTTCAAGAGATATTACTGGCAAGATGAAAATTGAAAATGAAATGCACAAGTACGGATTTGTTGTGAAATCAATGATCAATACTACCTCAGATACGTACTTTGCCATAGATAAAAATTATTCCATACTGGTGGTTAACCAAGCTTTAAAAAGTGTTTTTGCGGAATCTGGTGTTAACGTGGAGGTGGGGATGAATATATTGGAGGTATTGCCGCCCGATCAATATGACACTTGGAAAGAAAGATATGACCGTTGTTTTCAAGGAGAAAAAATTGAGTTGGAGGAAGAACGTATTATTGGAGACAGGACCCTCTGTTATTCCTTACGTTGTGAACCCATAATGGATGATAAAAATACTATACTGGGTGTTACTGTTGTATCAAAAGACATCACCAAGCAGAAACAAGCGTTAATGCAAGTGGAAAAACTTACCACAGAGCTTCAAAAATAGGGCGTATGCACTGGATCAAGGCCTTTTGTTCCGGTTGTTTTTGCCAATAATTTCCAGTATCCCGGGATGCTTTAACAAGGCAGTAAATGCCGGCTCACTTGTAATGAGCTTTAAGGGGAGGTTGTTGTTATTTTTGAAGACAAATGTAATGTGTTCTACAGCCTGTTGGAGTTCTCCCTTTTGAGCATATACTTTTGCAATGCTCCAATGAGCCCATTGGCTACCAGGCTCTACGTAAAGCCACATTTTATTGAATAACAGCGCTGCATCATACTCGCCTTGGGAGGTGAAATTAAAACTAGCAGTGGCAAACTTTGCCCAAACCAGGTTGAGTAGACGTAAGGCCATGTTTTTCTTTTCAATTTGAGAGGTTTTTGCCATCTTTTTTAACAGGTCTACTTCCTTATGCCACCAATCTTCGCCTTTCAAGGATGAATCATTTCTTACATTGAGCTTTGTGAATATCGCCTCGGTAAATGCCTCACCGATTTTATGTTGATAGTTTTTTTCCTTTTGGTTTAATCGCTGATCTACTTTCAATTGTTTTTTATAGTCTTTATTTTTTTGCAAGTCAGTTAGAAGCTTGTTTATACCTGCCAGGTCTACCTTCCCTTCAAAATCGTCGAGCATTTGTACATAAGCCTGTTGGGCCAACACCAGCCGGTTAGCTTTTCTTAAACTGTCGGCCCGGTGTTTTAGGTGATGGTAGGTCCCTAGGGCATTCCAATTGTCACTGGTGTTGTAGCCCAAGAGTTGCGCTTGTAACTCAAGCCACTGCAGGGCGGTTTTGATTTGGCTGGGAGGGGGCCACTGGTGTATGCCGTGAAATACCAGGCGTATATTTTTGAGCCCTATTCGATCCAGTTCTTTTTCTATGGTAATATGTTCTTGGTAGTTCATGTCCCTGTCTCCCACCAGCCCAACATAAGAAAATGCATGACCGGTACTAGGGCGGTAACCCGGTGTGTCCGGGAAGCCTGCCCCACAGCCAATAACACCCCTAACACTTTTGGTCATAACGGCCACACCCATAGCTACCCGGGAACCCCCTGAAAACCCCGTGGTGTAGATCCTGTCTGTGTCGATGGAAAACCGTTTAAGGGCGTCCACAAACATAGCGTCTGCGGCGTCCAAAGCAATTTCCCATGATCCGTTCCTCGAATTATTCGATGCTGCTACGATATATCCGAGCTCCTCGGCAGCCGGGGTGAAGACCTTTGCTGCGTGCATACCACGCGCCATGGGATCAAATACAAAAATAATAGGCCACTTTTGGTGGCTTTGGTAACTATTGGGGAGGTAGAGGGCGTAGCCCTGTGAAGGATCGTGCTGGCAAATGATCGTATCCAGTAGGATACCTGCTGCCGGCTTAGGCTGGCCATAGGCCCCATTAGCGAAGAGTAATATGACGATCAGCCGTTTCAAAACTTATAAGATGAAGAAGGGGGCATAGCCCCCTTCGGAATCAAACACTTTTTATTCGTCCCACCAAAACCGGGTCTGTAGGTTCGGTGTTTTTATGGGTAGGTTTTCCAGGTTCAAAAGCCTTTCTTCTTGGGGGTAGGGTAGTCTTCTAGGAATTTCTCCATTTGCATTGAAGGCATTCGTACCTCCTGCGATCAATTCTAAACTTGGGTAACCCGTACGCCTATAGTCCGTCCAGGTCACCAGGCTTTGTGAATAGCACGCAATGTATTTTTCATCGATCAAAACCTCGAGCTTATCTATAGCAGCCGCCCACCGTGTATCCAGGTCAGTTTGATAATCTACCGGGACTTCCCCTCCTGTGATCTTAACAAAAGACGAAGCTACCGCTTCATCCAGCGCTGCTTTAGCAGCGGTTTCATCGGGGCTGCTTTTCATTAGGTGCGATTCCGCTTCGATAAACTTTATTTCCACATAACTCATCAGGACTACCGGCGAATTGATCGTAGTGTAGTATCCATTGAATTCAAAGTTTTTCGACCCCTCGCCGTTAACGAAAAGGGGTTTCCGGGTGTCAGCAGCATTGAAAAAATCAAAGAAGTGCTGTGACATTTTCATATTCCCGGACCTGCTTTGTGTAAATTGGTATTGAGGGTTAGCCTCGTTAGGAAGTGAACCGAAGATCATTTCAAAATCCTCGTCGTTAGAGCTGATAACATTGGGTAGCATGGCTAGGGTTTCATCGTATGCCATGGGGTTTCTATTCGCCGCCTGGAACGTATAACGCAATTTCAAGGACTCAGCCGCAATAACCCACTGGTCCAAGTCTCCGCCAAATATCACATCGTCATTGCCAGGGGTTCCCCCAATACTTTCGGAGGCCTGGAGTTTTTCAATGGCATCATCGAGCAAATTTGGCAGCAGGGTGGAATACAGGTCCTGCTGGGTATCGTAGGAAGGGGTGAAATTTTCATTATCCGCCCCAAAAGCATCCGTATAAGGGACATCACCAAAAGCATCGGTCAAGACCCCTATCCCTAACGCCATGAGTACTTTCGCTATTCCTTCGTAATGCGGGGCATCTTGCTCTATGGATTGGGTGATAAGTACATTTAAGGTATTCAGGGAATTAAAATACATCCTTTGCCAAACACCGTCTGTATCAGCCTCCCGGATCAGGTACCTGTAGTTATCCAATTGTTGCGCATTAATTCCTTGAAACTGCTGCGTCAAAAGCCCGCTAAACCGGACCATTTCGCCGCCGATGGCCCAGGAAACGGCTGTTTGCCCCGATGGGAGCAGTGCGCTAATAGAAACGTCAGTGGGGACCGCCGGGTCCACATTTGTATCACCAAATTCGCAAGACGTGATCACAGATAAGATCACTGCCAAGCTTAGTATTTTTATAGATAAGTATTTTCTCATGATATATCTATTTTCAAAATCAGAAAGTAATGTTAAGATTGACACCGTAACTTTTAGTATTCGGGTTATTGAAGTAATCATACCCGAGTACGTTACTGGAGTCCCCGGTGAGGTTGGTCTCAGGATCAATGCCCGTGTAGTCCGTGATCAAGAATAAGTTCCTGGCGTTCACCCCGACGCTCACGGCTGAGAAAGGAAGCTGGCCCAGTAGTTTTTGGGGCAAGTCATACGAGAGTGATATGTCTCGCATTCTTATCCACGAGCCATCCTCTATGGTGAGCTCGGTCAAGTTGACAAAACCATAGTTTTCATAAAAGTTAGTGCCGCCATCGGTGCCCCCTTTGATCACTTCGATGGTATTGGGCCTGGTGGTCGGTACTATGGAGCCGTCGTCTTCTACTTGTCCTATCACTCCATCAAAGATCACTCGTTCGTTCCTGTCGGCGGTTTCGGCGCCTACACCAAAATTGTTAAGCACGCCTTTGGTGCCATTGTATACATCGCCGCCTTCCCGTATATCCAGCAGGAAACTCAAAGTGAATCCCCTGTAACTGAATGTATTGCGAAAACCTAACAAGAAATCCGGGTTTGGATCGCCGACGATCCCCTCGGTGGGGTCCTCGAAAGGCATACCATCTTCCTCGTTGATCACCATGTTGCCGTTTTCATCCCGCAGGAACCGTGTGCCGAAAAAGATCCCGTAGGGCTGTCCTTCGGCAATACGTTGGGTTCCAAATGGATCTATCGTGATGAAAGGTATTCCTTCTGCCAATCGTTCTACCTTATTCCTGATCCGTGTGAAATTGATCCCCGCGTCATAGGTGAATCCCCCACTATTCACTACATTGGCGGTGAGCGCAGCTTCGAATCCTTTGTTATTCAGTTCCGCCGAGTTTACCGCTCGCTGTTGCCTGCCACTGGCACTGGGCAGGGTAATGTTTAGGATCGCATCGGTCGTGGTGGCATCGAAATACGTGATGTCCAGTGCGATTTTTCCATCAAAAAATTGAAGGTCAGCTCCAAATTCTATCGTGGTGGTTTCCTCCGCTCTCAATTCATTGTTGCCAAGAAGGGTATTCGGATTAAAGGCATTTAAGCTAAGCGCGGGAAAGATCACCCCTTGGG
Organism: Fulvivirga sp.; assembly: GCA_028280565.1. Taxonomy (GTDB): domain Bacteria; phylum Bacteroidota; class Bacteroidia; order Cytophagales; family Cyclobacteriaceae; genus Fulvivirga. The sequence continues at coordinate 10,070 of JANQLQ010000049.1, forward strand.
GATTAGTCCACCCGTCACGCACTCTTGTTTGTACGAAACCGTTGTTCGTGACTCCAAAGGGAGCGTCATTACCTACTTGTCCCCACGATGCTCTTAGTTTACCATAAGAGAGAACATTACTACTCACGCCAAAAGTTTGTGTGAAATCCCATCCTATACTAGCCGCAGGATAGAAAAAGCTGTTGTTATCTTCTGGCAAAGTAGAGGACCAGTCGTTCCTACCGCTGAGATTGACAAAAAATTGATTGGCATAATTCAGCGTTACGGTGCCAAACAGCCCGTAAAGTTCACGTCGTGTAACGCCCTCCGACACGTTGACGGATGTGGCGCTGGCAATGTTAAAAAAGCCGGGAGACGCTAACCCTTGCCCGTCAATTCGGTTTATATGAACGTCTTTATTAAAGTAATTGTGTCCTACGGTGGCGTTCAGGTCCAGGTTTTCCGTGATATCGGTATTGACGGTGACTAAAAAGTCCGAGTTGATATCTGTGCTGCTTATGGTTTGATTGATGACCTGTCCTACTTGCACACTGGATGAGTTTACATCGTTCCTGAATACCCTATCGTCGCCATAGGTATCGACACCTAAGCGGTAGGTTATGTTAAGCCAGGGGAGGGCATCGTAAGCTAATTGGGTATACCCAATGATCCTATTCACGTCATCCGTACTGAAGTTCTTAAATACTGTGAAATAAGGATTATCATAGATGCTTCCTCCACGGTAAGCGCGCTGCGTGCCGTCGTCTTCAAAGATAAACCCGGCGCTATTATCAAAAGTCGGGGAAGTACGAAGCAGGCCGAGCATTACGCCGGAGGTATTGGAACCATTCTGAACCCGTTTTCCACCAGAATTGATGTATGTAGCGGATAGCGTAGCTGTAAAATTATTAAATAGTTCCGCGCTGGTCGTAGCCCTAAAGCTTGTACGTGCAAAGTTGCTGTTGGGCATGATCCCTGTTTGATCTAATCGCCCCACGGAAAAGAAATAGCTGGTTTTTTCTGTTCCGCCGGAGACACTCAAGTTGTGCGTTACGTTGGAGCCATCTTCAAAGAAGTCACCAGGATTATCGTAAGAATTGGGGATCCTGTTCGTTGCCGTGGGGTCGTCAGCCAGCACGATCAGCCCATTTGCGTCCCATCGTGACGGTGTGGTAGAATACCTCAGGTCTGAGATCCTCGGCCCCCAGCTGGCACGTTGGGAGGAGCCGGTCATAGCGGCCTGGAAAGTGGGCACAAAAACGTCTGACCCTTCGAAAGTCTCCACTACACTGCCTTGGGCAAATTCTCGTTGCAGATCAGGCAATTGGTTTACACGATCAATGGAATAGCCAAACGAGTACCTGATCCGTGCAGGCTTGTTTCGTTCGCCCTTTTTTGTCGTAATGACTACTGCGCCATTAGCGGCCCGGATACCATAAAGCACAGTGGCTGCAGGACCTTTGAGTACCGTTAAAGAAGCTACGTCTTCAGGATTAATGTCTACAGCCCTGTTGGAGTTTGTGACCCCTCCCGAACCCAGGTCAGCTACGTCGTCTTCAGGTGAATCTACCGTGTTAAAGGTAGAATTATCAATAGGTACCCCGTCGATGACAAAAAGCGGCCCGTTACTTCCTTGTACGGATTTGTTGCCCCGTATCCTTATTTGTGCTGCCGCCCCGGGTGTTCCGCTGGCGTTGGTCACCTGTACCCCGGCTATTTTTCCGCTCAGGGCAGATACAAAATTCGTCTCGCGAGCTTGCCGGATCTCATCGGCATCTACATTTTGTATGGAGTATCCAAGTTCCCTTTTGTTGGCTTCAATCCCGGCGGCGGTAACCACCACTTCGCTTAGCTGCCGTACATCGGAGGTTAATTGGATATCTATAACGTTCCTTGACCCGATCTCTTCTTCTTCCGTTATGAAACCGATAAATGAAAACACCAAGACGGAGCCATTAGCGGGGACTACTAGTGAATACTTGCCGTTCAGATCCGTGACGGTACCCACCGTGGTGCCTCTCACGAGTACGTTTACCCCTGGTAATACGGCGCCATCATCTAATGACACCACTGTGCCCGTTACGGTCTTATCCTGCGCTGTGCTTTCAGAATAACATAGGGCTACCATTAAGATTAATAGTAAAATCTTTTTCATAAGCATTGGTTTAGATTATTTAATATGGCAATTATTCAAAATTGCCAACTGTAAGAATCCAAGGTATGCACTTATGGCAGGGGTCAAAACACGTAGATTGTAGGAATCGGGGAGCCGGGTAGCTCTTACGGAATTATGGCCTTAACTTACTGGGATGAATAGGTTCAGGGCGGAGACGCAAGGAGTGGAAAAGAAGGAGTATGAATTTTGTAACGTAATTTGGAGTAGTTTTTTCACTTTTTGACCCCTTAAATTACCACTTATTTCCCGGCTTTATTGGCTAAATAAACACCTGTTATAATGAAGATCATTCCAAGGTAATGCCCGGAATATAGACGTTCGTCATCTATCAACCCCCAGACAACTGCAACGATCGGAATTATGTAAGTCACTGAGCTGGTAAAAAGAGGTGAGGTGATTTTCACCAATTGATTGAACAGGATCAGGGCTATGGCAGTACCCAAAATGCCAAGCAAGGCAACAGCGCCTAAGGCTGGGTAAGACCCCTCTACGACTCCTATTTTGCCAGTGAAGCCAGTAAAGAAAAGCAAATAGATCGTAGCTACTGGCCCTACTAAAAAAAGGGATAAACTGGTTATAGCCCTCGCATTGAGTTCAGCCAGTTTAAATTTGATCAAGTTGAGATTGATGCTATAAAATAATGTAGCCAGTACCACGAGTAATGCGTATGCATTGAAGCCAATATTTCCACTAGAGCCAGCAAAGATCAATATACCACAACCTAAAAACCCGAGGATAACCCCGGCAAATTTACGAGCTACCACCTGTTGTGCGAAGAGTAAAGCACCCAAGATAAGTGTAAATAACGGCGTTAGCGCATTGAGAATCCCAGCCACAGAGCTTGGTATCCTGGTCTGTGCAATAGCAAACAAAAAGGAGGGGATCAAGCTACCCACAAAACCTACGCTTATCAGCACTACCCAATGTTTCCGGCGTATTTTTTTGAAAGAGCTTAGGGCCAGCGGCAATAGGAAAAGGTAGGCCGAAACGATACGTAAGGCGCCTACTTCCCCGGCCGAGTATACTAACAAGGCCTTTTTGATCAAAATAAACGAACTGCCCCAGATAGCTGCCAGTACTAACAGTAATCCCCAAGCGAGCAAATTTTGTTTTTTGTCCATTAAGCCGCCACGGGGATCAAGCCATTACATGGATATCGAAAGTATGTCTTATTTCTTCAAGGGTGTCTGCGATCTCTCGGTAAGAATCAGACTCTACCAGCTTTGTGCGGAAAGGCTTAAAATTAGGAATGCCCCGGAAATAATTGGTATAATGCCTGCGCATTTCAAAAAGCCCTTTTCGCTCCCCTTTCCATTCTACCGAAAAATCAAGGTGCTTACGCGCCACATCCACCCGGTCATTAAGTGTAGGAGGGGCAAGTTTTTTGCCCGTTTCAAAATAATATTTGATCTCGTTGAATATCCAAGGGTAGCCTATCGCTGCCCTGCCGATCATGATGCCGTCTACCCCGTATTTTTCCCGGTACTCCAACGCTTTTTCGGGAGAATCTATGTCCCCATTCCCGAAAATGGGAATATGGATATCTTGATGATTTTTTACTTCGGCGATCTTGGTCCAGTCGGCCTCGCCCTTATACATCTGTTTACGGGTACGACCATGGATGGTGAGGGCTTTTATGCCTACATCCTGCAACCTTTTAGCCACTTCTACAATTTGTATGGTTTTTTCATCCCATCCGAGCCGTGTTTTTACCGTTACCGGTAAGCTGACCTGCTTCACGATCTCTTCGGTCATCTTTTGCATTTTGGGTAAGTCCAGCAGGATACCTGCCCCAGCGCCCTTGCAGGCCACTTTTTTTACCGGGCATCCGTAGTTGATATCAATGATCTCCGGGCGGGCCTGTTCGGCGATGGCCGCTGCTTCCCGCATCGAGTCGATCTTATCCCCAAAGATCTGGATACCGATGGGCCTCTCGTAATCATAGATGTCCAACTTCTGCACACTTTTTTCTGCATGACGGATCAGTCCCTCGGAAGAAATAAACTCCGTATACATTAAATCTGCCCCATTTTCCTTACACACTGCGCGGAAGGGAGGATCGCTCACATCTTCCATAGGGGCCAGTAGCAATGGAAATTCACCCAGCTCTATATCGTTTATTTTCACCATATGTGCTTTACCCAATCTGCCGAATTAAAAATAAGCCGTAAATTTAAGCCAATTTATGGACAAATTCGACAATAACTTTCGGCTGCCGGGTGGTCATAGCCCCTCGCTATCGGCCATTATAGCCTTGATTGTATCCTTGCTTGGATTCTTTGCCATTGGCCCCTTGGTAGGATTATTACTGGCCATCCCCTTTTATGACGGCCCTGTGCTGGAATTCTCCCAAGGGCTTACGGATCCATTGGCGTCACCGAAGTTTAAACTGCCACTTTTTATTATACAAGGCTCTGCCACTTTAGTAGGGTTGTTTGTCGTTCCTGCCATTTATATGTACGCTAGGGAAAAGGTAAGTATCAAATCTTTTTTTGCTAAACCGCTGGGTATAACGCCATGGCTGATTACGGGGATCGTTACCGTTGTATTTATGACTGTAAATGCAGTCTTTATCGAATGGAATTTGAATGTTTCTTTCCCCGAGTTCATGAAAGGTTTTGAAAGCTGGGCGCGACAGACCGAGGAAGCTGCCGCAAAAATGACGGAATATCTTACGGCATTTGACAGTTTCTCGCAGTTTATGGTAGCATTTTTCGTAATTGCAGTTTTTGCAGCCTTAGGGGAAGAGCTCGTCTTCCGGGGGATCATGCAAAACATGATCCACAAGGCTAACGGTAACATACACATAGCCATCTGGCTCTCGGCGGTCCTGTTCAGCGCAATTCACTTCCAATTTTTTGGTTTTGTTCCTAGGGTGTTGCTTGGGGCATTGTTTGGATATTTGTATTACTGGTCCGGGAACTTGTGGATCCCCATATTCGCTCATTTTATCAACAACGGGTTTACGCTTGTCATGATTTACCTGTATAATTTGGGCCAAGTCAATTTTGATATTGAAAATAGTGAACCTCCTTCGTTGATGGCTGTGGTATTATTCGCTATTATTACCGCTGGTCTATTATTTTATTTTAGAAATCACTTCCTTAAAAACAATCCCGATGAGCAAATGGCAGAAGGTGTTTAGCGCTTTTGAGTCGTACAAGGCGGAAATTGTGAAGGATGTGTTGGAAAGCAACGGCCTAAATCCTGTGATTATCAATAAGAAAGACTCATCTTACGCCAGTTTTGGGCAAATTGAAGTGCACGTGGCCGCTGAAGAAGTGATCAAGTCATTGAACATTATCGAAAATGACATCAGTTTTGGGTAAGTTAAGCAACCTTGTACAGCGGGTCATTGCCGCCGTACTGGGTGCCGGGGTCATCCTAGGGGGGATCTATTATGGTGCGTGGTCCTATTTCACTATTTTTTTCTTGATCAGTATGATCACCCAGTTAGAGTTTTATAAACTGGTAGGCTTGGACGGTATGCTGCCCTTAAAAACGTTTGGCACCTTTTCAGGGTCTTTTATTTTTCTTATTTCTTTCCTGGTGGAAAGCAGCACGATCCACGAGAAGTATTATTTCACGATTTTCCCGGTGGTGGCTTGCGTATATATGATCTACTTGTACCGTAAACAGATCAAGAAGCCTTTTCGGGGAGTGGCGTTTACTTTCCTAGGGATAATTTATGTATCCATACCGTTTTCGCTTATCAACGTGATGGCGTTCCATCCCGGGCAGTATACAGGCCAGCTTATCATTGGTTCTATGCTCATTTTATGGGCCAGTGACACAGGTGCATACTTTGCCGGGGTACGTTTTGGCAAGCGCAAGCTTTTTGAACGGGTTTCACCAAAAAAATCATGGGAGGGCAGCTTAGGTGGATTTGTACTGGCTATGGCCATGGCTTTTGGTATTTCTAAAATACCTTTTTTCGGGTTAGAGACCTGGCAGTGGACCACCTTGGCACTGATCATAGTAGTTACAGGTACTTTTGGAGACCTGGTAGAATCTTTGTTCAAGAGAAGCATCGCCATTAAAGATTCAAGCCGGCTGATCCCCGGGCACGGCGGCTTCCTGGATCGTTTTGACGGCCTTTTGCTGGCGGCGCCTTTTATTGTAGCATTCCTCAAATTATTTGAATAACCTAAGGGTCATAACAAACGCCGTTTTTGTGCGGTTTAACGGTTTTCGTAAAATTCTGATTAGAGAAATGACAAATTTTGGGTTTATTTGCAAACGTTTCCAAACACACAGAATAATCTATGGGTTATATTGAGCCGGCCCCGCTGAAGGATGAGACTAATCCTTTCGAGGCAATGATGTCGAGATTCCACATTGCTTCCCAGATCCTCGGCCTGGATGACGAAGTTTATAACGTACTGAAGTCTCCCGCTAAACAGGTTATCGTTTCACTGCCCATCACCATGGATGATGGGTCGATCCGTGTTTTTGATGGCTACCGGGTGATCCACTCAAATATCCTAGGACCCTCGAAAGGGGGTATCCGTTTTGATCCCGGGGTGAATTTGGACGAGGTAAAAGCGCTTGCTGCCTGGATGACTTGGAAATGTGCCGTGGTGGACATTCCCTACGGAGGGGCGAAAGGAGGTATTCAATGTAACCCACGGGAGATGTCATCAGGAGAAATAGAACGGCTGATGCGTGCGTACACCTTGGCTATGATCGAGATCTTTGGTCCTGACCGGGATATTCCCGCTCCTGATATGGGCACGGGGCCGCGAGAAATGGCCTGGCTCATGGACGAATTCTCCCGGACCCAGGGGATGACGATCAATTCCGTAGTTACGGGTAAGCCTCTCGTACTAGGCGGATCCTTAGGACGTACCGAGGCTACAGGCCGGGGGGTGATGGTTTCCGCGCTGGCGGCCATGGAAAAACTCAAGATCAATCCTTATAAATCTACATGCGCTGTGCAGGGCTTTGGTAATGTGGGCTCGTTTGCCGCGTTACTGCTGGCTGAACGGGGAGCAAAAGTAGTGGCGGTCAGTGACATTTCTGGGGCATACTACAATGGCGCAGGTATAGATATAGAGGCGGCCATTGAATATCGTAATGCTAATAATGGTACCATGGAAGGATATTCCGGGGCAGAAAAAATAGATGGCAACGAGATACTGGAACTGGAAGTGGACGTGTTAGTACCAGCGGCCATGGAGGATGTGATCAACTCGCGTAATGCCGAAAACATTAAAGCACGATTAATTGTAGAAGGGGCAAACGGCCCCACATCGGCAAAGGCAGACACGATCATTAACGACAAAGGCATCATGGTAGCTCCTGATATTTTGGCCAATGCGGGCGGTGTAACCGTGTCTTACTTCGAATGGGTACAGAATCGCTTGGGATATAAATGGACGGGCGAACGTGTGAACAGGCGTTCAGATCGTATTATGAAGGATGCTTTTGACAATGTGTACCGGACGTCGCAAGAATATGACGTATCGATGCGTATTGCGGCCTACATCGTGGCAATTGATAAAGTAGCGAAAACCTATAAGTTCCGTGGTGGTTATTAACCCAGGGGAAGCCCATTAAAATACGGTACGTTTTTAGGGTAGTTTCTGATTAAGACACATAAGCTTTGACAATACATAAAGAAGGAAGGACCCTTTTAGCGGTCCTATTGATCATACTCACAGTAGTAAATCTTGTAGCCTACAATTATATTGGAGGTACAATTATTTTCCAGGTGTCGCTGGGCGTAAGCGTAGTACTCTTTTTATTAGTGTTACAATTTTTCAGGAGCCCGAAGATCCATTGTCCAGTCAATGATAAGCATGTGATAGCCCCGGCAGATGGAAAAGTGGTAGTGATTGAAGAGACGGCAGAGGGAGAATACCTAAAAGACAAACGTATCCAAGTATCCATTTTTATGTCGCCCATCAATGTTCATGTGAACAGGATGCCGGTGAAAGGTATCATCGACTACTTTAAATACCACCCGGGCAAATACCTAGTGGCTTGGCACCCTAAGTCCAGCACAGAAAACGAACGCACCACCGTGGTGGCCAAAATGGATAACGGTACGCCCATACTCTTTCGCCAAATTGCGGGAGCTATGGCGCGGAGGATTAAGTGCTACCTCTCTGAAGGAGATAAACTATCCCAGGGGCAGGAATTCGGGTTTATAAAATTCGGTTCACGCGTAGATGTTTTCCTTCCTTTGGGGACAGATGTTCTTGTAAACATTGGCGACAAGACCAAGGCCGGGATGACTGTACTGGCTGAGCTTAACTAAAGCTTCGATTCCACCAGCTTCATTATCTTTTCAAGATACACTTGGTCAGTCGTATCAAAATCATTGACTTGGTCACTGTCTACATCTAAAACCAATTGTACCTCCTCATTTTTAAAACCGGGGAGTACGATCTCCGACCTGGAATCCGAGCTACAGGCAATATGCCCGGGAAACTGCTCTATGTCAGGCACCAGTATTGTTTTTCCTTTTTCCCAGGCCGTTCCACATACGCCTTTTCCTTTTTTGATGCGGGTGCAGGCAATGGGGCCCTGGAAAGGCCCTAGTACCAATTCGTCGTCTTTTACCAAGTAAAATCCTACCCAAAAAAAGCCCATTCCGAATTTCAAGGCGGATGAAACGTTGGCGAGGTTTGCGACCAGGTCGGGTTCGTTACTGAGCAGGCCTTCTATCTGTGGCAGTAAAGTTTCATATTTTTCTTTTTTATCCGTGGAGGTGGGTATGATCAATTCTTCAGCCATATTCGTTTACAAATGTTTCTTGGTTACATCTTTATAACTTCTTACTTCAGCAAGGGAAAACTCGCAGGGTTTTCCAACCAGGTATTTCGTTTTCACTTAGCCCAATCTTTACCTCTTTCTTTCATGTTCGCGGAAGGTTGACCCCCGGTTGTTTTAGGCTCATCGATCGGTCTCTATAACAATATTAGTTTCTTTAGAAAAGTTCAAAGTTATCACTTACATCTAAATGGCAAGTATGGTCTTATACAAAAAGAGTTTTGATCACGAGTTCAGTAGGGATTGGTAAAGTATAACAGTTTGTCGCTAATGATCTTGGTTTCAGCCGCAGGGGTTTTTAGTGATGGAGCTGCCACTCCACTTCCGAAAGTACCAGGCGCTACAAAGACCCTAGCCTCGTCCCACAAGCCTGCGTTGATGAAGCTGTTCAATAGCTGGGCTCCTCCTTCTATGATCAAGGACTGTATCTCGCGTGCTTTTAGGTCTTCGAGTAATGATTCTAAAAAGGCATGTTCTTGGAGACAAATGAATTGTGTGAGCCCTTCCACTTTATTTTCGACAAGGTTGTAGCATAATGTTTTTTGAGAACCATCAAAGAGGTGTAACTTTTTTGGTAGTTGCAGGTGTTTGTCAATGACCACGCGCACCGGGTCTCGACCGGTAACTTCTCTTACGTTAAGCTTGGGATCGTCAAACCTGGCCGTGTTGGTACCTACCAAAATCGCATCTTCTTCTGACCGCCATTGGTGGACCAACAGCCTGCTAGCCGGTTCGCTAATCCATTTTGAATCATAATTATTACGAGCAATGAAGCCATCACTGGTTTGGGCCCATTTGAGAATGATGTATGGTCGCTGTTTGTTAATGTAGGTGAGAAATCGCTTGTTAGTTTCTCTTGCCTGTTCCCCTAAAATCCCCGTTTTAACTTGTATCCCGGCTTTTTCCAGCTTGCGTATCCCTCGCCCACTGACCAAAGGGTTAGGGTCCTGCACGGCAATGATCACTTCCTTTACCTTATGTTCTACAAGAAGATCAGCGCAAGGTGGGGTCCGTCCATGATGTGAGCATGGCTCTAATGTGACATATACCGAGCTTTCTTGGAGCAGGGCAGGTTCCTTTACGGAATAGATGGCGTTTACCTCGGCATGAGCTTCACCCACCTTTCGGTGCCACCCTTCCCCGATCACGGTGTCATTATGGACGATCACACAACCTACCAATGGGTTGGGACTTACCTGTCCTAAACCGTGACGGGCTAGTTTCAACGCCCTGTGCATATATTGCTCATCTTTGCTCATTGTAAGAAGGGCTCAGAAATTTTAATATATTTGTGCTGCTCCAAAAGCTTTACAATGTTAGCAAACACATTGTTATTAACAGACTACGATGCCTGAGATTCTCCCCGACTCTTCAAAAAAGCTATTTCAATACATCATAAACGGTATTGATATCAACGAACCCGAAGCAGAGGTGAGCAGTATTGCCTACAGGGTAATAGATCACCTGTTTCATATAGATAAGGCGGAGGTCATTGTCGACCGCTCTTTGAATATTACAACAAAGGAAAAAAAGAATTTGGATCAATTTATCATGAGAATTAATGATCATGAGCCAATCCAGTATATAGTAGGAGAGACGGAGTTTTATGGCCGAAAGTTCGAGGTGAATTCATCCGTACTGATCCCTCGCCCGGAGACAGAAGAACTTATCGCGCTTATCATCAAAGAAAACCGGGATAAAAAGATCAAATTCCTGGATATTGGTACAGGCTCAGGCTGCATCCCAGTGACGTTAGCGCGTGAGCTAAGAGATAGTAAAGCCTATGCTATTGATATTGATCCCCGGGTGATAAAAACAGCCCGTTCTAATGCTGCTCGCCACGAAGTGGATGTAGAGTTCTTGTTAATTGACATCCTTACAGAATCCATTCCCGGCGGACCCTTCGACCTCATAGTGAGCAATCCTCCCTATGTATTGGAAAGTGAAAGAGAGCATATGAAAGCCAATGTTTTAGATCACGAGCCTGCTACAGCCCTATTTGTCAGTGATAAGGATCCCTTTTTATTCTACCGTCGCATTTGCGAACTGTCCCAGCAAGCGCTGAGAGATGGCGGACGACTTTATTTTGAGGTGAACGAGAAGTATGCAGAAGACATCAAAGCAATGATGGAGGTATTGGATTTTCACTCTGTAGACATCACACAGGATCTAAACGGTAAAAATAGGATTGTCAGGGGATTGTGGACCAATGATCTTTTCGCCAAGCCAGAAAGGCTTTGAGGAACCTACTTCTACAAAACCTTCCTGTTTTGGTGAAAACTCGAAATACCCTTTCTCCCATTTGACATTTGGTGTAGGTTCTATCTTTACCCTAAGATCCTTGGTTATCGTCCTGAAGACTTGGCCCGGCGGGCCCCATTTTTTAAACTTTCGGTCCACAAAGTACCATTTGAAGTCTCCATCTATGATGGTAACCTGCATGGAGGTCAAATGAAAAGATAATCTTTTTACTAATTGCGCGCTGAAGTTGGTAACTAGGTAAACCGCTTTGTGCTTAGAAGCGACAAGGTGATCCAATCCTCGTGGGATGCTTTCCTCGTACCGTGGGATGGTTAAAAAATGTATCGGTACCTGGTGCAGTAGTTTTGATCTTAAAGCCTCTAGCTCCTGCCGGTGACACAATACTACATCAACCTTAAAACCTCGACCCAGTGCCTGGTCCACTTGGTCGCTGGTGATCATCACCGTAGGGCTCCATTCTAACAAATGGCCTAATCGCTCGCTGGGAACAGCATGCAACTGTTGAATGAATAGTGCAGGCTCCTGCTCATCACGTACAATGTGATGAGACGACATAATTAAAGGTTTTTGTGGGAGCCATCACAAAACGGAGGGGTATTGGTCTGCTTACATCCACACCATGCGAGTTTCTTATCTTCGTCTATTACCTGTTTCATGGGTGAAAAGTCCGTGCCTTTGTGGGAGCCATCGCAGTAGGGCTGGCTTTTACTCAGCCCACATGAGCACCAAAAGTAAGTGCCGCATTTACAATCGGCTACTATAGGAGTTTTTTGAGGGATTTTAGGTAAGTCCATATTTTTTCCTTTTAAGATAGGCGAAGTTTTGGTGGAATGGAAATTTTAGTCTTCTAAAGGATAGCAGTCTACAATGTATTGTGAAAATATCCTATACACTTCGGCGAGTTCATCGTTTTCCTTAAGGTAGTCCAGGTGTTCATCCAGTGTTTCATAATCATGCCTTTTTGCGGGCCCGGTCTGGGCCCGGTCCGGGCCTATTTGGAATGCTTTCCGAATGGTCTCTTCTACCAAAGGACGGATCAATTCACCGTCCAGTTTTTCAGACTTCATAATATCGTGGGATATGCGGAGGCAATGGTTAACAAAGTTATTGGCAAAAACAGCCGCCACATGCAGGGCCCTTCGCTGGTCACTGTCGATCGACACCACCTTTTTGCTTAGGCTATTGCCTATTTCCGCTAAAATGCCTTCCGCATAGGCAGTAGAAGCCTCCACGCATATGGGGATCTCGTCGAATTGTACTTTCGCTTCTTTGTTAAAGGTTTGTAAAGGGTAGAAAATCCCGATATTCTCTACTGCTGCATATGACAAAATACCCATGGACCTACTGCCCGAGGTATGGACTAATATGGAATCTTCTGCCGGAAGAACGATCTCTTGGGCCACTTCTTCGATAGCATCATCATTGACAGCTATTATGAAAACATCTGAGTTGCTTTTGGAGAAGTCGAGGTTTTTTTTTGTTTCGGCCTGGTACAATCGTTCCACTAACGATTTTGCTTTTTTAACGCTCCGACTATATACTTCTGCCACCACGAACCCCGCATTGTCTAGTGTAGGTGCCAGGTGCCAGGCCAAGTTACCAGCGCCAATGATTGAAACCCGGTATTTCATGATGTTACAAGCGTGAAGCGTCTAAATCTATCCTATCTATTAAATGGTTTAAGCGCTTTAATCTACACCATCCGAAATGAGCTATTCCGCTCCCTTTTCTCGCATTTTTTTAAACTCCTGGTATCTTCTGACCACGGCTACGCCAAAACCAAACATGAGCACTAAGGTCCCGAGCCAGAGTATATTGATAAGTGGCTTTTCAATTGCCTTTAAGATGATCCAATCTTTTTGCCGGGTGCTTACACCTACTGTAAACTTGTTCTCCTCGGGATAAATATTCATCAAAGATACGCTAAGCCCTAAGTCGTTTACCTCGTCTGGGATCCTGCCTACTAAACCATTTTTTATTAAAAAAATAGGCTGGGCTTCGTACTCCTTTTCTTCACCCAGTATTTTGACAAATCCCCGGATGGCAACATCTTCTTGTGCTAAGTCCACTCCTTGTACCTTGGATATCCGCTCTAAGCCTTCTACTTGTGCTACATAATCATTGACAAAAAAGTTTTCCTTTGGGCTGATCTTAAATTCCCTTGGCTCACTCCATTCTACTTCCTCGTGTGATAATCTCGAGACTACATGAGCGTAAAGGTCCCGTGACAGGTCCCGTTTGATCGCCGGGGAAGCCGCCGACCCCATGGTAGGGTTATCTTGTATCCGGGGGTACAAATTGTACTTTTTACCGGAAGATTGTGATGTCAATTCAATTTCATAATATACGTTTTCGGCGTGGATCGGGAAAGTATCTTGCGCCTGGAATAGTTTCTTACCTTCAAAGAAAATATCGTTATCAGCAACGGCAGTAAATTCATCGATCCGCGTAATTTCATCTTTTTTCACCAGCCCGGACCGCCCTGTAGGCTCCAGCCGCTCACCCTTATACTTTAGGTCATAGTTATTCATCGTTTTGGGCTCATTGATGAATAAGAGGAGGTTTTCGCGATTGAACTCTTCGTCCAGCTCCCGTGAGATGAGCATGCCCGTATTGTTCAAAGAAACCACTTTTGAATACCCAGAAGAGAAGAGTACTCCTATCAACATAAGCCCCACGCCAATGTGCGTAATAGCCCCCCCGGATAGCTTGGGACTGGTTTTAAGTACATTGATCAATATTTTTGCATTCGCCACCACGGTATAAGTCCCCGCTAATAGCAGTACGATCAGCGCCGGATCCCCAACGTCGTAGATCAAAATGATGATGGCGCTCAGGATCAATGTTAAGATCACGGGTCCTGTAAGGTCTGACAGCAACTGCTTTTTATCCATTTTCTTCCACCAGAAAAACTGGCCGGTGCCAGACAAAAGAGCTACCGCTACCGCAAACCATAGCTGGAATTTGGAATAATATTCCACTTGGTCCACCGGGGGAGCTACATTTGAAATGCCCCCGAAAGATTCAACGATACTGTTATACACGGGAATGGAAGTAGGGACAAGCACCTGGAAACCCATCAGGCATAAGGTTATTGCCCCGATCAAGATCCAAAATTCCCTGGAATAGGTGGAGACCTCTTTTTCCGTAGTGGGCAGTTCTTTCCATCGAATAGCTGCCAAAATGATCGAAAGAACGAGGAAAGCGAGCAAGTAGAGCAGTAACTGGCCTGAAAGACCCAGGTCAGTAAAAGAATGGACAGAAGAATTGCCAAGTACTCCACTACGCACTAAAAAGGTGGAATAAAGAATTAAGATGAAAGTAGCGATAACTAAGATCACCGATATTTTAAGTGCGGTGCTACTCTTTTTAAAGGTGATCATGGTGTGGATAGAAGCAATAAGGATCAGCCATGGCACGTATACTGCATTTTCTACCGGGTCCCAGTTCCAATACCCTCCAAAATTCAAGGTTTCGTAAGCCCAGTATCCGCCCATAAGGATGCCTAGTCCTAATACGGCGCCAGAGAAAAGAGCCCAAGGTAGTGCTGGCCTCACCCAATCGCGATATTTTTTAAGCCATAGCCCGGCTATGCAGTATGCAAAAGGGATCACGGTAGTGGCAAAACCTAAAAAAAGCGTGGGAGGGTGAATGACCATCCAATAGTTTTGCAACAATGGGTTAAGTCCAGTTCCATCTTGCGGTACAAAATCCGGGTCTTGCTTAAAGATCGGAGCGTCTATAACTTCCCTAAGTAGGATAAAGGGAGAACTGCCGATCTTGAGTTCAAGGCCCGGTATGATCACCCCCAATATCATGGAAGCTAAAAAAGCCTGTACCAAGGTGAATATGGTCATGATCGATGATTCCCAGAATTTATTGGTAAAGATCAAGACCATACCCAATATACTGTGCCAAAACATCCAAAGGAGAAAGCTACCTTCTTGACCTTCCCAAAACGAGGAGATCATGTAATGTGTAGGCAGGCGAGTGGAGGAATGGCTCCAGGCATAGTGGTATTCAAAATAGTGGTTGTAAATAATGGTAAACAAGGAGATCACCACTCCCATAACCCCGACTACATGAATAAAGAAAAACCCTCTGCCGTTTAACCGCCAGTCTTTTTTAAGCCCTAAATCGTTCGCTACAGTAGCTTTGAAGTAGGAAAAGAACGAAAAGAAGGCCCCTATAAAGGCTAATATCGTAAAGAAGTGACCTAGGTCACCAATGAAGCTTCGTATCATAAACCGCCACTATTTGTCTCAAACCCCTGCGCTTACCGTAGTCTCTTGGTACTTGGAAGGACACTTCATCAATATCTTATCTGCGACAAACATGTCGTTATGGTATGAGCCAATGACCACTACTTTTTCAGATTTCGTAAAATCAGCCGGCATAGGCTCATGGTAGATCACTTCCTGCTTGCGGTCATTCTCATCAACCATTACGAATGAAAAGGAAAGCTTGTCTGAAGAATGTTTTATACCGGTCACTTCGCCCTGTGTATCCTTGGTAAGCTCACCTACTACATGGATGCTCTTATCCTTGCCTTTTTGTGCCATTTCATAGGCCTTTTCAAAGGTGACATAAGAACTGGCGTCACCGGCCGTGGAGATGATCACGAATATAGCAATAGCAATAATTCCAATTCCGATGATATGCGTCTTTTTCATGTTGTATGAGGATTCATTCTAATTACAAAATTATGACAGGTAATGTTTCTAATGACCGTCATTTCGTAATTCTTTTTCCAGGCGGCTGACTTTCCTGTCAATTACGATTAAGTATACCACGGTGCCAAATAGGATGATAAGTATTATTCCCGTTAATACATATATTTTTCCATCTGCCCTAAACTGGTCAGCCATTTCCACTTGTGAAGCACTGTAGTCTTGTCGGGCATTTTGGACTTCACCGTGTGCTGCCAAGACCTGTGCACACATAAAAATAAAAAAGGCAACGAGTACTTTTCTCATAGTTCTAACGATGACTCTATTCTGCGTATCCTGACCCTGACACTAGCTATCCATACTCCTAATAGTGACCAGCCAATTACCGCGGTGTAGAAGACCCTTCTCATTCGGTTATCAAGGTCATAAGCATTAAATCCCGGGTTACCGCCGTTCCCAGGATGTAACGAATCAGTGAGCCTAGGTAGTATAAATAAAAGTGGGATCAAGGCAGCAAAAGCAAAAATATTGTAAACTGCCGCTATTCTTGCTCTTTGTTCACGGTCTTCTAAAGAGCCTCTTAATACGAAGTAAGCCAGGTAGATCAATAGGCCGATGGCCGATGCATTTTGCTTGGGATCTCCACTCCACCAGGCACCCCAGGCAAACTGGGCCCAAAACATCCCTGTTAAGATCCCGAAAATGCCAAACACTATGCCTACGTTGGCAAATTCAAGGGCAATGGTATCGTATAATGCATTAGAACTCCTCAAATATTTTACAGAGTATACCATGGATACTACCAGCATAATGATCATCCCAAACCACATGGGTACATGAAAATAAAGGGCGCGGATCGTCTCATTCAAAATATTCAATCGTGGTACCTCCATCAATAATCCCCCTGTGATCACATACACGAGAAGCACAACGGTAACTACTTTCCACCAGCTTTTGCGCATATCAAGAACTCTTTAACTGCGCCAAAGATACGGGAACAAAAGGTAAGATACCGCTCCTGTTATGGCATTTATTGCCAAAAGGGTAGCCAGCTCATCATAAGAATTCGATCTTTCCAGGCCATCCATAGCATTTTTTGATACCTTGATCACCATCAGTAAGATGGGGAGTATAACCGGGAAGCTCAAGATGGCCATAAGTGTATGACTATTTTTGGCTTTAGCAGCAATGGCAGAAATCATGGTAAGTGCTGATGACAACCCAAGAGATGCGACAATAACGTTAATCAAAAATAGAATAATATCTTCAACAGGGTTCCCAAGTACAATGGAATATACCAACAGGCCTACCACCCCTAAAATCACCATGAGCAATGCATTGTAGAGCGTACGAGCGATGATGAGGGAGGTTGGATCGTGCAGCCAATAGTAGTATAAAAACAGCCCCTGCTTTTCTTGAATGAAGCTTTTGGCTACAACACTGATAGCAGTAAAGAGAATAATGATCCAAAAAAGAACATTCCAGGTAATAGGGTCTAACTCGTTCGACTTTACGTTAAAACCTAGATAGCAAATAAAAATTGTACTTATTAGGTAAAGTGTGATTCCATTAATGGCATAGCGATTGCGCCACTCTAAAACGATTTCTTTCTTTATTAAATGGATGATCTGGGCAAGCAAATCTATTTATCAATGGATTTTAAATACGAGATTGTTTCCCTGGTAAACACTATGATCAGGGCCAAGAACAAGCCAACCAGTAGACCACTTCCTCCTGATATGGATAACCTAGGAGCAATAGGATTCTTAAAGGCAGTAAACCCTTCGATAAGCTGGATACTGTCGATTAACTCAAGGTTCTCTTGATAGGTCAACTCCTCTTTGAAAAGACTAAGAGCCTTTTCATAGACATTTGAAGGGTCCAATACTACCAAATTAGCCCCTTGTTGATTATAAATTATCCCCTCGTTCATTCTTTTTTTAAGGCTGTCTATTTCTTTGATCTCTTTGTTTACTTGACTCACCAATGCCTCAAAACGCTTGCGTCTTAGGTCAATTCTCTTTTTAACAAACTCGTTATTCTCCAAAAAATTGACAATGCCAGCCTGTAAATTCTCCAAGATCCCGTTATCCGTGATCTCGACTGAAATTAAAAATATGATGTTTTTAACCGCTCCCACCGGGGTGTTCGCCTCTTCTACACTCTCTACTTTAATATCTACCAAATGAGAAGCTTCTTCAGCCGTGATACTCAATTTTTCGCTTAGCAGAGCATCGTTTCTCTCCTGTATGAGCCTTTTGAGATTATCCGTTAGCGTTTCACTATAAGCTTCAGTGAGGATGTCGGATCTTAACATCATACTACTTTCATATATAGGTTCTTTTAGGTAGTAATTAACTGTTCCTAAAGCTACTCCTAGAGCAGTGAGTATAAGTAAGGTGAACTTATTCCTGTTGACGATTTTAAATAGTTTTAATAGCAGTTCTCCCAAATCAATTTCATCGGAAGGAAGCTGCCTTTCGCTATTTTGCATAGACTAGGCGGTTGAAAGACTCTGCAAGTTTATTAAATAACTGTTGGAGATGATAGAGATAGCGAATAATTCTTAGTTTTGTGCGATTTCGATAAAGCTATGATTTTAATAACTGGTGCTGCAGGTTTCATAGGATTTCATCTTGCCATACGTTTGTTGGAGAAAGGGGAAAGGGTTTATGGAATTGATAACTTGAATGATTATTATGATCCTGACCTTAAGCAATCTAGGCTTGAACTATTGAATGCCTCCGATAATTTCAGGTTTGAAAAGCTCGACCTAGAAGATAAAGCAGGGATAGATGATCTTTTTTCTAAGGAAAAATTCCAATGTGTGATCAACTTAGCGGCACAAGCCGGGGTAAGGTACTCGCTTGTCAATCCTTATGCTTACCTAGAAAGTAACTTGCATGGCTTTTTAAACATTCTTGAGGCCTGCAGGCATTCTCAAGTGGGTCACCTAATCTACGCATCGTCTAGTTCTGTTTATGGGAAAAATACTAAAATGCCGTTTTCCGTGCACGACAACGTCGATCACCCGGTATCTCTATACGCGGCCACCAAGAAGTCAAATGAGTTAATGGCCCATACCTATTCCCATCTTTTTGGGTTGCCTACTACTGGGTTGAGGTTTTTTACCGTTTATGGGCCGTATGGGCGCCCGGATATGGCATTGTTCTTATTTACCAAAGCCATTTTAGAAGACCAACCCATTGATGTCTATAACAACGGTGAAATGCTAAGAGATTTTACCTATGTTGATGATATTGTTTCAGGGATCGAGAACCTAATTCCTATCGTCCCTTCACCTAGTACAGGGTGGAACAGCGATAGCCCTGACCCTGCATCAAGTACAGCACCCTACAAACTTTATAACATAGGGAATAATAACCCGGTGAAGCTAATGGATTTTATCGAAGCCATAGAATCGGCTACTGGAAAAAAAGCAAAAAAGAATTTCTTGCCGATACAGCCTGGGGACGTTCCAGCTACCTATGCTGATGTGCAGGACTTGGTGAGTACAGCGGGATTTAAACCAGGTACAAGTATCCAAGAAGGAATAAGGAAATTTGTAGACTGGTACAAAGAATATTACAAAGTAACTTTTTGAATGGATATAATTGCAGTCGTTGGACTAGGATATGTAGGACTTCCCCTAGCCGTTGAATTTGGAAAAACCCGCAAGGTCATTGGTTTTGATATTAATGAAGCACGTATTTGTGAGTTGAAAAAGGGTGAGGATCGGACCCTTGAAGTCAATAAGCAGGAGCTTGAAGAGGCTATGGAACTGGCTTATACCAATGATCCCAATCAATTACAAGAGGCTAACATTTTTATTGTAACAGTACCTACACCCATAGACAATTACAAGACGCCGGACCTAACTCCCTTGGAAAAAGCAAGCTCTATGGTAGGGAAAGTGCTTAAGAAGGGAGATATTGTTATTTATGAATCCACTGTATTTCCCGGGTGTACGGAGGAAGTGTGTGTGCCCATTTTGGAAGAAATAAGCGGCTTACGGTTTAATCAAGATTTTTTCTGTGGGTACTCTCCTGAAAGGATCAATCCCGGGGATAAGCAACATCGTTTACCTAACATTAGTAAGGTTACGAGCGGGAGTACGCCTGGGGTTGCTGAGAAAGTAGATCAACTTTACCAATCTATCATCAAGGCCGGTACGCATAAAGCTTCTTCTATTAAAGTGGCTGAGGCTGCCAAAGTCATTGAAAATGCACAGCGTGATCTCAACATTGCTTTTGTGAATGAATTGGCACTGATCTTTGACAAACTGGACATCGATACCCACGAAGTGCTGAACGCAGCAGGGACCAAATGGAACTTCCTGCCCTTCAAGCCCGGGCTGGTCGGGGGGCACTGCATTGGTGTTGATCCCTATTATTTAACCTACAAAGCAGAGAGCCTAGGCTACAACCCACAGGTAATCATGGCGGGTAGAAGGATCAACGATAATATGGGCATTCATGTGGCTAATAAGGTGGTGAAGTTGATGACTAAAAATGATAATCCTATCAATAACAGCCGGGCACTGGTGCTGGGTATTACCTTTAAAGAAAATTGCCCGGATATCCGTAATAGTAAGGTCATTGATGTGGTACGTGAAATGGAAGGGTTTGGGATCAATGTGGAGGTATTTGACCCACTGGCAGATCATGCCGAGGTAAAAGAGGAGTATGGAGTTGGGCTGGTAGAACGACCTAAAGGGGAATACCACGCCATTGTCTTGGCTGTCGGGCATGAATCATTTTTACAGTTAGGCATAGAAAATCATAAAAACGAGAAAACCGTAATTTTTGATCTTAAAGCGTTTTTCAATAAAGAACAAGTAACAGCCAGGTTATAACATGGACAACAAAAAGATAATTGTTACAGGGGGTGCCGGGTATATAGGCTCTCATACCTGTGTGGAACTGATCAATGCAGGCTTTGAACCTGTGATCATCGACAATTTTTTCAATTCTGAAAAGTTTATCGTTGACCGGATCGAGCAAATTACAGGCTTTAAGCCTTCGGTGATCGAAGCCGATTGCGCCGATCTTAATACATTGTCCTCGGTGGTGGAAGACCTGGGCGGACTAGCCGGTATCATTCATTTTGCCGCCTATAAAGCCGTAGGTGAATCCACTGCCAAGCCATTGGATTACTACTACAACAATATTGCCAGTACCACGGCGATGTTGAAGCTAATGGAGATATTTAATATTCATAACTTCGTGTTTTCTTCTTCCTGCACCGTTTATGGCCAGCCAGATGTCCTTCCTGTTACGGAAGAATCTCCCGTAAAAAAGGCTGAGTCACCTTACGGTAGGACAAAGCAGGTGTGTGAAGATGTCATTGCTGACTTTAAAAAGGCTAATGAAGACCTGAGGGCCGTTTCCCTACGATATTTTAACCCTATCGGAGCCCATCCTTCTGCGTTGATCGGGGAATTACCACTAGGTATACCTAATAATCTAGTGCCTTTCATTACCCAGGCAGCAATAGGATTGCGAGATCACCTTACCGTATTCGGAGATGATTACGATACCCCGGACGGAACTTGCATACGGGATTATATACATGTGGTTGATCTCGCGAAAGCCCATGTTGCGGCAATAAAATACCTAATAGATCAAGAAAAGGGACTTTACAATATTTTCAACTTGGGTACGGGACAGGGTAATTCTGTACTTGAGGTCATCAAGACTTTTGAAAAAGTGGTAGGTCAAAACCTGGATTACCGTATCGGGCCGAGACGCCCGGGAGATGTGGTGCAGGTGTACGCCGATGTCTCTAAGGCCAATGAACAACTCGGATGGAAAACTGGGCTAAGCCTGGAGGATGCCCTAAGGGATGCATGGCGTTGGGAAAATAGTTTAAAGGAGAAAAAATGAGGCCAGGTTGACCTTGCAACTTGTGAAGTAAATTCCGTTCGTAGAGAAAGCTTGCAGTCATATGTTTAAAAACCAGGAATCATAAATATGAACGTTGGAAGATTTGATTTTTAACACACCAATTTGCATGTTAAATTTGGACCCCGTACTAGGTTTTCGCAAGATCAATACTTCCTGGTTTACTCTTTAGAATTTCTGATTTCATATCTTCAATCTTTGTTTCCTGTTTCTTAAATTAAAAACATAAGGATCAATTTAAACATAACCATCAGACCATTACCTGTTTAATCGTCAAACTATGAAAGGTATTATACTAGCGGGTGGATCAGGGACCCGGCTTTACCCTGTCACCAAATCGATATCAAAGCAACTGCTGCCCATTTATGATAAGCCGATGATCTACTACCCGCTATCTGTATTGATGATCGCGGGGATTAAAGATATCCTAATCATTTCCACGCCGCATGATCTCCCTCTTTTTGAAAACTTACTGGGTACAGGTCATGAATTAGGAATTAACCTAAGCTATGCAGTTCAGCCAAGCCCTGACGGACTGGCGCAAGCGTTTTTGATCGGGGAAGAGTTCATAGGTGGAGAACCTACTTCGCTTGTACTTGGCGACAATATCTTTTATGGGTACAATTTTTCTAAAATACTTCGACAGGTCGGAACACTGACTGGTGGTGCCACCGTATTCGGCTATTATGTGAATGATCCCGAACGATATGGGGTAGTGGATTTTGATGACGAAGGAAAAGTACTTTCTATTGAAGAAAAGCCGGCAAAACCAAAGTCCAATTACGCAGTCACAGGGTTATATTTTTACGATAGTACAGTAGTAGAAAAAGCAAAACAAGTGAAGCCCTCGGCCCGCGGGGAGTTAGAGATCACGGACCTTAACAGGTTATACTTGGAGGAAGGCACCTTAAATGTTCAATTGCTGGGAAGAGGAATGGCTTGGCTAGATACGGGGACCCACCATTCTTTACTACAGGCCTCCAACTTCGTTGAATCCATAGAAGAGCGTCAAGGATTAAAAATAGCTTGCTTGGAAGAGATTGCCTACCGGATGGGGTACATCACCAAAGATCAACTGAAAGACCTGGCCAAACCTTTGCTGAAAAACCAATATGGGCAGTACCTGGTGAAAATAGCAGAATCAAAATTATAACAAGCTTACTATGACGTTAACTGAAACAGGGTTTGAAGGGTTGATTGTCCTAGAACCTAGGATTTTTGAAGACCAGCGAGGGTTTTTTATGGAAAGTTACAATCAAAAAACACTGGCGCACCTGGGCATTAACAAAGTTTTTGTACAAGATAATCATTCGAAGTCCTCCAAAGGCGTGATCCGCGGACTGCATTTTCAAAATCACCCTTATGAACAGACCAAGCTCGTCCGTACCTTAAAAGGCAGGATACTAGATGTAGTGGTGGACATTCGAAAAAATAGCGCTACGTTCGGTAAGCATTTTAGTATCGAGATCTCCGAAGACAACAAGAAACAGCTCCTGATCCCTCCCGGGTTTGCACATGGTTTTACAGCGCTTACGGACGACGCCCAGATCCTGTACAAATGTGATCAGTTTTACAATGCTGAATCCGAGGGAGGGCTGCTTTATAATGATCCGGAACTGAACATTGATTGGAAGATCGACCTGGCACAGGCCATCGTATCCGAAAAAGATAAGGTCCATCCCGGTATAAAAGACCTTGATTCTACATTTTAATGAATATGAGGATACTCGTCACCGGGGCGAACGGCCAGCTAGGCAGCGAATTTAGAGCCTTGACCTCTCAGCATTCGGCAGAATTCATTTTTTGCGATGTTGACGAAATGGACCTGTCGCAGGAAAGTTCTATGGAGCAGTTTCTTGCCAATACCCAATCCGATCTCATCATACATTGTGGTGCATACACCCAGGTAGATGGGGCTGAGGATCAAAAGGAACTGGCCTTCGCCATAAATGCTAATGCACCTGCTGTAATAGCTCGACACTGTGCCAATACAGGGTGCCGGCTCATCCAGGTATCCACGGATTATGTGTTTGACGGTACTGGGAACATGCCCATTTCCGAAGAAGACAGGCCCAATGCCCAATCTGTCTATGGAGCCTCTAAGTTAGAAGGCGAAAAACAAATATTATCCATACTCGATAACGCATACATTATACGGACCTCTTGGGTATATTCTGTATATGGCAAAAATTTTGTTAAAACCATGCTTCGTCTTGGGCAAGAGCGGGATGAACTGAACGTAGTGGTGGACCAGGCAGGCACCCCTACCTATGCGGCTGACTTAGCCGCTGCAATTTTGAAGATCGTAGATCAATGGCCCAGCAATGATCAGCCGGGGATCTATCATTATTCTAACTGGGGGGTACTATCTTGGTATGATTTTGCTAAAACTATTTTTGATTTAGCGGGAGTAAAATGCCATGTGAACCCCATATCCTCGTCAGGTTTCCCGGTAAAAGCCCAGAGACCGGCTTTTTCGGTGTTAGATAAAACGAAAATTGCCAGCACATTCCACCTGGATATACCCTACTGGAGAGATAGTTTGAAGCGATGTTTGGAAGAAATCAGAAAGATGAAATAGGAAACCTGAAATCAGCGGAGTCCGGGAAAATCCTGGGGCAGTAGGAAGTCGGAGGTAGAATATTAATTTTAACCATTTTGGTGATAACAGTTACTATCTTTTCCATGTCACGACCTTTTCTTTTCCAATTTCTTATTTTCTTGCAAACTGTGACGATCTTCTCCTGTTCATATCTCGCTAGGGTTTGCACTTTGCGCTTACTTTGCGACCTTAGCGGTTGGTAACATTGGAATCTCGTATTGAAATGAAAAGTATACTCATCACCGGGGGAGCCGGATTTATAGGTTCACACGTCGTTAGGCTGTTTGTTAAAAAATATCCCAACTACAAAATTGTTAATCTCGATGCCTTGACCTATGCAGGAAACCTGGAAAACATCGTAGATATCGAGGATTCACCCAACTATAAATTCATTAAAGGGGACATCTGTGACGAATCCTTGGTGACGCAAATTTTCAAAGAAGAAAATATAACTGATGTGATCCACTTGGCCGCAGAATCGCATGTGGATCGCTCCATCAAGGATCCCTTAAGTTTCGTAAGGACGAATGTGTTTGGTACAGTCACATTACTCAACGCCTTTGTAAGTGCTTGGAAAGAGAACTTTGAAGGGCACGTTTTTTACCATGTTTCTACCGATGAGGTATATGGTTCCCTTGATGAAGGAGGCTATTTCCTGGAAACCACTCCATACGACCCCCAATCTCCTTATTCTGCCTCGAAAGCAAGCTCAGATCATTTTGTGAGGGCTTATGCCAATACTTACAAACTACCGATAAAGCTTACCAACTGTTCTAACAATTACGGCCCCAACCAATTCCCGGAAAAGCTGATCCCCTTGATGATCAATAACATTAAAAACAACCAACCCCTCCCCGTATATGGCAAAGGAGAGAATGTCCGGGATTGGCTATACGTGATAGACCACGCCCGCGCTATTGATGAAGTATTCCATAATGGCAAAATGGGTGAGACGTATAACATCGGGGGATTTAACGAATGGAAAAATATCGATATCGTCCACTTACTCTGTAGCATCATGGACAAAAAGCTAGGCCGGCAAGAAGGAGAATCCTCCAAGCTGATTACTTTCGTTACCGACCGTGCCGGGCATGATCTGCGCTATGCCATCGACGCTTCAAAAGCCATGAACGAACTAGGCTGGAAACCTTCTTTGCAGTTTGAAGAAGGGCTGGAGAAGACCGTGGATTGGTACTTGGAGAATGAAGAGTGGCTTGAACGGGTTACTTCCGGGGCTTACCAAACGTATTATAAGGAGCATTATGCTTGATGATTGAAGAGCAATAGCAAGCTAGTGTAAGCCCTACACTTCCTCTTATACTTCACGCTAGTCGTAGGTGAAGCGCAGCGATCCTAAGATCTTACAGCATCCTCTCGGTCTACCATGAAGCCAGCAATTTTCAATCAAGACGTTAAATACACTTTATTCGCTAGCTACTTAAGACGAGGGTTGTTTTATTCATCGCACACGACGTGGTAGTTGCTGTTTCGATCTGTGGGCTAAATTAAGTCCTAGCCATAGAATGTTTGGTTAAAATGGAACGAAGGTCGATATATTTCGCTTCGCAAACTCAACGTGCGGGTGTTCATGACCCCTCAAATGGTATGTTTTTATCCAAAAGCAACCTATTAAAATACATGCCGATGGATATAATTCTGCAGGGTAGATATATCATTTCCTCCATTAATATGAGTATTTTGGCAAGGATGTTGATCATAAAAGAGTGTAACCCGCTGGAACCATTAAAACTTATGAAAAAAATCGCCTATCTTTTCTTCCTTCTTCTCTTCTTTGGAAACACGGCCTTTGCTCAAGTTCCCGAATGGGTAACCAATCGACCGAATAGTCCCTTGCACTATATAGGTGTGTCTTCTGCTTCTAAGAACAATACGAGTTTTCAAAAAATCGCAAAGCGAAACGCGCTGGATGACTTGCTAAGCGAAATTCGGGTTACCATCCAAAGTGTGTCTATACTGAATCAAATGGATAAGAACGGGACTTTTAGAGAAGCGTTTGAATCGACCATCAAGTCTACCGTAGCGGATGAAATTGAAAACCTTGAACTGGTGGACTCCTACGAGGACGAACAGAATTATTGGGTCTACTACCGCATTCTAAAATCGGAATACGCTAGCCAAAAAGAGCGGAACCGGGAAAAAGTGGAAAAGATGGCGCTGCAATTTTATGAAAAGGCGCAAAATGCCGAAGAGACAAACAACTACGTTACAGCCATCGATTTTTACCTGCAATCCTTGTTGTCCCTCAAGGCCTACTGGGGCGAAAATATTGAAGTTACCTACAAGGGTGAATCTATCTTTTTAGCGATTGAAAGCTATACCCAATTGCAGCGGCTCTTAGATCAAATCGACCTGGTGCCCAGTGTGAGCACGATCAATTTTTCTTCAAGGGTTGAAAACAAGCCTTTGGTGGTCAAGGTGGAAGACCAAAATAACATACCCATCACCAAGATACCTTTATTGGTGACCTATTTACCACAAAGGGCACAACTGAAAAATTATTTCACCAACGAAAACGGTGAAGCGAACATCACGGTATCCTTAAGTAACAATGCAGATTTCAACCAAATTGAGGTCTTGTTAAACCTCAAACACTTCTCGAAGGGCAACGCTGATGACAGGTATTATCAATACTTAATGCAGAGTTTGCGATGCCCCACACAAAAAATAGATTTGATTGTCCCAAACGCTCTTACGGCCAGCGTCAATCGTGTAGAGGGAGATTTATTTCCCTTCAATTTAGATTATGTGACGGTCGATTTTAGCAACGCTAGCGATTATACGTTCAAAAACTTGAGGCTTGTGCCCATAAGGGCAAAAGATAATTTTAGGCGAATTATAGGGAATATGGGGTACTATATTTCTATGCAGGAAGCCATAGATGCGGATAAGGTTGCTATCAGTGAGATTAATAGAGCCGGAAGGGTTAATACCTTACTTGTACGAAACCTGTCTACGGATACGCTCTTTGTGATGGCTGGAGAGATTTTAATCGGGGGAAAACAAGACCGTGTAGTTGCCAGCGATATGCTCATACCCCCTAATAACGGACAGTCAAAATTACCCGTTTACTGTGTAGAAAAAGGGCGTTGGGAATATGGTAACAACGGTACGAAATTTACCGAGTATTATGGCATGGCCAACGAACATTTAAGGAATATCATAGACCATAAAGGGAGTCAGCGAGAAGTGTGGAGCGAAGTTTCCAAATCAAACAAAAGAGACGGGGTGAATAGCAGGACTGAAGCCTACACCGCACACGCCAACAATAGGAGGTTTAGACAACAAGAGCAGGAGTATATCAATTTTTTTGAAAACGTATTCAACGGCCAGGATGATATCATTGGTGTTATCGCTGTCACAGGCAACCTTATTGAGGGAGCGGATCTCTTTGTTTCGAATAGGCTCTTTATGCAAGAGTACCGCAAACTGATTTATGCCTATACCGATGAGGCCATTACCTATGGAGCTCCCATTAGAGTTAAAAACAGCACTATTGAGAATTATATCAATCAATTACTAAACCCTCAACTGCAACAGGGTTTTGTAGAAGAAAAGGGGCAAGCTTTTAGAAGAGGAAACCAGGTAATTCATATTTCCGTGTATTGAAATCCCTACTCGGCACATTCCAAGCAAACTTTTTCTACACAACCGTGATGTGCTAAAACGGGTATGTTCCCGTCAGCGCTCTTTTAATCCCAGGGACCCCAAACAGGAAAACTATCAAGCCTATTGGCAACATCATTTTAAGCAAATACCATAATGCAAGGCCTCCCGTTGGGAGGTTTTCATCTTACTCTTGTCTTAATGAGCAAAATATTGAACATCAGTTGTTTTTTTAAACTTCTTGTTTCTCTATGAGGCAGTAATGCTCATGAACTTCCTTTGATCACTTGGATACAGTAGCTAAACCAGTAACTAGAGACGATGCGGACGCTCTTGATAATTTAGGGTCTTAGGATCGCTACACTCCACTTACGACCAGGGGAGATAAAACCTTCTCAGAGTCTCGCACAGGACCTTGGGTAAACAAACGCTAAACTAAAAACAAAAAACCCTTGTCCATCCAGGTCTACATATCGAACACTTTGAGATGTTTAGCTGTCCCTTAGCATCCTGCATGTGGTTGGATTATATCCATCATACCCTATTCCAATGGAAGTGGAGTTTGGTGGAAGGCTATGGATTATTGTCATTCGATATCGAGGTGGAAAGTAGGCGGAAATGAGCCGCGGGTGTTTCATTTACGTGAGCTGGGATGCCCCGGAGTGTGGGTAGTGCCAAAACAAGCCTGGGTGCGCCGATCGACGAGGTCAAGGGTATGATTTCAGGGTCCAGGTACAAAAAAGCGGCATGGCGCAGAGTGGATACAAAACACTGGAAGAATGAGGAGTTGGTACTTTATTTGATTCGGTTAAAAAAGAATAAGATGTTTTTAATTATTGATAAAGGAGGAATAATGTTCAAAATAATTTTAATCGTAATTCTATTGATTACTTATGATGCTTATGGACAAGAAATACTTCTCAAGAAGAGTGTTTTATTGCGGAATATTACTGCCAAGGGACAAGTATTCAGTTCTGGTAAACGATATTTTGAAGTAAGAAAAGGTACTAGAGGAGAAAGTGTAATATCAGAAACAGGTCAAACTTATATTCTCAAAGAAAACGAACATGTCGTAGATATTCAAGGCCCATCCATTCTAACCAAAAGTGTAGAAGCTAACAAAGCTACGTTGCACCTTTACAAACTTGATGAAAATAGTAGTATGTCCGCTATTGGGGTTACTAATATCGAGACAGGAGGAAACGCTTCTTTTCTTGGTGGCGGCTTGGTGATATTGACGGATGAATACGAGCTTTTTGGAAGATACATCAGGTTTTATTCCGATACTCTAACTGAAATTAAATCAATTAGGCCATTCGAAGATAGCGGATTCCAAAATGTAGAATACGCTGATAACAATGAGGTTATATTAGTTTTGGCGATGTCAAAGGATAAGCAAACAAAATTGTTATTGTTTGATAAAGCAAACCTTACTCTTAAGAAAGAAAGTAATCTCTACGAAAAGATAGTTCCGAATTCAGTCAAATCTTTTGATCCTGGTTTTATAGTTTATGGTAGATCTACAGTCTCCTACATTGATAATCAAGGTAACCTGGTTTGGAGTAAAAATTTACTCCTTCCAAGGAAGGAGATAGAGGTTTTTCAAGAAAGACTATTTTTAATTACAAGAGCTGGATTAATTTGTTTAGATGCCACAACTGGAGCAATCAAGTGGCAAAGAACCATTTCTTCCTTTTATCCACATACATTAATCAGCAACGCAAATGAATTACCTAATATAGAAATCCGACCAATTGTTATGAAAGCCATTTTTGAAAAAGGCTCTAAATTGGCTTTAGTCATAGGCCAAACAAAAAAGGGTTCAATAAACCCTACATACCCTATATACAATTCTGAATTATATGTATTCAATAATAATGGGGATGTTATATTTAATAGTCATCTAGCAGATAAATCTCACGTTATTCAATTAGAAACTCGTCAAAATACCTTTTCCATCATAAAAGATGCGGTAGTCGAAATCTATGAAAACATCAACTAACCTTATAATACTTCTAATCGGTTTTGGGCTTAATAGATAGTGCAATAGTGCAAATCACCCGGTCTGTAAGACCAAACGGCGTGGAACACATAATTACTGGGACTATTGGTGAATATAGGAATGATGATCGTTTTCGCCAGGGTGTAAATATCATCGCCAATGTAACGTTCATATTATGAAAAAACATTTTACAACGGTTGTATTACTTTTATTCGGAATGGACTTGTTTGGTCAGTTAAGCCTGGAAAAAGCTATCATACCTGGCTATAAAGAAAGGCAAATTTATGCCATAGATCAGAATCTGTTCCTAATAGGAACTAAGGGCAACTTCAAAGAAATAATATTAAATGACCAAAAAAAGGGAACGATAGGTAAAGATGAAGAAATAAGCTACTTAAACTTGGACGACCTTTTTACCATTAAAAAAGACCCATATTGTCATTTCGGTGGAGGACAATTAGAGCTTTCAAAGTACTCATTCAGTGGAAGTTTACTTAAAGAATCAAGCATGGTATATCCATGTTTTGAATCAAGTATCAGTCATTTTTTAGATGGTTCATTCCTTATTAAGGACGAGGGAGAAGAAGGGGGATATGAATTCAAGTTTTTTGATAACGATCTTAAGTATGTAAATAGTCACATTCCATTCGAAAAAGGATACCACAACTCCCATCACACCACTTCAGGTAATTTACTTTTTTTGGCAGCCAATCCAAAAGACTTAAACAAGCGTCCAACAGTCTTTCTTTTAACTAACAAAGGCGAATTACTATTTAGGAAAAGTATGAATGGAAAAAGCGAATTACTTAAAGTTAAGAGCTCGAAAAACTATTTTGCTGTATATTGCTTTTCTTCACACACCGATCTCCACCAAATCCATATATTCGATCGAACAGGAAATACAGTTTGGTCAAAGGAGATAAGTAATCAAGTTGAAAATTGGTCATTTCTTACCGATACCCCTCAAAAACTTCTAGTAGCGGATAGCGATCAACTTGTTTTACATAGTATTGATGATGGTGCAGTGTTATACAGGAAACCATTCAGCCAGATTTTCCGGGAAGAGGGATTTAGGCGTTTCAGGAACGACCATTACCTGGAAATAATCGAAGTTATAAATTTTGGCAAAGGGTTTGCCGTGCTTTTATCAGAACCAACTGGTCTTCGGTCTTTCAAGAATAATATTTTATATATGGTGAGAGATCTTGAAAAATCAGCAGAATCTTTTACTCTAAAGCTTGACGATTCTAATGTTCAACCTTCACTTATCAGCACAACTGGAGAAATGCACATACTACTTGACAATAAAATCTTAAGCTATGGACAAGGTAAATAGTGGCATTGTTTTACTGGCCGTGGTGACTTTAAACATAGTGCAAGGAACACTTACAGGACAAAAAAATGGCCATTTAAGAATACTATGGTGACGTTACTTGAGGAAAGATACCGAGAACTGTCGATGATGCCAGGTCCGCTGCGCTTTTAACTACGATCAGCGCAGAGGACTTGATCTTGGCCTATCTACTTCCTCTAGATTGAAGTAATCCCTGTAAACTAAAAATCGTACGGGTAGTCAAGCCAAAATGAAACTGTATAGGTATATCCGTATGAGTATATTAAATCAATGATGTAACAACCTGAACTGTATAGTGAAACCAGTATTGGACACCCGGCAAAGTACAATTAGGATTATTAAGTATCATTGTAAACCAATATCAGAATTGATGCAAAACCTGTCAACTTTATAGGACGGTACACTCTTTTGAATTAAGAGGAAATTATGACCCATTGTTAGGTACCTGGTATAGAGCCGCGTTAATTCTTGATGAAGATGTTGGGGAATTTGCTGTGTATGACGCACTCCTTAGAGGGCTTGCAGGAGGACTTAGGAGGATCCGTTGATTTGGATACGGCAATGAAAGCTTTCTAACAAATACTAGAGGATAAATCGAGTATGCTTTAACCGGAGAATCCGGTTGTATAACAATTAAAACTGCAAAAGGAACAAAAAAACCAATTCGATATGGTTCTGGAAAAATGCGTGCACGTCATATAATGTCTACCGCTAATATCTACCGCGGCTAGAGATAAATTAAGAGACAAGTTTTTGGCAAAAAGGGATGCACTTGATAAAAGGTAAAATAGTCTAAGAGGTTTTGAAAAATAACCTCCAAAATATTTAAAAAAGTTAATACTGATATTGAACTATTACATATGATTCCTAATGGACGAATGATAAAGTTCTATAAAATCTTTATCACTCCTTGAGATTAGACGACTTAGCTAATGATACATATGAATTAAAAAAACATCAAGAGGGTCTTAGTCTGACCCCTTATGAAATCGAGATCCGTCATTCACACCTAGACAAGTAAAGTCTCAAAACCGGTTAGCTAAAAAAGGGATAAGCCAGATATAAGGGGCAAGAACGTAGGTTTAAGTAGAGCAGGTCAATTGGAATGGGATTTAAAGGCAGTAGGATTAAAAAAACGCTTGATTAAAAGTAAATGATTAGTAAATCCATGTTTTACAAATTATTCATTATCATAACCTTGGTTGCTTTTGGTAATTTATCATACGCCCAAGAAAGCATTAAGTTTTTGGAATTTGAACTTGATATCCCACTTCTCAGAAATATGAATTTTCAAGTCAAGGCGAATCCTAAGTCCATAGAGAGAGCATTTGTGCGATGTGAGCAACTGCCATTTACTAAGACTTTAGAAACTTTAGATAGTTTGAAATACGCCCTTCGTTTGGTCGATTGGCCTTATTTTGAACTTATAAAAGCCTATATAAATACATATCAAAAGGATGAAAATCATTCTAGCTTCCTTTTATGGTATTTTTTGGGGAAAAGTGGCTACAAAACATATTTGAATTTTAAGAAAAGTAAATTGCGAGTATACGTGTCGTCTGATGATAAGGTCTTTGGCCTGCCAAAAATTGGAAATAAATATTGCTTGAATTGTACAAATCAGTCAATCAGCGTTTCCTTGTCTGGATTGGATTATTTCTCCACTGGTAGAAAT
Organism: Fulvivirga sp.; assembly: GCA_028280565.1. Classification (GTDB taxonomy): domain Bacteria; phylum Bacteroidota; class Bacteroidia; order Cytophagales; family Cyclobacteriaceae; genus Fulvivirga. The sequence continues at coordinate 43,094 of JANQLQ010000049.1, forward strand.
TTTGAATTCGCTATAGATCAAATTCCTTTAATAAAAGAGCCACAGAAAATTGAGAAAAACATCACTATTAATTCCAATTTGCTTTTGGACTCATTCCATGTAAACTTTACAATTAATAAAAGTTGGGTAACTTTTTTAACAGGTTATCCAAACCTGGAATTATCCAAGTTATACAATACTCCAATGTCTGTCGAGGCTCAATCCCTGGTTGATGAGTTAAGGTCTATCGCCAATAATCTGACGACTCTGGACGCTGTACGGCTATTGCTGTCTTTTGCCAGGAATCATTCGAGCTACATGCCGGACGAAGATCTATTTGGTAAAGAAAAATGGATGACCCCGGAAGAAGCGCTTTTTTATCCATCGGGAGATTGTGATGATAAGTCCTCTCTATTTTACTATTTAGTGAAAGAGGTTTTAAACCTACAAACTGTGATCTTAGTATATGATAAAGCAGATCATGTAAACGTTGCTATACAATTAAACGATTTTGGAACTCCAAACCTGGTTATTGATGGTAATCCATACTATATCTGTGAAACTACTGATTCATCTGATTTAGAAGATATTGGTGAAAACGTACTACATACTAAATATAGATATCGAATTTTAAAATGAGCTACTGTCGCTTGGATGTGTCAAGAGACATACAGACGCTTGACTTAGGAAGATAAATTCCCGGCCTACGAAGAGTATCCTGCAAGGGAATCCGGGGTTTTCACTCTCTATACAGATTGTGGTAGAAATTATGCTTCAGAGGGTGAGTTATTGGACAATAGACGATGTTGAGGCTATTCATGACAATATAGAAATAATAATGTGGGGGTGACAATCCACTGCCAGGAGGATTCAAAAAAACAGCCTACATCGAATTCAAAAGATACCAAGGGAGCATTGTTACTCAAAGTTACTAAATTACTAGCCATTAAATATGAGAGTCTTAATTGCTATCCTACTACTGTTCATAACAGTCAATGTCCATGGTCAACCGGAAAAGAATTTCTTTTCCGGTGGCTGGCAAATGTGTGATACGGAAGGGTATTTAGAATTGCACTTTTTTGATGAACAGCTCTATTTTTGTGCGGACTACTCCCCATTTGGTTTTTCGTCAATCTATGCCTTTACAAGTGATACTATACATTATTTCTTACCTAAACCGGGTGGCTTAGAAAAAATTGATGTTCCGTACAGGGTGATAAGCTATGATACAGTACTTTTTTTAAAAGGTGATTTAAATTATTTTGATAGTACATTAGCCGTCAGGTTAAAGCCAGCCGACGTTAGACCCCTTATTATGAGTGAAGAGGAAATTGTTACAAAGGCTAAAGAAATCTCAAAATTTGAAGAAGACTTAATATCTCGATCAAAAGAATTTGTTTGCTTAGATCCTCCGTTACACTACCAAAACCCTAATTTGGGAAGTCAAATTCTTGGACATTGGTATTATGGCAACGATAAACGTTACATTGAAGTTTTGATAGATTCTTCTAAAGCATGGTTTGTCAGGGATTCAATTGTTGAAGAATACAACTATCAACTAAGTAGTCGAGATCATATCGTGTTTAATCCTATCAGTGATGAAAATTCCATAGAATTTCGTTATGTAAGAATATATAATAATGAATTTAGAGCACGACTTAAGAATGGTTTTTATATTAAAGTAAGAAGATTATCCAAAATTAATGAGGAAGTGAATACGATAAATCAAGTCGCAAAGGGTTATGAACAGAGGAGGCATAAGTACTATAATGGTATAAAAAAGAGATGAGTTTTCAACCTCCCCAGGTCTCTCGTAGAGGATCCTGGACAAACGAGCCACAAACCAAAAAATGATAAACTTTTCTCCCTTACAACAGCATGCCGACAACTTTGAGATGTGCATCTTTCGGCTTGCCTGCCATAAAGGACTTCCTCTTTTTGAAATAGAGAATTTCTACAATATCGTATGCCCTTGGTTTGATATTATTGAAGTAGGTGGGTTACTTTATTGGATAACACTAAAGTAGCCTAGACCTTTTACAGGAGACCTTGTGGAGGGTGATGTAAAACATCAAATCACCATTAGGGAACTCACTATTTCTGAGGCACGGGCGCATCACCGGCTCGATTATTCGGAAAATATAAAGCAACAAAATGTAAGCTAATTTTACTTAACTATACAAAAGCGACTGGAGGCTGACCTATTAGTATAGTTTTTAGACAAATTAAGGCAAAAAAAGTGATTTATGTCAGTGTAATATCTGGCCTGCATAAAAAACATTTTTGTTCCCGATCATTGACTAACTTATACTCAGAAACGGTCGCTTAACGTGAGCCGACCATTTTATGATTGTATCACCCTAACCCCTAAACCAATGAAAAAAATTATCTTATTGTATACTGCCTGTGGCATCCCGTTCCGGTTAGCATAAACCCGCTCAGGCGTATCCACTGCAATCGGTTATTAAAAGATCAAAGACCTGTTGTTTGATTTAACTGGCAGAATACGGGTATTTAAAGATCGGCCATCATACTATCCACAGTATTATGTGTGACATATGCTAAATCCCAACATTAGGTTTAAATCCTATGCCACAAGGGTAGCATTTGGACATTCCTAGTTCTGCAACCTACGTTAGCTGGATTCAAATTACAGTTGATGAACATAGCAAGTACTGCTCTACTCAAATCACTAAGTGAAACGTATCAAAACACATTAAAATGAAAACTACTTTCACAATCCTATTCAACCTATTTTTTTTAATAGGTGTAACAGCACAGAATAACCCCGTCACATTTGATCCTGGGGAGGCAGCTGGCGGCGATATTTTTGGTATTAAAGCTACGGAGACAGGGAACAACACCACTAAATTCCATATCTACAAAAATTTCACGAATGACGCTACAGACCAGGAAAAACTGGTGATCACAGCCGATGGCAGCGTAGGAATAGGCACAGCAAACCCCGATGCTACTTTTCATATTTACTCTGCTGGGAACGTGGGGAATGGTAATGTTCTTTCTTCTTTTATGATCGGTAAAACTAACGGGCCAGGAATACGAGCGATCCAGCAGGCTGTCGATGATGATGTACAATCTCTTTTCTCCAGGGTGAAATCGTCCCAGGTGTTTACTGATAACAGTTTTGAAGCTATGCGGATACATGCTAATGGCAATGTAGGGATAGGCACTACCAACCCTACTTCAAAACTCTCGGTAAAAGGCCGCATTCACGCAGAAGAAGTAAAAGTAGATCTTAATGTTCCCCGTCCAGATTATGTTTTTGAGGAGGATTACGACCTCACCACCTTAGAAAGCCTTCAGAATTACATCCGGGAAAACAAACACCTACCGGAAGTTCCTTCAGCCGCCGAAATGAAAGAAAATGGGGTTGATCTCGGGGTGATGAATATGTTGCTGTTGAAAAAGATTGAGGAACTTACCCTTTACTTAATTGACGAAGCTAACCATCGCAAAGCACAAAAAGCTTTGATCCAGCAACTGCTCCAAAGAATACAAGAATTAGAAATCCAACTCGAAAACTACGATAAGCCATGAAGACGATCTTTTCCTTTCTTGCTTTTTTATGTTGTGTAACGGTAACGGTGCATTCTCAAAATACCTTTCCAACCTCGGGTAACGTGGGGATTGGTACTCTTAATCCGCAGGTAAAGTTAGATGTCGTTGGGCCGGTACGCTTTAACTTCGGGAGACTTACACATTCAGGTAATTTGCCGAATGATAACAACGCCACATTTGTAAATACAGCCTCTACTGGATATGGAATTTATTCCAAAGGAGGGGCAGGTACAAGATACTCCTTCCATTTTGAGAACCAGGAAGGGGTTTCAGTTTTGATTGGCAAAGGAAACGGGAATGTGGGGATAGGTACGGTTAATCCACAAGCCAAGTTAGAAGTAATAGGATCTGTAAGATTTTCTGGTGCTAGGTTGACACATTCAGGTGATATTCCTAATGACAACAATGCGGTGTTTGTTAATACTTCAGGTTTGGGCTATGGCCTTTATTCAAAAGGAGGAATCGATTCGAGATACTCCTTCCATTTTGAAAACCAACAAGGACTATCTGTTTTGTATGGACGAGGTGACGGTAAAATTGGTGTTGGTACCACAGCTCCCGATGCTCGGCTCACCGTCAAAGGAGACATCCATGCCGAAGAAGTCCGTGTAGATCTGACAGTCCCCGGTCCGGATTACGTTTTTGAAGAAGATTACGACCTGCCTACGCTGGAAAGCCTCAAAGAATATGTCCAAGAAAATAAGCATTTACCAGGAACCCCTTCCGCTGCTGAAATGGAGGTAAACGGGATTGATCTCGGGGTGATGAATATGCTTTTGCTAAAGAAAGTGGAGGAGCTGACACTTTATGTGATTGAGTTAAAGGAGGAGAACAAGATGCAAAATGAACTTATCCAAGAAATGATCTATAACCAAAAATAAAATGAAGAGAACACTTACCATTTGCTTAGCCATGTGCCTTAGCTACCTCTCTTTTTCTCAATGGAATGGAGGGACTGGCCCTAACCAAATTGATGGACTGATCGAACGAAATGGAAATGTAAAAGCCAATAACCTCTTTTTTGGAAAATATGGTGGTTCCATACTTGGCAATCCTGATCCTTTCGCGATTTATTCAGATGCGATCAGTGCTGAACAAGACCTTTTGCTTTTTGGGAATCATGACGCCGTTTTGCATCTAAGGGTTTGGGATGGAGACCTTAAGATAGGCTCCAGTCCAAATGCAATAATTCATAATGATGGATCTGCTTTTTTCAATGGAAAACTTGGGATTGCAACTTCTAATCCAGTGGAAAGACTTGATCTAGGCTTAGATTCCAAAATAAACATCAAGATCGGTCGATGGGCTTCAGTGGGAGTTACCGGTAGCGGCATTGCGACAATAATCGGCAATAACGCAAAAGCCAGTACTACCCTAGATAACACCATGGAATTCATGACAACTACTGTTGATGGTGCTAAGGCTATAAAAATGCAATATAATGAAGGGATATCCTTTCACACCTACAGGGGTAGTGTTACATCCGGGCAGGCTTTTGATGGTTATGAAAGGATGAGAATAAACAATAACGGTAACGTTCTTATTGGCAAAACCTCTCAAGCTAACCCGGCCTACAGGCTGGACATAGCCGGCTCGGTGAGAGCCAACGAAATTGTGGTCAATACCACGGGGGCAGACTATGTCTTTAAAGCAGATTACACACGGAAAAGCTTAAGGGAGGTTGAAAGCTTTATCCAGGAGAACGGTCACCTGCCGGGTATCCCTTCGGCCGAAGAAATGCAAGAAAGTGGGATGGCTGTGGGAGAACTGAATACCAAGCTGTTGGAGAAGATTGAAGAGTTAACATTGTATGTGATCGAGTTAGAGAGAGAAAACTCTGCTTTAAAAGAAAACCTATTTAAAATCGATGAATTAGCCAATAGGTTAAAGTCTCTCGAAAATGCTCTTAACGAGTGAACCTGGTTTTTGTGTTAGGGCCTTACTCCCCAGCGGTTATAAGACACCCACTTTCATCGATTGATATCCATCGTGAATCAAAGTGTAAAAAAACTGCCTTGATCAATCGTAAACATTCAGCAAGTAGCCTGGATGAGTATGACCGACTTGAATTGACAGTTAAATGTCTATACAATAGTAAATTTTAAAGTAGTCAAAATCCCTTTATCATGAAAAAAGCTGTAGTTGTAATATTCTTATCCTTTTGGTCAACATTAGCATTTACTCAAAACACATTCCCTTCTTCCGGCAATGTAGGGATCGGTACCTCTACACCCGGGGCGCTCTTGGATATAAGCTCACCCGGTGACGGGGCAGACTTGTTAAGGTTTGCGATAGATCGTCCTTGGGTCTTTCGTCAGCAAGGCTCAGGTGCGACAACAAGCTTGGTCCTTAAGTCGCTGAATGCTGATAAATTCTTTATTATCAAAGATGACCTGGATCACGATGTTTTTCGTATCCAGTCCACCGAAGGTTCTGCCTTTTTCAAAGGTAATATGGGCATAGGGCAGTTAAATGCCACTACCAAGTTAGAGGTGCGCGAATCAAAAAGCTTGGCGGACATTAATGCCAATAACGTAGTAGATGTTTTGAAAGTGAACTTATCCATCCAGGATGGTTTTGTCCCTGGTGATGCAGAGAATAGGATTGTTTTTGATCACCAACAGTGGGGCAGTGGAGGTTCACGTACTTTTTCTGCCATTGGCTCCGCAAAAGAGGCGGATTCCGGGGGGCTTTATGGTGGCGGACGTCTTGTTTTCTACACCTTGGCAGGGGACCCGGGAGGGCAAACTGGCCCGGGCATGTCAGAAAGGATGCGGATCAATAGGGAAGGAAATGTAAGCATCGGTACCCCTTCGGCTGATGCGAAACTGACCGTAAAAGGTGACATCCACGCCGAAGAAGTCCGCGTGGACCTCACTGTACCTGGCCCGGATTATGTTTTTGAAGAAGACTATGATCTACCCACATTAAAGAGCCTTCAAAGCTATATCCAGGAAAATAAGCATTTGCCGGAGGTGCCCCCAGCGCGTACGATGGAGGAGAGTGGGATCGACTTAGGGGTAATGAACATGCTGTTACTCAAGAAAGTAGAGGAACTAACACTGCATTTGATCCAACAAAATGAAAACATGGAGAGAATGCAAGATGAGATTGATGAACTAAAAAAAGCTAAAAAATGAAACCAATCGCTATTTTACCGATCCTAATTTGTTCATTTACCGGGTTATTTGGACAACAAGGTACTATCATATTTAACAATTCTGCCACGCCAGGTCTAAACTCCATCGGGCCATTCGATGCCAACAAGAGTCTTCGTCTCAATGGCGAAAGGAATATTGAACTGGTGATCAACGAAGAAAATCAATACGGGGATGCTGCACTGAACATCTGGAAAGACGGTATAGGAACGGTCCCGTTTTTCAGGGTGCAAAACGATGGAAGGGTCGGGATCGGTACGGCCACACCTTCTCAAAGATTAGAGATATTTAATCAATCCCCCTTTAATATGAATGAGGGTAGTGAATTCCAGGATCACATCTCCCTGCATTCGGTTGAACATGGTCAAGGAAGTTTTTTTGGAGGGATAACGTGGAGGTCAGCGGCCGGCCGGCGTCGCGCCGCTATTGCAGCTACGCGTGAACATCCGGATGCCGATTTCATTGGCCTGGCCTTTTTTACACGAGGAACGGACGGCCCAGGGCCTATGTATGAAAGTATGAGGATCACAAGGAATGGCGCCGTTGGGATCGGTACTACTGCTCCCGATGCTACGCTTGCCGTAAAAGGCGATATCCACGCCGAAGAAGTACGAGTGGATCTTAATGTACCCGGTCCTGATTATGTTTTCGAGGAAGATTATGACTTGCCTTCTCTTAGCAGCGTTCAAAACCATATTCGTAAATACAGACATCTCCCAGGAATCCCTCCGGCAAAAGTAATGGAAGCAAACGGGATAGAGGTGGGTAAAATGAATATGCTGCTCTTAAAAAAAGTTGAAGAGCTCACTTTGTATGTCATACAGCAGGAGGGAAAGATCACCGAGTTGAGAGAAGGGCAAAATTCAAAAGAGAAAGACTTAGAAGTTAAAATCAATAGACTCATGCTTCAGCAAGGGGAATTATTAGAAAGGCTGGAGGCCCAAGGTCGAAGGATAAAAGAACTAAGTAGCAATTAATGTGTATATACACGTGAGTTGTTAGATCCTCGGATTTTAAATTTTAAAACACAATCAAACATTTCAACCACCCGAATTTTAAGATGATGAAAAGTTTAATAAGTATTACTGTAATCTTTGTTGTTCTACATACCATGGTGTATGGGGTAGACGTCGAATTTACCATTAAGAATAATGTCGGTGATCCAATCATTATTAATTCTGACAAAACATTTTCTGCCGAGATCATATTGAAATCAACACGCTCTACGCCCCATGGACAACTGGAGATATTCTTAAGGAATCCGGATGGAAACGCCGAAAGAGTATACTATTGCGGTGGGAGCCTTTGTGTAAGAGCCGAGAACTGGATATGGGCAGACAATTTAAGTTCGTATGTTTTTTTGGCGGAAAATATATCGTTTGATGTAGAGACAGCGATACATCAGCAGGGTTATGGCCAGCTATTTGCCAGGTTTAGGACAAGCTCAGGGACAAATCATAACAGCGAATCCTATGAAACATTGAAAGATACCGTCAAACCGCTTCCTGTAAGTAATTTGAGGGGAGATGAAATCACGAGTAACAGCTTTACTTTACGATGGAACACGGGTGCGGATAATGTCGGTGTTGAGGGATATAGGATTTTCCAGGGAAGTGCTAAAGTCGGTGAAACGGCGAGTAATTTCTTAGCGCTTAGTGACCTTACAAGCTGTACCTCGTACACGCTTTCCGTGGAATCCTATGATAAGGTGGGCAATGTATCTTCTAGGTCCACCACCACGGTACAGACCACCTCCGGTCAGCCACAAACGGTAGTTTTAAACACAGATAGAACAAATGATGTCACCTTAAGCGTAGAAGCAATAACCCAGGTGACGCTAGTGAACGGTTTTGTTTTCAAAGCAGCGTCCAGTTCACATTCCTTTTCAGCAAGGATAGTGAGTGATGCGTGCCAATCGGCATCTCCAGGTCGCCTGGCATATTTTGGCGATATTAATCGAGAGCCAATAGAAGATGACCAGGGTGCCGAAACTGTTACTGAACCTGGAGTATTGGGTAATCCCTGGGGTGAAACGAGTTTTCATATTTATCCTAATCCTACCCATCGTTACTTAAACATAGCCTGTAATGAAAATGGATTTTTCAAGGTGGTGGTGATCTCACAAACGGGTGTGATCGCTAAAGAGTTCGATGCCTTTGGACGTTTGTTTACCCTCGATGTATCTGCTCTCAAAAATGGAGTCTATTGGGTAAAAGTGATAAAACCGGGGCATAACAGTGCTGAGGTTTTTAAGCTTGCTGTCAACCATTAGATGACTCAATATGACTTTTATTCTTCACATAACCCTACAGGTGTTCCCCATTCGTGAAATTAGGGTACGCTAAGGAGCCTTAGAATGGAGGGGGGAAGCCTGAGATCTTTAAGGCCTTGGCACTGAAAAAACGTTCTGCCATGTGGAAAAACTTATCTATCTTAGCAAGCTAATAGCGAAAAAAGTAGATGAAAAAAGCGCTTATTACAGGTATTACCGGTCAAGATGGGGCTTATTTGGCAGAGTTCTTACTCAATAAGGGGTATGAAGTACATGGCATAAAAAGGAGAAGCTCCCTGTTCAATACGGACAGGATCGACCATTTGTACCAAGATCCCCATGAACAGGATTTGAGGTTAAAATTACACTATGGAGACCTCACGGATTCAGCCAATATTATCCGGATTATCCAAGAGGTGCAACCGGATGAGATCTATAACTTGGGGGCCATGTCACATGTAAAAGTCAGCTTCGATGCCCCGGAATATACAGCGAATGTCGACGGTTTGGGTACGCTACGCATTTTAGAAGCAGTGCGTTTGCTAGGATTGACCCAGAAAACAAAAATATATCAAGCGAGTACCTCGGAGCTCTACGGGCTAGTGCAGGAAGTGCCGCAAAAGGAAACGACACCCTTTTATCCTAGGTCGCCTTATGCTGCAGCTAAGCTCTACGGCTATTGGATCACCGTAAACTACAGGGAGGCTTACGGCATGTTCGCTACAAACGGTATACTTTTCAACCACGAGTCCCCATTGAGAGGCGAGACTTTCGTTACCCGGAAGATCACTCGTGCCGCGGCTCGAATTGCGCTGGGACTTCAAGACACCCTATACCTCGGGAACCTGGACGCTAAAAGAGACTGGGGTCATGCCAAGGACTATGTAGAAGCGATGTGGCTCATCCTCCAACAAAAGGAACCAGAAGACTTTGTCATAGCTACAGGTATAACAACGACAGTAAGAGAATTTGTACTCAAAGTTTTTACTGCATTGGGGATAGCCCTGGAGTTTGAAGGCAAAGAAGATAACGAGATCGCTCGTGTGGCTGGGTTTACAGATCCTGCTTTTAAGGTGAAAGAAGGACAAGTAGTAGTAAAAGTGGATCCCACCTATTACAGGCCTACCGAGGTAGACTTGCTGATCGGGGACCCGACTAAAGCAAAAGAAAAGTTAGGCTGGCAACCCAAGTATAACTTGGACCAACTGGTAGAAGATATGGTCCGAGCTGACATTGAGCTATTTAAAAAAGACCAATATCTCCACGAAGGAGGCCATAAGATCCTGAATTATCACGAATAGTGAATAAAAACGCTAAAATATACATTGCCGGTCATAAGGGTATGGTGGGCTCAGCCATTTTGAGAAGGCTGCAAAAAGAAGGTTTTGAAAATTTTGTTCTTCGGTCTTCCAAAGAGCTGGATTTAAGGGTACAACAAGACGTTGAAAACTTCTTTAAGGAAGAAAAGCCGGAATACGTTTTCCTAGCTGCTGCCAAAGTCGGGGGTATCCTTGCTAACAATACTTATCGTGCGGAATTCTTGTATGATAACTTAATGATCCAAAACAATGTAATCCACCAGGCCTATGTTAACGGAGTAAAAAAGCTACTGTTCCTTGGGTCGTCTTGCATTTATCCCAAGCATGCTCCCCAACCCTTAAAAGAAGAGTACCTACTAACAGGGGAATTAGAGCCTACCAATGAGCCCTACGCCATAGCCAAAATTGCAGGTATAAAGATGTGCGACGCTTACCGGGATCAATATGGCTGTAATTTTATTTCCGCCATGCCTACTAATTTGTATGGCCCGAATGATAATTATGATCTTAAAACTTCCCATGTGCTGCCGGCTCTAATACGGAAGTTCCATGAGGCCAAGGTAGAAAATAAGCCTTTCGTGGAGGTTTGGGGAACGGGTTCGCCGAGGCGGGAGTTTATGCATGTGGATGATTTGGCGGGTGCTTGTTTGTTTCTGATGGAGAATTATAATGAACCGGGGTTTGTGAATGTAGGTACGGGGGTAGATGTGACGATCAAGGAGTTAGCGGAGATGATCAGGGATATTGTTGGGTATGTGGGGAAAATCCAGTGGGATACTTCTAAACCGGATGGGACACCTAGGAAGTTGATGGATGTTTCATTGTTAGGCAAAATGGAATGGGAAAGCAGGATTGATCTGGAAGAAGGTTTGAGGTTAGAAATAGAGAGTTTAGCCTCAATTTTGAAACATGAAGTTTAGTCCCTTCATCCAATAAATTATAGGTAAGATCTTTTAAAAATCGAGAATAACCTTTCCTGAGATCTGTTGTACTTCGAATCTTTGTTAAGCTTTAATCGCAGTTTTTGTATACCAGTATTAGGAAGTGGATCTTAAACCATAAGCTAGATAGAATGTGCCCTTACATTAGTTGGGGAGAATCTTTTTTGAGTGAAATTAATGATGTACCAAAGACGCAAAGGAATTATCATTTACCGATCTAATTATTGAAGTTGAGAAGAAGTAGTTAAGAATACTTAAAATTGAAATAATCCATATAAAGTGGTATGAGCAACCAGAAAAATGAAGTCCGTGAATTTTATAATCAATTTGCCTATGATGTCTTGTTAGAAGACCTTAAACTACCTAATAGAAGACAGCTAGAAGTAATAAAGTTATGCAAGAACTTTGTTCATAAGAAATCAAGGGTCTTAGAAATTGGCTGCGGTATCGGTATAATAACAAAAGCATTGGCCAGCAGTGTTGGTGAGATCAAGGGTTTGGATATTAGTGATAAAAACATTCAAATAGCAAGTAAAATTTCTAGTGCTAAGAACATTTCATTTTACTGTATTAACATTATTGAAGATAACTTAGAAAGTTTAAAGAACTATGATTTTGTAATATTGGCTGATGTGATTGAGCATATTCCCCTTGACAGACATGAAGAATTATTCGAGAAAATTTGGGATGTCACCAATGAGAATGCATCGGTTATATTAACCTACCCATCTCCTGAATACCAAGTTTTTTTGAGGGAAAAAAATCCAAGTGCATTGCAGATTATTGATGAAGTTATTCAAGTCAATTCTATTTTGTCTTCAAGTCAAATGAACTTAAGGTACTTTTCTTATAAAAGTGTTTTTGGGAACCTAAATAACTACTGTCACCTTGTCTTAACAAAGACAACGAAATTCGTTAAAAAAGGAAAAAAGTATTCTTTTTTCAATAAAATTCAATTTAAGCTTCAATCTATGACTTGGAGAGTCCAGAACCTGCTTGCTTATAGGAAATTGAAAAATCTTAGGTCTAGACAAGCTTAAGCTTCAATTAAAATTGAATGTTTGGTAATAAATTCATTCTCCCTTTATAGTAAATATGCATAAACCAAAAATCGCGGTTTATACGCGGAATTATCTGAATAATTCCATGACTTTTATTTTTAGACAAATAAAACAAATGGATAGTTCGTATGATATACATGTTTTTACAACAGAGATTCGAAATCTCAATAAGTTTAAACGATCAAACATTCATTGCTTCAAAAGAAGTTATGTTGAGGAAATCATAAGTAAAATAAAAACCAAATTCTTTGGTAAATATCAAAACTTATCTTTCAGACAGATTAACTCTTTTTCAGCCCTGATAGACGAGAATAAAATAGAGTTAATTCACGCTCATTTTGGGTATGGAGCCCTACAAATCTATCCTATTGCGAAAAAAAAACATATCCCGTTGTTAGTCCATTTTCATGGAGTAGATGCTTCACTGATGTTAAAAAAAAAGAATTATGTCGAACAGCTAAGGGAAATGATGAAATATGCTAAAGCAATAGCAGTTTCTAAACATATTGCTGCGAACCTAATAGATGCAGGCATTCCCGAAGATAGGATTGAGGTTCAATACTTAGGCATACCAATTGAGCTTTTCAAGTATGTCAAGAGAACTAGCCCTTCCAAATTGATAAAAACTCATCGCAATTTACAGTTTATCCAAGTGTCAAACTTTGTTGAAAAAAAGGGGCATATTTATTCAATCCTTGCATTTCAAAAATTATTAAACATTTGCCCAGGAGCACATTTAAATTTGATTGGAGAGGGGCCACTTTTGCATTCCTGTAAAAAAGTAGTCCACAAAAATGGTCTCTCTAATAAGATAAAGTTCCTAGGGGTAAAGAATTCTGAAGAGGTGGCAGAAATAATGAAAAAATCAGACATTTTCCTGCACCATAGTATAACAAGTAAAAAGGGAGATCAAGAAGGGTTACCTACAGTGCTGATGGAGGCAATGTCAACCGGGATGATAATAATAAGCACATTTCATAGTGGAATCCCTGAACTGGTAAAAAATGGATTCAATGGATTCTTAGTCAGGGAAAAGGACATAGAGGGATATTTTTTCGCGATGAAAGAAGTTTTACAACTTGGTGATGATAGAATAAATCAAAATGCCAGGAAAACAGTTGTGTCTAGCTTCAGATTGGATAAAAATACTGAATATTTAAAGAAAAAATATTCAGATACTATCACTAAAAAACAATTTTGAATTTTTTTCCTGCCTTTCGATAACTTCGTAATAGGTAGTTGTCCAACAGCTTATGTAAACATGCAATATTCACTGTTCAAATGCCCCTGACATTCATTGTTGGACTCAATAAGCTTTTCATTCTAGGGGGTAGCCTATTGTCAATAAGATGATATGATGAGTGCCTAAATTTTAAGGATGCAAAAAAGACTTCACTTCATGCCGTTTAAAACCATATATCAGCATTGATGTATAAAAACAAAAAATACGATGATTGATTGTTGTCCATATGAACATTAAAAAGCAAGTTTTCTCAGGGGTCAAATGGACTACAATATCGACCATATTTGTAGCTGTTGCTAATCTTATTAAAATCTCAGTTTTAACCCGTTTTTTAAATGAGTCTGATTTTGGTCTTATGGCCATTGTTTCTATAGTCATTGGTTTTGGTGATATGTTCATGGACTTGGGGCTCACTTCAGCCATTTTGTATAAACAAGAAATAAAGAAAAATGAATACTCCAGTCTGTACTGGTTTAATTTGGTTTTTAGCATCCTTGTTTTTCTGGTGATTTGGATATTTACACCCTTTATTTCTTCCTTCTATAATGAACCCGAATTAAATCAACTCATTCCTCTTACAGGGGTTAATGTCATTGCATCCGGTCTGGGTAGACAATTCAAGACTATCGATCAAAAAAAAATGAGGTTTCAGTCTATTTCAATAATAGAGATTTTGGCAGCCTTAGCTTCATTAGTCTTATCTATCATTTTGGCAATTTTAGGATTTGGCATTTATGCATTGGTCTATTCTGTGATATTGCAGCTAAGCGTAAGCAATATTATCTTTTTGCTGAAAGGCACAAAGTTGGAAGGTCTTTTGTTTTACTTTGACTTTCGAGATGTAAAACCATTTCTGAAAATAGGTATTTATCGTGTCGGTGGACAAATCGTAAACTATTTCAGCCGTGATTTGGACATTCTGATAATAGGTAAACTGTTTGGTACAGAAATATTAGGAGGATATAGTTTGGCGAAGCAGCTCGTGCGTCGGCCCCTGAGCATAGTGGATTACGTTGTTTCCAGAGTCTCAAACTCAATTTTACCAAAATTCCAAGACAACAAAGAAAAATTAGGTGCTCATATTTCTGAAATTTTGACAAAACTGAGCCTGGTAAATGCACTAGTATATGGACTAATAGCTATAGCGGCTTCTAGTTTGGTACATATTCTTTATGGAAAAGAATACTATAATATTGTCACAATAGTCCAAATATTTGCGCCAATTGTCTTCTTAAGGTCCATGGCCGGACAAGTAGGAGTCCTTGTCATAGCCAAAGGAAGAACAGATTTAGAGTTTTATTGGAATATCTTGACATTTTTTGTGTATCCCCTTGCCATTTATTTGGGTTCTGCTTACCAAATTCAAGGAGTTACTATTGCATTGTTAATTACTCAACTTATTATGATGGTACCGATATGGTATTTTTTTTATAACAAATTAATCGGGTACGAATTGATTAAATATTTAAGGATAATTTGTAACCCTCTTGTTATTGGCTTTGTTGCTTTTTCCTTTTATAGTTTTGCTGAAGACTATGGTATTTTCATGCAATTTTTGTCGTCTATTATTTTGTGCTTGATGCTGTTAGCATATGGGTATTACTATGATAATGACGTTTCAATGGTTTTAAAAAAGGTGTTCAAATAATACTATGTCTGGGTTTGTTTTTGTTTATGGTAAATTAAAATACGAGTCATCTTATGATAGCGATGACTTTATCTTAAATGATAAGATTATTGGAGATAATTACGTCATTCATCGAAGTACATTGAGCAAATTTATTGAAGATAAAGTTTTCTATAATAGTGAAGGGTATATCGTTGTTATTGAAGGCATAATTGTTAACAAGGCTGAGCTGTTAGGGAACAGTACAAGTTGGAGCCAAAGAGTTATTGAACTTTATCAATTGCATGGTGACTCGTTTTATAAAGATTTTAGGGGATCTTTTTCTGGATTGATTTATGACAAAAAACAAGAAAAGTGGATAATATTCTCTGACCAAATTGGCAGTAAGCACATTTATTATTCTAAGATGAGTGGTGAAAGATACATTTTTGCCTCAAATATTAGCGAGGTATATCGAGTGTTAGATTTAAACAATGTTACAAATTCATTAGATACAAATGCTGCTTATATGTTACTGTCCTATGGTTATATGCTGGGGGATCGCACATTGTCAACTACCATTAAAAGGGTTGAGCCTGGGAGCTATCTTAAAATTCAAAGGGACCAACTTTCTAAACATGAATACTTCAGGTTTACTAATATCCCAGACAGCAGATTGACAGAGGATGATATTATTGAACAAGCAGATTTCCTTTTCCAACAAGCCATAAGGAGACAGTTTGAAAAAGATTTAGAGTATGGATACAAGCACTTCGTTTCTTTAAGTGGGGGGTTGGATTCAAGAATGACCTCTTACGTAGGAAATAAACTAGGTTATAAGAACCAGTTAAATTTTACATTTTCTCAAACTAATTATCTCGATGAGACTATTCCGAAAAAGATTGCCGAGGATTTGAGACATGAGTGGATTTTTAAATCATTGGATAACGGGCTTTTTTTGCTAGATGTGGACTACATTACATCAATCACAGGAGGAAATGTATTGTATTATAGCCTAGCTCATATCATGAGTTTGTATAAGTATACTGATTTTACTCTTTTAGGAATTGTACACTCTGGACAATTAGGGGATGTAATTTTAGGTACGTACAGCACTAACCCTTACCACATAAACGATTTTGACCCTGGCAGCGGCGCCTTTTCAAACAAATATTTGGATCAGATAGAATTTTCGGACCTTAACATGTCTTATGAAAATGAGGAAATGTTTAAGATGTATTCTAGGGGATTTAATGGGATCAATTCTAGCGCACTTGCTACCCATCAATTCACCGAAACACTTTCCCCATTTTGCGATGTAGACTTTATGGATTTTGTTCTTAAAATCCCATTAAAGCTTCGATTCAACCATTATATTTATATTAAACTGATACGTAAGAAGTATCCAAAACTTGCTGGTTATATATGGGAAAGAACAAAGCGAAGGCCAACAAAAGTGCCACATAAAATAAGCTTTAAAGGAAAATACATAACGCTACAGGATCTTCCGGTTAAGTTATTGGAAAAAGTAAAACTGAGGAAATCACCTATGCTTACAAAAAAGCATATGAACCCCTTCGGTTATTGGTATAAAACCAATGAAGAATTAAGACTCTACTTTGATCAATACTTAAAAGATAGCATAGATGTTCTAGATAGTAAC
The DNA here is from genome assembly GCA_028280565.1 of Fulvivirga sp. GTDB lineage: Bacteria > Bacteroidota > Bacteroidia > Cytophagales > Cyclobacteriaceae > Fulvivirga. The sequence goes on from JANQLQ010000049.1 coordinate 59,915, forward strand.
CCTGCCCTAAAGCAAGACTGTTATCGACTTTATTCGAACGGAAATGCCAGGGAGAAAATTCAAGTGATATCACTTCTTTCCGCTGTTGATAGGTTCTTTAAATAGATAAGTTTCCGTTGCTGAAGTACTTTGAGTAATCGTAGGATTGAATAGTTAACATCATGATTTCGACTTTTGTATTTTCAATTCTTAGCCTCTACTATTTCTCTCTAGGCTTACTACCTTTTATACCCAAGTATCGCTTGATGTCCATAAAGCTTTTTTTGATATCTCTTTTTACTGTGCCGACCGGTTCCTTTCTAGTCAAGTTTTACTTTATCAACCAGGTGTATGCCTGGTATTTTTATTTGTTCGGTACCACGTTGGTTTATTTCTTTCAAATTCTAAAAAACAAGAAAATAAATCGATTTGCCGCTAATAGCACTATTGGTTTTGTCCTCTTCTTAGTGCTATCTCTTATTTATACTGGTTTAGTTAATAATAAGGATGCTATTCACATACTTATAGACCTTAAGACAGCTTTATTGATCCTATTTGGGATTATTATTTCGGTTCAGTACAAGGGAATGCTGAATGACTTTTTTGAAAATAAAATGTGGAAGAGGGCACTTCTTTTCAACTTCCTATTAGACTCTCTCTTTTTCTTCTTGAATTACAGTTTTAGCATTTCATATATACTAACGAATGATGAACATTATTTAATAAATAATGTCGCCAGGTATGCAGATTTGAGCTTACCTTTTTTGGTTTTGTATATCATGTATAAGTATACAAAAAGTCAGTCTTATAAGCTGTCCGAGCTAATATATGTGATTTTGCCTATAATATATTCTGGTAACAGGACTCTCTTAATGGCGGTTGTTCTTATCTTTATTCTATACATTTTTCGGCTCAGGATTACCAAGATGATCTACTATGGTGTGGCAATAGTTGTGGTTCTCACTTTGGTCGGTTACGCAGTCCTTGTGGCTGAAAATGACTCCATATTAGGCAGGACAAAGATTTTATACAAACCCGACGAGGTTTTTAAAAAGATCTCTAAGCGCTATGAGCCGTTTATGTTAGAAGTTGAGACATGGGAAAACCCAATGTATTGGATTTTTGGCAAAGGAATTGGCCAGTCTTTCTATATACCATGGTTTGAATACAGGAAAAATATAAGTAATTACAATCCATACCTTGACAATATATACTTATCTCTATATGTTAAAATGGGCCTATTAAGCCTAATGGTATATTTTTTCTTATTGCTTTATTTTAATTATTTGTCAAACAATACGACCTACGTTACTATACTAATGCTGTACCTACTTTTTATGGGAATCACAACAGCTTTTGTTTACCAATCTTACTTTTTTATTTTTTTGCTATCACCCATCCTCTTCTTTAGAGTTTCGAAATGAAAATCAAAATTTATCATTGCTATACTATATTCAAGACTTCCCAAGATTATGTCTGCAACAGGAATGTCTGCAGATCGAAAGGTGGCTATTAAAGACTTAAATTACCCAATTAACGTATAAATTTGTTGTAAAATCGTGAATATAAAAGTTCTTCATATATTTTATAATTCATACCCTAATATCAGTGGTGCCAGTACACGAAATAGGGATATTGTAGAGAGTCAAATATCAACCAGGGAGCTACTGCCTATTGCAATAACAGCACCCTTTCAAAAACCTTTAAGTAGAAGAGTAGAAAGGATAAATGGAGTAACCCACATAAGAACAACAAGTCTTAAGGGTAACTTGGGAATTTCTGAAAATAAATCATCTCTATTTATTAAGGCAAGAAAAGTGTTATCGCTTTTATGTTTTTTATGGAAAACGATCAGTATTGCAAGAAAAGTCAAACCGGATATTATTCATTCTCATTCTATTTTTTTTTGCGGCCTTACAGGTTTTTTTACGGCACGTATATTAAGACTACCCTGTTTATATGAAGTAAGGTCGCTCTGGGAAGAAAGGGGCTATGCTAAGAATAGATCAATGATTGGTCGATTACAATATAAACTAATACTCTTTCTTGAGAATTTTTCGATCAAGTCATCGGACCTTTTGGTAGTAATAAATAAAAATCTAAAGCACGAAATATTAAGTAGATCAATAATTGATAAGAAAAAAGTACATGTTGTTAATAACGCAGTGAATCTTGATAAGATCCATAAAGGAATTCCGCAAAACGCATTTTTATCTAAGGGTTTTGAAAATTTAACCTTTGGATATATAGGTACTGTTGCACCCATAGAAGGGCTTTTATATTTGCTTCAAGCGTTCAAAGAATTGAGTTACAACGGTATTACGAATGAGTTGTTAATCTATGGAAATGGAAAGGAAACAAGTAAATTAGAGCAATTCCTTGATAATAACTCTTTGCCTAATGTCAAATTGATGGGAGCGATTGCCCCAAATAATATTTGGCAAGCATACGAAAAAATTGATGTTATTATTAACCCTCGAGTGAGTGAAAAGATAACAAATCAGGTAACACCACTAAAGACATTGGAGGCGATGGCATACCGAAAGTTAGTTTTGGTAAGTAATGTAGGAGGACTTTTGGAATTGGTTGAGCATATGAAAACAGGCATTGTATTCAAATCGGACTCTGTGAGCAGTATAGTTCAGGCCATAAAAGAGATCAAAAAACTAGACAACAAGGTTTTACAACAAATAATCACGACTGCACGGTTATATATTCAAGAAAAAAGGAGTTGGAATAGAAATGCCGAAACGTACCTAGAACTCTATAAAAGTCTTGTAAATGATTAAGATTGAGTCATTAGACACCAGTGTAATTCTTAAATACGGACTGTTGATGTTGTTAATATTGCTTCCGTACCACTATAGATATGCTAGTATTACCATAGTAATAATGTCATTCGGGTGGCTGTTATATCTTTTTTGCGACAATGAATCAGGTAGAACATGGATTCGGATTACCACATTTTTACTACCAGCGATATTTTTATTATATATACTTTCTGCATTCTACTCAAGTGATTTAGAAAAAAGCTTATTCCTACTTGAAAAAAGTCTATCATTTATTATTTTTCCTGTAATTTTCTTATCAATATCGCCATATTTTCCTGATAAATATTATTTCGTTGTAAAGCAAATATTTATTGGATCAGTTTTAGTTGCAATTCTATTTTGTTGGTCAGCAACTGCTTATGACATGTATGAAGATGGTGCCTCCTTTAAGCACCTATTTCATTTTAAATATTCATATAGAAATCTTCATAAATACCTAACTATATCAGGCATTCATTTCGCATTATTTATTATTACAGGTATAATTTTTTGTCTTGACAATCTTTTGTCTAGGACGATAATAAAACCGCTGAATCCCAATATCTTGTTAACTTTGGTGTTCACCATGTTTCTTTTACACCTTGGGTCAAGAATGTCATTGGTAATTCTAATTTTCGTGTTTATCCTGTTTTTTACAATAAAATTCTATCAAACTAAATCCATAAAGATAATTATTGTATTCATAATGTTATTGACAATTATAGTAATCTCGGCAGTGAATATGCCATATCTAAAAATTAGGATTTTGGAATATGGATTGTCATTTGACGATAAAAAAATCACATTAATTGAAAAAAGGATTCCACGTTGGAATGCTGCGTTGGATGTAATTCGTGAGAACTGGATTATTGGGGTAGGGTCTGGAGATACTCAAGAAGAGCTTTTGAAGGCATATGATACATACAGCCTAGAAGATGCCAAAGCGGGAAAGCTAAATGCTCATAACCAATATATTCAAATGGCTCTAATGAGTGGTGTTGTAGGTTTGCTTATTTTTGTTCTTGTTTTGGGCTGGCAAGTATATTTATCTATAAAGTACAAAAGTTTCACTTGGTTGGCTTTTATATTATGTGTAATTATGGCCTCAATGACAGAATCCTTGTTGCATAGGCAAAAAAGTATAATTCTATTTTCACTTTTTACATGCATGTTTATAAAATTTTATGAAAGAGAGAAAAGAAGTGGTGGCTTTGGTGTATGGATTCGGGGATCACAATGAACAAATGTGCAGATCTGGAAGAATTGTGACATAAAATAGAATGTATTTGTTATGACTTACAATGCACTTACCAAGTAACCAAAGAATTCTACAAATTAGATGCACGGTTCAAGTCCTAACAGTTTCTTTTTGCGTAACGATAAATGTGATTAGGTTCAATGTTAGTTGTGTTTTTATTGCGTAGTGGTGAGTTAAAATCAACAAAACGTTATTCTTATTTTTTATTGTAATATTACCTTTTTTTTGATTGACATATTTCTTTCTAACCATTTTGACGAACAGACTGAAATGACATTTCAAAAATCCAACACTTTAGACAAAAGTTATTTTGAGGAAGAAGATCCAAAAAGAGGATAATGGTGCGTGGTTGAACCCATAAAAAGAGCCGTGTTGTCGATCATTTTAGGTTAGAAGCTTAATTTTTTCAATAACGTTATCAAAATAAACGATTGGAAATAGTATACAAATGCAACACTCACCAGGAATTCTTAGTCCTTTTGGACTCTCAATGGACTCATAAGTTTGCTATTTGTTTGTCTTGTAAATACTATAATGGAAAGACTTTATCGGTTTGGTATTGATACTGAAGTTCTCGTTTTTTGCTTGGTAAACGTCTCAGATCTAAAATGGAGTAGTTTTCTACAAAGAAATCTCTTTTAATTTGCAACCCTAGACTAATGAATAATATTGAAAAAGAGTAAGAAAGTTATTTTGATTTATGGTACTGGGGGACATTATGAGCAGATGAATAGATTTATAGAAGGAGCAAAAAAAAAGACAGACAAATATGAATTTATAAGTATTTGTGTAAAAAGCTTGCAGGCTCCATTAACACCTGTTTATTATTATGCGAGGTCTCCTTTTAAACCAGAGAAACATAGCTTTGTCAAGTCATTTTTGGGTCTGCCTTTATTCTTTGTTTCATTACTAAGAACTTCTTTGCAGATTGTTGTCAACCATAAATTTTCATATGTTGTGAGTACGGGTCCAGGATTATCGATTTTATATTGTTTATTTTTCAAACTTCTTGGAAAAAAGATTGTCCATCTGGAAACATGGTCTCGTTTCAAAACAAAATCAAATACGGGTAGATGGATGTACTATATTGCAGATCATTTTTTTGTACAAAATAAATCATTAAAAAAAATTTACCCAAAATCGATTTATGCAGGACGTTTGTAAAAAGATCTTCTTAACTGTAGGAACGACTAATTTTGATAAACTCGTCAGGTTCTGTGATAATAATTTCCCGACTTGTTCATATAAGTTTGTTTTTCAAATAGGCAATGGGAAGTATTTACCAAGTAATCATCATTATTTCAGGTTCACAGATAAGATTGACTTTTATTTTCAAAACGCTGATATCATAGTTACACACGCCGGTGCAGGAACAGTATATAAACTTCTTGAGGCAGGCGAAAAGATAATAATAGTACCGAATCTGCATTTAAAAGATAATCATCAATTAGAACTTGCGGAATTTGTCCATGATAACGCTTATGCCCCCGTCGTATTTGACTTTGCTACGTTGCCTTCTGTTGTTGAATGCTATGATCAAGGCAACTATGAACCATATGGAAATGACAATCTTTTTTTGATAGAAAAAATATTGAAATACTTAAAATAGGGGAATACTAAAGAATTCTGGAATTTCATTTAGAGAATTCACATACTTGCCATTATTAATTACCTTTGCGCGTCAAATAAGTCTGAATGACCGCCATATTCCTAGCCATAGCTACTTCATTCATCATTACTTTCTTGATCATACCAGTGATCATCAAATTTTCCAAGCGGAAAAGCAAGATGATGGATATACCCGGCAGAAGAAAGATCCACAAAAAAGTGACACCTTCCTTAGGAGGGATTGGCATTTTTATGGGTCTAATGGTAGCACTCTCCGTTTGGCTGCCTTTCGAGGCATTTCAACAATACAAATTCATCCTCGCAGGGTTACTTATCCTATTTTTCATAGGCCTTCGTGATGATGTGGTCCCTCTTAAACCGATTTATAAACTACTGGCGCAAATAATAGCTGCGGCCATGGTTATCAACCTGGCCGGGATAAAGCTAGATTCCTTTTACGGGCTGTTTGGAGTATATGAATTAAACCCAGTGCTGAGTCAGCTCTTTAGCATCTTTACCATCATCGTCATCACCAATTCCTTTAACCTGATTGATGGGCTGGATGGACTGGCAGGTACCATTGCCACCATAGCCCTTACCACCTTCGGCATATGGTTTTACCTAGTAGGAGATGAGTGGACCAGCTTATTAGCATTGAGCATGACTGGCGCAGTGATCGCGTTTTTGACCTTTAACTGGGACCCTTCCAAGATCTTTATGGGGGATACCGGAGCCTTATCGATTGGTTTCCTTTTTGCGGTTTTGTCGATCAAGTTTATTGATGTCAACTATCACCTTCCAATTGAAAATGTTTACAGGTTTAACGCTTCTGTGACTACCGGGATCTGCATTATTATCATTCCCCTGTTTGATACTCTAAGGATTTTTATTTTGAGATTATCCAAAAAGCAATCTCCTTTTACCCCTGATAAAAACCATATGCATCATGCGCTCATGCGAATGGGGATGACGCATTCGCAAACCGCCCTCTCTTTGGGTACATTGAACCTGGTCTATGTAGCAATAGCGTTGTTTGGCAAGAACGTAGAGGACGCGGTTTTGCTACCTACTGTGCTGATCTTTTCGGTGCTTTTGAGCCTCACGTTAGACTTCCTGATCGTACGGAAATTGAATCGATCCTGAGGGTGGCTTAAACTGCAAAGAGCGCGAAGGTGGCGCCAAGGATAGATGGATAAACTACGTTGATGTGACATATTTTAAGGGTAGGTTATGACAGGCAGTTTTTACTTGAATCCAAGACATAAAAACCCGGTATTCAATAAGTTTTCTTTATTGTAACCAAACCTATCCGGCCCCGTCTCTATCATCACCGTACCGCCAGCAGCTTCCAGCACGGCCTGTCCCGCGGCTGTATCCCACTCCATAGTAGGGCCAAAGCGGTAATAAACATCTGCCTTGCCCTCCGCTACCATACAGAATTTTAATGAGCTACCTACGGAAATGCTATCCTGTATTTGGTATTTGTTCAATACGCCTTCTTCTTCCGGGGAAGCGTGGGACTTACTTCTGACCGCCACTTTTTTATTCACGCCATTTACAGTCAGTACTGACTTTTGCCCTTTTACAATTTTATAGGCTTCTTCTTGCAGGCCGACATATACGGTATCTAGCACAGGAGCATAGATAAATCCTGCTATTGGATACTTTTTGTTGATCAAAGCCACATTAACGGTAAATTCACCGTTACGATTAATAAACTCTTTGGTGCCATCCAACGGATCTACCAGCCAAAAAAGCTCGAAGTCTTTCCGGGTTTCATAGTTAAGTTGGTCTCCTTCTTCTGAGATAATGGGGATTTCCGGATATAGATCTTTAAGCCCTTGTTCAATCACTTCGTGGGAGGCTTTATCGGCCAGAGTCAAAGGAGAGTTATCTGCTTTGAAGTCCACCACTTTGGAGAAATCGGGATCGTTGTAGATCTTAAGGATCTCATTACCAGCTTTTTTGACAAGCTCTATTAGCTCGGTTTCTTTGATATTGTCCATTGGCTTAGTTTGAACCGCTAAAGTCATAAAGATGATCTTGATTTACAAATTGTTACTGTAAATTGTAGCTTTGCGCTTTACTTTTAAAAGAATGGCGGATAACATACACCCAATTTTTGATTCGATCCTTGGGACAGGTCAAAAGGAGAAATTGGTACAGCAAAGGTCCTGCGTGGTGTGGATGGTAGGTCTATCGGGCTCGGGGAAGAGTACACTGGCCCGTGCGTTGGAGAATTCCTTGCATGATAAGGGGTTTCTTACTGCGCTACTGGACGGGGATAATCTAAGGACAGGCTTGAATAACAATCTAGGATTCTCGGAAGAAGATCGAACGGAAAATATAAGGAGGGCTGCCGAAGCGGCAAAACTGCTGGCGAGCAATGGGGTCATTACGATCTGTTCCTTGATCAGCCCGTTGGACGCTATTCGTGAGATGGCCAGGTCGATTATAGGGGAGAAATACATAGAAGTGTTTATCGACTGCCCGCTGGAGGTGTGTGAGGCTCGGGATGTGAAAGGCCTTTATGCAAAGGCTAGGAAGGGGCTTATTCCTAATTTTACGGGGATTGACTCGCCCTTTGAAGCGCCTAAGAATGCGGATATTGTGGTGAAGACGGCGGAACAAGATTTGGAAAGCTCTTTGGATGAGTTGGTCGGTGAAATACTACCAAGGATATCTTTTAACCGCTAAGGGCGCTAAGGTAACGCAAAGAGGATGACTGAGAATGAGATCTCAAAGATTGTTGTGGATACAGCAATCACCGTGTACGGACAACTTGACCCAGGGATTTTGGAGTCACCTTATAAAGAAGTTCAATTGGATTGTGGGTACCGGGTGGATAAAATAAAGTGATCCTCGAGATCAAAGCGGTGGAAGCATTAAATGATGTGCACATGGCCCAAATTTTGACATACCTAAAGCTTCCTTGTAGCAAGTTGGGATTTCCAATGAATTTTAATGTTGAACTCATGAAGGATGGACTTAAAAGAATAGCCAACAATCTTTAATCTTTGCATTACCTTGGCGTTCTTTGCGGTTTACCTAAAACTTACATAAATAAGTAGATGAAAGCGTATAACTTAACTCATCTTAAAGAATTAGAAGCAGAAGCTATTTTCGTGATCCGGGAGGTAGCGGCGCAGTTTGAGAATCCAGCCATTCTCTTTTCGGGAGGCAAGGATTCGATCACCGTGGCTCATTTGGCAAGAAAAGCCTTTTACCCGAGCAAAGTGCCTTTTCCGCTGGTTCATATCGATACCGGTCATAACTTCCCGGAAACTATCGAATTCAGGGATAAATTTATCGAAGAGCTTGGTGCCGAGTTGATCGTAGGTTCCGTTCAAAAATCGATTGATGAAGGGAAGGCAGTGGAAGAGAAAGGTTACAATGCGAGTAGAAATGCACTTCAAACAGTAACCCTACTTGAGACTATAGAGAGCAACAAGTTTGACGCCTGTATGGGTGGTGCCCGTAGGGATGAAGAAAAAGCAAGGGCCAAAGAGCGTTTTTTTTCACATCGAGACGAGTTTGGACAGTGGGATCCTAAAAACCAACGCCCTGAGCTTTGGAACCTATTCAATGGTAAAAAACATTTTGGAGAGAACTTCCGGGTGTTTCCCATCAGTAACTGGACAGAAATGGATGTCTGGCAATACATTCTCATGGAAGGAATAGAGCTTCCTTCGCTTTATTTTTCACATGAACGTCCTGTTTTTGTGAGGGAAGGCGTGATCATGGCAAGCAACGGGATAGTACCACAAAGAGATACGGAAGAGACTGTGACCAAGACCATCCGTTTCAGGACGATAGGGGATATGACCTGTACCGGCGCTATCGAATCTACAGCGGCTTCTTTGGAAGATATTATTGAAGAGGTAGCTTCGTCCAGGTTGACGGAACGAGGAACTCGTGCAGATGACAAACGCTCTGAGGCAGCAATGGAGGATAGGAAAAAACAAGGATATTTTTAAAATCAGAAATCAGAAATCAGAAATTTAGGTTTGCTGGCGATTATAAATGATTTTAGGTAACTATGGATCCTAAACAACCTAATTTACAGTTGCGGACTAAAAAATTTGCATTGAATGTTGTTAGGTTATTCAAACTATTACCGAATAGCACCGAGGCACAAATTTTGGGAAAACAATTGCTACGGAGTGGAACCTCTGTAGGGGCTAATACTCGATCCGCATTTAGAGGGAGGAGTACAAAAGAATTCAAAGCAAAGATCGGGATTGTAATTGAAGAGGCGGATGAATCCATATTTTGGCTAGAAGTATTAGAAGAATCCGGGACTTTTCAGCATGACCTATATTAAAGAACTCATAAAAGAAGCAGAATCATTGGTCTCAATTTTCGTATCCATCATAAAAAAATAGAAAAGCGAGAATGGCACGTTTTTTCATATTTCTGATTTCAGATTTCATATTTAAAGCATCATGATACAAGAAAACAATCAACCAGGCGCAAAAGGTTACCTAGATATGGAACTCCTGCGATTCACTACAGCAGGAAGTGTTGATGATGGTAAAAGTACCTTAATCGGGCGTTTGCTCTATGATTCAAAGTCAATTTTTGAAGACCAGTACGAGGCTATCGAAGAGTCTAGTAAGCGTAAGGGGGATGAAAATGTCAACCTGGCACTACTTACGGATGGGCTGAGGGCTGAACGCGAACAGGGGATCACCATAGATGTAGCCTATCGCTATTTTGCTACACCCAAGCGTAAGTTTATCATCGCAGATACCCCGGGTCATATCCAATATACGCGGAATATGGTCACCGGCGCCTCTACGGCTAATTTAGCGCTGATCCTCGTGGATGCGCGCAAGGGAGTGGTGGAACAAACGCATCGACATACGTTCATTGCGGCCTTGTTAGGTATTCCTCATGTAGTTTTCTGTATCAATAAAATGGATCTTGTAGATTACGATGAAGATACTTACAACAAGATCAAGGAAGATATTGAGTCCTTTTCGTCAAAACTTGATGTAAAAGATATTCGCTTCATCCCCATCAGCGCTCTAAAAGGGGACAATGTCGTGAATGAGTCTGAAAACACGCCATGGTATAAAGGAGGCACTTTGCTCTACCTTTTGGAAAACATTCACATTGGCAGTGACCATAACCATATAGACTGTCGTTTTCCAGTGCAATACGTCGTTCGGCCACAGTCTGATAAGTTCCATGACTATCGCGGGTATGCAGGTCGTATCGCTGGTGGTATTTTCAAACCCGGGGACGAGGTAGTAGTGCTTCCCTCGGGTTTTTCCAGTAAGATCAAAAGCATCGAGACGTATGAAACAGAACTGGATGAAGCTTTTGCGCCAATGTCGGTGACCATACAACTCGATGATGATATTGATATCAGCAGGGGAGACATGATCGTACGTGATCATAACAGGCCCCACGTGGATCAAGACATCGATATTATGCTATGCTGGATGAATGAGCAGGCGTTAATACCCAACGGAAAATATGGCATAAAGCACACTACCAATGATGCCCGGTGCCTGGTCAAGCACATCCACTACAAAGTGGACATCAATACTTTGCATAGGCTCGAAGAAGATAAAAGCATCAAAATGAACGACATTGCGAGGGTGACATTAAGAACTACGAAACCGTTGTTTTACGACCGCTATAGCCGCAACCGGATCACCGGAAGCGTCGTTTTAATTGATGAAGGCACTAATGAAACCGTAGCTGCAGGGATGATCATATGATTTTCATACTGCACAGTATTTGATGGTTCATCAAAAAATGAAACTAACACCTAGTTAATGGTCCGATCAGTCTATATTGACACTTCAATAGTAGGCGGATTGTTCGATGATGAATTTCAACTTTGGACAGAGTTGTTCTTTGACGAAGTTCACTCGGGTAATTATAAAGTAGCGGTTTCGGATATTTTGTTGAAAGAGCTAAGAAGGGCTCCAAGGAACGTTAGGGACTATTTGGACCAGCTTCATAATGATAAAATGGTTACCATTGTACTTAACCGTGATGCTGAACAATTGGCGGACCTTATATTTACAGGAAAAAATTGTTGGCCCCAAGAGCCTGGTGGATTGCCAGCACATAGCTACAGCAACAGTACATAACATTGAAGTGCTAGTAAGTTGGAACTTTAAGCACATTTTTAATCTTGATAAGATAAGATTGTACAATTCGGTAAATTTGCGGGAAGGGTATAGAACTATCGAAATACGGACGCCTAGGGAACTTTTACATCATGGGAACTAAAACAAAAAAGAAATTCGATGCTGTCAAGATGATGAGAGATATTCGTGACAAAATTGATCGAGAACTCTTAGACATGACCGTGGAAGAAAGGCAAGAATACTATGAAAAGCAAAGAAAAGAGTTTGAACAGTGGAAAAAGTCTAAAGGCTAGGCTATAAATCTGATGCATTAGGGTACACTGCAAAGACAGATATACTACCAAGATACCATGCAAGAAAAAGTAGATGCCATATTAGAAGAAATTAAAAGGTCCACGGCTTCCAGTTCACAAGAGCTAGAAGAGTACAGGCTGAAGTTTATCTCGAAAAAGAGTATTATCGGTGAGCTGTTTAACGAGATGAAGAGCATTCCTAATGACCAGAAAAAGGCTTTTGGGATGAAGCTCAACGAACTCAAGCAAAGTGCGCAGGCCAGGTTTAAAGAGCTTATCGATTCTGTGAACAACCACCAGGCTGATACGCCTGCGGATCACGTAGATCTTACCTTACCCCCGGCGGGGAATGAGCCAGGCAGCATACACCCATTGAGTTATATGCGCTATAAGATCATAGAGATATTTGAAAGGATCGGGTTCAACGTAGCTGACGGGCCGGAAATAGAGGACGATTGGCATAATTTTACCGCGCTGAACTTCCCGGAAAACCACCCGGCAAGGGAAATGCAAGATACTTTCTTTATCGAACGTGATCCGGACATCCTGCTGAGGACTCATACTTCCAATGTACAAATACGGCTGATGGAAAATCAAAAGCCCCCCGTGCGGTCGATCATGCCCGGTAGGGTCTTCAGGAATGAAGCTATATCGGCCAGGGCGCATTGTGTGTTCCACCAGGTGGAAGGGTTGTATGTAGATAAGAACGTAAGCTTCATTGACCTGAAGCATACGCTTTACCATTTCGCCAAGGAAATGTTCGGTAAGGATACCAAGGTGAGGTACAGGCCTTCTTATTTCCCTTTTACAGAACCTAGCGCGGAGATTGACATATCTTGCCAGATCTGTGGAGGTAAGGGGTGCCAACTTTGTAAGTATACCGGCTGGGTAGAGATCGCCGGCTCGGGCATGGTAGACCCCAATGTATTGGCTAATTGTGGTATAGATCCCCAAGAATACACGGGATTTGCCTTTGGTATGGGCATCGAGCGTATCACACAATTGAAATTCAGGGTGAATGACCTCCGGCTTTATACTGAAAACGATGTGCGATTCTTGAAGCAATTCAGAACTCTCCATTGATGGAACTAGCCAGTATCCGGCAAATAGCAGTAGTAGGGGCGGGGACCATGGGCCTGGGGATAGCTCAAATTGCAGCCATGGCCGGGTTCAAAACCCTGCTTTATGATATCGACTCCCATTCGTTGGCAAAGGCGGAGAAAAGCATCACGAAAAACTTAGAGAAAGGTATAGAAAAAGGGAAAGTAACTGCCGAGCAGAAAAAACATACCCTGTCTAACCTTGCTTTTTCAACAAAGTTTGAAGATATCCGGGCCGATTTTGTAATTGAGGCCATTGTAGAGCAGCTGGAGGTCAAGCGAGACCTGTTTTCCAGGCTTGAAGGCCAGAATGCCAAAACATGTATTTTAGCTTCTAACACTTCCTCTATTCCCATCACCCAAATCGCATCGGCATTGGAAGAACCTAGCCGGTTTGTCGGGATGCATTTTTTTAATCCTGCCCACATTATGAAACTGGTAGAGGTAATTTCAGGTGCAGCTACGAGCGATGAGGTAGCGCTGGTGACCCAGCAATTGGCAGAAAAATTGGGTAAAGTAGCGGTAATGGCGAAAGATTCCCCGGGTTTCATCGTTAATCGTGTAGCACGCCATTTTTACGTAGAAAGCCTCAAGGCTTTAGAAGAAGGAGTTGCAGATGTCCAAACGATCGATAAATTACTGAAATCTTCGGGATTTAAAATGGGACCGTTTGCGTTAATGGATCTTATCGGGGTAGATACCAATTTTTCGGTGACGACCTCCATGTTCCGGGCGTTCCATGGCGATAGTAAATTCAGACCGAGCCGAATACAGCAGCAAAAAGTAGATGCCGGTCATCATGGGAGGAAGTCCGGGAAAGGATTTTATGAATATGAATAAAGCATTATTAGCCATTGTCTTAGGTGTGGCATCAGTCACTTTTACAGGTTGTGATAATAATGAGGTGGTGGATGAATTACCTCCCGCGGTTTTCAATGATATTTTTATAGATCTGAGTTTACCCCAGTATCAAGATCTATCGCGTAATGGAGGTTTTGAATATCTTAGTGCAGGCCTTCGGGGAATAATCGTATACCGTGAAAATGCTAGCACCTACCATGCGATCGAGCAAAACTGTACCTTTTTACCTTTTGAAGCAGGCTCAACCGTGGATGTAGACAATGGCATACGCTTAAGAGATCCGTCATGTGGCTCTGTCTTCACATTACCAGGAGGGTTGCCGATTGGCGGTCCGGCGGTAGTACCTTTGCGCAAATACCGAGTCGATTTTGACGGAACTAGGCTCATCATTTCTGACGAAGTTATAAACTAATACCCCCAGTCCTTCCACGTTTCATAAACTTGGAAGACCTAGAGGTACTCCAAAACCTATTAATTTTCCGAGAAACTTCACTCACTCAAATCGCCGGGTTTGGCGGCGTATTCGTATTATTATTGATCTCCGAATTAGGGTATGGGTACAAGTTCCGGTTCCGTTCCTCGCCCGGTTCATTGGGACCAGGCCGGTTGAATCTTTTACTATCCTCCAACTTTAAACCGCTCATAAACAATTCTATACAACGGTTTTTATAGATTTCCAGTAAAATTGCATCTTCGTCCATAGGCCCGGGATATTCCTCTAAACCGGCACCGATTCCGAAAATGTCATCTGCAGCTGTTTTTGTTAATACCCGGTTCAATTCGATGATCGCGTTGTCCAAGTCTTCAGAGCGGGCATAGGCCTCTGCTTTTATCAAAAGAACCTCTCCTGGTAAGTATACGGGTACGGCCTCCGTTTCTACATCGAAAAAGCCTGCACCAAATGCCGTCAAAGTTGAATCTGTGTCTGAAAACTTCCTGAAAGTACTATCTGTCTCGGCGTAAAATGCTAACCTATGATCCCCAGGATCGGGTGTTAGCTCGCCACTAAGTCCTAAGTTTAGGTCACGGGGCTGATAGCGATTATTGGAGATGATAGCCTCAGCTAATGGGTTTAAGTTCAGGTCGTCAAACCCAAAAACGGAAGGAACGGTTAAGTCTACGCGATCAGCAGCGGTAATAGCCGCTGTATAGTCCCCATTTATCAAGTAGAACCGTGCTAATAGTGCATTCACGGTGTTTTCAAGGTCAATGGTCTGTGGCGTGTTGTCATAAAACTCTTGGCTGATCGTGGTGGTGTTCAGGATTGTCCTGGCATTTTCCAGCGTATTGATCACATTGGAAAGTACAGCTTGCCGATCACTAAAAGAGGCATTTTGGCCTCTTTCTAATGGAACTTGCTCAAAAAATTGGATTAATGTACCATTGGCCAAAGCGATGAAAATTGAGGCGTAAACTTCTATACCTGCTGCCACCTCGGGGTCATTCACCACGCCGAGATTATCGATCACAAGCTGCGACTGGTAGCGAGTAAGTAAAGATTGTTCCCAGAGATTGGACAAAACACGATTTTCAGGAAGCAGGTTGTTTTTACCCCTGGAGATGTCGAACTCATCGGCATTCCCGGCATTAACTACAAATAGTCCGCCGGTGGTCAGTTCTGCCCCTGACACTGCGTTATATAATGGACTAAGCCGACCTACGGTCCATTGTTCTTGGGCGCCAACTACAGCCGAGATCAAGCCAGCCGTGTTACTAAAAACCTCGTCGTCTTTTAAGGTAGAAGGGTCTTCAAATTCTTCATTACAGCTACTGGATAAAGCTATGATGATACCCGTTAAATATATAATTGATCTTTTCATTTTCTTTAGAAGTTAGCGCTGATCGTAAAAGTATAGGTCCTGGGAAGTGGCACTGTGCCAAAATTTACCGCTCTCACTACATTGCTTTGCCCTCCTGAATTCACCTCGGGATCAAAGCTCGTAAAATCATCTATGGAAAAAAGGTTTCGTCCACTGATAGCGATATTGACGTTGTTAAATACGCCTAAAACCTCCCCTAGGGAGTACCGGATATAAGCCTCGCGGAGCTTGGTGAACGAGCCATCACGTATCCTAAATTCGGAGACCCCATATAGCGCTTGGATATAGCCTTTCGGCACTTCACCCCGGAGCTCTGCCTCTGCTAACTTACCTATGCCTACCCCTTGTCGTGTCCGGTAGTCGGCATCCCAAACGTCCACCCCCTGTACAGACTCAAATACTACCCCGAAATTCAGCTTCTTGTAGCGGAAATCACTGCCAAACCCGAGGGTAAAATCAGGATTCGGATCTCCCACTACTCTTTCCAGTACTTCCCCTTCTGGGTTTCCTTCACTATCGCGTTGTGGCTGGCCGGTATCTACGTTGCCACGCTCAAATTGAAGATATCCTTCCTCGGACAGTAACTCATCACCGTTCTCGTCCCTTGCGAAATAACTGCCAAAAAACACCGACAAAGGCTCTCCTTCAATGATCCTAATCGGGGCCACGGCTTGGTTATTGATCGTTAAAGCATCCCCGGTGCCAAAGTTTATCCTCGTCACTTCGTTCCTGTTTCGAGCATAATTTGCCCATAATGACCATTCGAAGTCATTTGTTTTAAGAGGTACAGCATTTACCACGAGTTCTATCCCTTGGTTTTCCATAGAACCCACATTGGTCAGCACACTATTTGCGCCTTCCGAAGCAGCTAATTCGATGTTCAGTATAAGATCGTCGATTTCTTGGGCGTAGTAGTTGAAAGTTAAGCCCAGCCGACCTTGGAGTAAAGAAAGATCCGTACCAAATTCAAACTCCTTTTGTCTTTCCACAGCGATGTCTTCGTTTCCGAATTGATCACGAAGCAGGGTTACAGAAGTGGCTCCTTGCAGCGAGTTCGGATTATAACGGGTAAAACGGTCAAAAGCGCTAATGGCGGTTAAATTCCCCGCTTCGCCGTAGGATCCGCGCAGTTTGACAGTACTAAGAACGTTGGACAGCGGTGAGTTTTGAAAAAACTCCTCCTCGGAGATCACATAACTGGCTCCTATCTTAGGATAAAAGTTGTTACGATTGTCCTCTGAAAATACCGTGGACCCATCGATACGGCCTGCAAGCGTAAGGAACAGTTTTTCATCCCAGCCTAAAGTTTCTTGCACGAACCATCCCCATATGCGCTGGCGAACATCCGTTCTTCGGGGCTCAAGTATGATGTTCGCCCCAGCTACATTACTTACGTTGGGCGTTAACCTGCGTCCTTGACTAAGGGTGAACAATCCCTGTGAATATTGGAAGTTATAACCTACAGTGGTATTGGAAGTAATGGAATTGGATAAATTCTTAAAGTAAGAAATATTGATATCACTGTTGAGTTGGAAATTGTTGGCGTTTGCTACTGAAGCGTAACCATCCGGGAAAAAAGCGATGTTAACCCCATCGTAAGGGACAGGCGCTAAATAGGTATTTCCCTCCTGGTTATAGCTATCCAACCCGAAGAGGTAATCGATGGTGAGTCCCGCTACCGGTGTGTAAGTAGCTTGGAAATTACCGATCACCCGGTTCGTTTCTTGCGTAATATCGTATTCCTCGATGATCGTTAATGGGTTGATCCGTGTGGGTTCTACCGCCAATAGGTTGCCAAACTGGTCGCGTTCTTCAATATTGTAAATGTTATTCGTGATATTGATCGAGTTGATAGGGCTGTAAAATACATTTCCGTCGGGTTTTTCATTGGAAAAACTGTTGATGTAATTGACGCCAAAATTGATCTTAAGGTCATCCCTAAGCCGTTGTGTTAATGAAAGCTTAGCGCTGATCCTCCTGAAATCAGTGTTTTTGATGATGCCTTCGTTTCGCATATAGGCCAGTGAAGTAAAGTACGTTGTATTCTCAGTGCCTCCCCGGGCTGAGAGATAATTATCTGTTCCAAACCCGGTATCAAAGATTTGGTCCTGGTAGTCATATCGAGTCACGGGAAATTCTTCGTTAGAGAGGGGGTTAAGCAAGGGAAACAATCGCTGCTCGGGACTTCCAATGATCACCGGGAAACGGTTGGTAGGTACTTCCTTCCTTAGTTCGTTTATGTTAAAGCTGGATGAAAAAGAGTATTGTGGCGCCCCGGCTTCTCCCTTTTTAGTGGTGATCAATATCACCCCGTTACTTGCTCGTGATCCGTAAATGGCCGCGGCGGCCGCCCCATTGATCACCTCCAGCCTTTCGATATCATTGGGGTTAATATCCGCCATACGGTTTTGACCTACCTGGGCATCGCGCTCGTCTATGCTGGTGTTGGTCACATTTGTGGTACTATTGTCCAGCACGACCCCATCGATAATGTATAGCGGCTCTGATGACCCGGAAATAGTACTTGGGCCTCGCAGTCTCACCGAAAACCCCCCGGCCGGGTCCCCTGAATTCTGTGTGATCTGTGCGCCTGCTATTTTACCTTGCAGGCCGTTGAAAAGACTCTGGGGTGTGGCCTTGGTCAACTCGTCAGATTTTACCGTGGAAATAGCATTGCCTAGCTCCTTTCGTGTCGAGGTAACGGATGAGCCGATCACCACGATCTCGTCTAAGCCTAGGATGTCTTGCCGTAGTACAATGTTAAACGAGGTCCTGCCCTGTACATTTTCACGAACGGTCTTAAAGCCTACAAAACTGAATTCAAGAATAGCAGTAGATGCATCATTGACCGCTAGGTTGAAATTGCCGTCGAGGTCCGTGACCGTTCCTGTGGACGTGCCCACAATAAGTACCGAAACTCCCGGTAAAGCTTCCCCGCTTTCGTCTGTTACGTTTCCTGTTACCGTAGTGTCCTGGGCCACTAGGGGCACCGTGAAAGCACTGGTGAGTAAGATAAGTAAACCAATGTAGCGTTTCTTCATAGTGTGATTTTTTAGGTATGGTAATGGAAATAAGTGAATTTGGCTAGGAAATCCAAGAAAATACTGCAAAATCAAGCATAAAATTGCAAATTCAAAAATTGAAGAATGGTGAGTGATTTTTTGAAAGTTATACCCTTACTATTGATTTTTTGGATGTTTTGAGCATTAGGATTAGTATATTAATAAGTTGAAAATTGGAAACCAGGGAATTGGAAGATTTTGATGTATGCGGCTTTAGGTCAATATTATTTTTAAAATCTTGCAAATTATTGAAGTATCCGGCTAAGTACCAGGGTATTGATGTCTTGAGTAGTCCTTGGCAAATGGTGAAATTTATTTCTTTCCGTAGGATATTGGGCGCAGGCTACCGGTGCGAAGGTGGTCGTTTGATGTTTTCTGCACTCTACTGGTCATAGGACCGCTGCGCTTAACCTACGACTAGGTTGATTTCTGCTTTCTGCAAGGACTCCCGTGGAGAGTTAGTGAGATCTTTTTTGGTTATGGGTTGTAGGTGAGAACCCTTTTGCCAACTGGCAACTGGACGAGAACTTCTGAATATCGAAAACATAATTCATTATGTACACTGTCCGTCAATTGACATGCGACTGGACATTTAAAGGAGATTCACACCACTGTTTTGATAAGAGGCCAGTTGTTCATGGTTAGGGTCAAGCTCTGTGATCAGCATATCCAGGGCCTGCACATCACATACTTTATACTTTTGTACAGAGTTCAGTTTCTCAGAAATGGTAAGCGCTATTACTTTTTTTGTGGCGTTGATCATTGCTTTTTTCATTTGCACTACCTCCCAGTCAAACTCTGTGAGACCGCTATTGGGATCTAGAAACCCCGTTCCTAAAAAACAAATATCTGCTTGTATTTCCGACAAAGTGTTGATCACACTCCCTCCTACAGCGATTTTGGCTTCCCGGGAGAGTTTGCCGCCAATAAAGATTGTCTCGCTGTTTTCATGGTTGAGCAATTCCAACGCGGTAGTAAGGCTTGGAGTAAAAAAAGTAGCTTTAAGCTGTTCGGGAAGGGACCGGGCCAGCTCAAGATTTGTGGTGCCTCCACTCATAAGGATCACCTGTCCATCTTTTATCAGCCCCGATGCCTTTTTGGCGATCTTGGCCTTGCTATCGTGGGCATAGATCTTGTTCTCTTGGTAGTGGTTCAGGTTGTACCCGTTAGAGATGGCCCCGCCATGTACTTTCCGGATCATGCCCTGCTCATCGAGCTCTTTCAGGTCTCTCCTAACCGTATCTTCGGATACATTTAGCTGTTGGGTCAGGTCCGTAAGAAGTACCCGGCTGTGTATCCTTACTTCATTTAATATATAGTTATGCCTTTCTTCTTTGAGCATGTATAAGCTTGTTTTTAGGTTTCCCGGCCAGGGGGCAGGTTGTTTTCCGGGCATCATGTGCAAATTAAAGCTAATAAAAATTTTAAAAGTAGAATGCCGATTAATGCGTTTTTTTGAATATATTTCCGGCAAAAAGTGGCAATAGTGGGCTAACCATTTCGGACGGTAGGCAGGATATTTTGGAGGCGCGATATATAAACCAGGGATGACCTTATGCGTCATTAGCCATGATTGTGCACTTTTATGATCACAAATTAATTAACAAGCCCATGTCATCCGTCAAAAAAACATCCGTTATGAACAAAGATCCACAGGTACAGGGGGTCTTTTATGACCAAGAGTCGAAAAAACTTGAGAAGATCGATACCTCGGTCTATGAAAATTCGGTTTCCGCATCACAGGCTGTGGCAGAACGAATTGCACGATTGGTCAAAGACAAAGCGGCAAAAGGGGAGTATGCTGTCCTAGGGTTAGCAACAGGATCTACACCTACAGGACTATATGATCTGCTGGTCCAAATGCATCAAAAAGGGGAACTAAGTTTTAAAAATGTGATCACCTTTAACCTGGATGAATACTATCCTATCAACCCGGAGTCACTTCAAAGTTACATCCGGTTTATGAAAGAGCATTTGTTTGATCATATAGACATAGATCCGGCCAATATTCATATCCCTGACGGATCCTTGCCAAGAGAGCAAGTGGCTGCCTACTGTAGTGGTTATGAAGATGCTATCGATAAGCTGGGGGGCATTGATCTCCAAATATTAGGCATAGGTCGTACAGGACATATTGGTTTTAACGAGCCCGGTTCCACTTTACAATCCAAGACCCGGCTGATCCGCTTGGATAAAATCACCAGGATGGACGCCGCCAGTGATTTCTTTGGTGAAGAAAATGTGCCTCAAAAAGCCATAACCATGGGAGTAGGCACTATTATGAAAGCTAAAAAAGTGTTGCTCATGGCTTGGGGTGAGGGAAAAGCCCCGGTGATAAAAGAAGCAGTGGAAGGACTCGTTAAAGATTCTATTCCCGCTTCCTTCCTCCAGCAGCATCCTGATGCAGAGATCATCTTGGATAAGGCTGCTGCCGCGGAGCTTACACGGTTCAAAACCCCGTGGTTGGTGGACCTTCCTCACTGGACAGACGAGTTACGCAAAAAGGCGGTCATTTGGCTCTCCGAAAAAATGAATAAAGTTATCCTCAAGCTGACCAACGAAGATTACAATGAATACGGAATGAGCGAACTGCTGGTGGACCAAGGGCCTGCTGAGAACATTAATGTCCGTGTCTTTAACGAGCTGCAACATACCATAACGGGATGGCCGGGTGGAAAGCCCAAGGCGGATGATTCCCAAAGGCCGGAACGTGCCGAGCCTCATCCTAAGCGGGTGGTCATCTTCAGCCCTCACCCGGACGATGACGTGATCTCTATGGGCGGTACGCTGATCCGGTTAGTAGACCAAGGGCACGAGGTGCACGTGGCCTACCAGACCTCGGGTAATATCGCGGTCTTTGACGACGATGTACTACGCTTTGTAGACTTTGCCGTGGATTTTGATGAGAAATTTGACGAAAGTAAATCACAGTCGCAGTCGATGTTCAAGAAGATCAAAGAGTTTATAGAGCAAAAACAACCCGGGCAGGTCGATCTTCCCGAGATCCAGGTGATCAAAGGGATGATCCGGCGGGGGGAAGCGAAAGCGGCTTGTCGGTATTGTGGTGTAAAAATGGAAAATGTTCATTTCTTGGATATGCCTTTTTACGAAACAGGCACCGTTAAAAAGAAACCTTTAGGCGAGGAGGATGTCAAGATCATTACAGACCTGCTGCAGGAAGTGAAACCTCACCAAGTATACGCCGCTGGTGATCTTTCTGACCCTCACGGGACACACCGGGTGTGCTTAGAGGCTATTTTCCGGTCTATTCATGGAATGAAGGGGAAGGCGGATTGGCTCAAAGATACCTACGTGTGGCTCTATCGTGGGGCTTGGCAAGAATGGGATGTTGCGGAAATAGAAATGGCAGTGCCGATAGGCCCACGGGAGCTGATGCAAAAAAGACGTGCTATTTTCAAACACCAATCCCAGAAAGACAGGGCCCTCTTCCCGGGCAATGACAGCCGGGAGTTTTGGCAAAGGGCAGAAGATAGGAACCAGGCTACAGCCGTATTATACGATCATTTGGGATTGCCGGAATACGAAGCTATCGAGGCGTTTGTCCGGTGGAAGTTTTAGCAGCCACTGATGCGCTGCTGGGGTGATATTCTATTGACGGGGAAGGTGGCCTTCCTTTTAATGGTATTTACTTCGGGCTGTTCTATCCTTTCCTACGGTCCGCCCAACTCACCGGAACCTAAACATGAGTTTCGCGCAGTTTGGATCGCTACCGTGGTAAATATCGATTGGCCTAGCGAGAAGACGCTTACCACCGCAGAACAACAGCGCGAGTTCATTGATATCCTGGCGTTTTATCAAGAGCTTAATTTTAACGCTGTGGTTGTCCAGGTCCGGGCTGCTGGTGACGCATTTTATTCTTCGTCGTATGAGCCATGGTCAAAGTATTTGACCGGTGAGGAAGGGAGAGCGCCCGCCCCGTATTACGATCCACTGGAATGGATGATTGCCGAAGCTCACCAGCGTGGGTTCGAATTCCATGCTTGGTTCAACCCCTATCGCGCTACTTTTGATAAAGACACCCTTTCATTAGCCCCTAACCACGCTTTTAATGCACATCGGCCTTGGGTAATAGAATACGGTAAGCGATTCTACTTTAATCCCGGGCTCCCCGAGGTGAGGCGGTACACTACCGATGTGATCATGGAAGTCGTAAATCGGTATGATATAGACGGCGTTCATTTCGATGACTATTTCTATCCCTACAAAGTGAAAGGAGAGACGTTTGATGACAGCGCTGCTTTTACAAGTTATGGCACGGGTATGGGCCTTGAAGACTGGCGCCGGGCGAACGTAGATAGTTTGATCAAGAACATATCCGATAGCTTGCGCGCCGTAAAGCCATGGGTCCAATTCGGTATCAGCCCTTTCGGGGTTTGGAGAAATGCCTCCGTGGACTCGCTGGGTTCGGATACCCGGGCCGGTCAAACTACCTATGATGACCTGTATGCAGACCCGCTGAAATGGATGGAATACGATTGGATCGACAATGTTATCCCGCAATTGTATTGGAGTATGGATTACCCGCCGGCATCGCATCGTACATTGATAAAATGGTGGTCAGGTCAAGCGTACCAAGGGCATTTGTACGTAGGAAACGGGATCTATAAAGTCAAAAATAACAGCGATAAGGCCTGGCGTAAATATCGCGAGGTATTGGATCAGCTCACCATGGCCAGGAATGAACCAGCAGTAAGCGGAAATGTTTTTTTTAGCGCTAGATCGCTCCGGGGTGAGCATGCACCATTAGCCAAAAAAATAAAAAGAAAAAAGTACCGTTACCCGGCGCTACCGCCTTCCTCCCCGTTCACCGGAAAAAGTACTGTGGATAGACCAGCAATACGCATGGCAAACTGGCAAGCACAGCCTGTTACTATCCATCTGAAACCACCTAATGAAGCTGTACGCTTTATGCTGGTATACGGGGCAAAGAAGAATAGAAAGCTGGACGTTCAAAACCCGCGCTCGATCATGCTGAAAAAATACATTGAAAGTGGTCCAGGTGTTATCGTTTCATTAGATAAAAAGAGGTTGAAAGGGCTAGGTCAATTAGCATTTACCTTTATTGATAAGTACGGTAAAGAAAGTACCCCGGTGGTATTGCCAATAGGACATAACGTGAACTAAAAATAATAGGTATGCAAGATATGTTGGTGAGACTCACGGACCTTCCTCATACCCGTGAGCTGGAAGAGAGTTTAGCAAAGCAGGGGGTTGTGTTTAGGAGACCGATCGCTCCTGAAAAAAGAATATTAGTAGAATGGACCAAGGCTAACTTTAGCGACTACTGGGCCAGTGAGATGGATGTGGCCTTTTCGCACCATCCCGTAACCTGTTTCGTAGCCCAATCCGAGGGTCAACCCGTGGGTTTTTCGTGCTATGAAACTACCTCCAAGAATTTCTTCGGACCTACCGGTGTGCTTCCTGCCTATCGGGGCATCGGTATTGGTAAGGTGTTATTGATTAAAGCTTTAATGTCTTTGAGGGCATTGGGCTATGCGTATGCCGTTATCGGTGGTGTCGGCCCTGCCGCTTATTATCAAAAAGTAGTAGGGGCCGTGATCATCGAAGGGTCTGGGCGAAGCGTGTACCAGGACTTATTAAGGAAAGATGGCTAAAGCCAAACCCATTACTCCTTGGGCATGGGTGCCCTCTTTGTACTTCGCCGAAGGGCTGCCTTACATTATTGTTACAGCGCTTTCGGTAGTCATGTACAAGCGATTGAACTTGGGGAATGCTGAAATTGCCCTGTATACCAGTTGGCTTTACCTGCCTTGGGTGATCAAACCTTTTTGGAGCCCCATTGTAGATTTAAAAAGTACAAAAAGGAAATGGTTTTTAGTGCTTCAATTGATTTTAGCGCTAACGATCTTGGGGGTGGCAATTTCTTTACGGCTCAATGCCTGGCTTTCGTTCAGTTTATTTTTCTTTTGGCTCGCAGCTTTTAGTTCTGCAACCCACGATATTGCCGCCGACGGTTTCTATATGATCGGGTTAAAGGAGAAGCAACAATCCTTTTTTATCGGGGTGAGAAGTACTTTTTACCGTATAGCCCTTATTACCGGGCAAGGGCTTATTGTCATCCTGGCAGGTCATTTTGAAGAATCTTACCAAGATAACCACAAAGCTTGGTCAATTACGTTGTTATGGGTAGCGGCAGGTATGTTTTTACTTACGGCTTATAATTTCATAGCTGTACCGAGAAAAGAGGCTGCAGTGCCGATGAAAGGGAATCCCTTGAAAGGTTTTTTCGAGGTGTTCATCTCCTTTTTTCAAAAAAAGGAGATTGTTGTGGCCATAGGCTACATCCTCTTGTACCGGCTAGGGGAGTCTCAATTGGTGAAGATGGCTTCCCCGTTTTTGTTAGATACTCGGCAGCGTGGCGGGTTGGAACTGTCTACCCAGCAAGTGGGGTTTATTTATGGGACCCTCGGTTTCATAGCCTTGTCGTTAGGAGGGATTTTAGGAGGCTTCTTGATCTCCCGGGATGGACTTGGAAAATGGATATGGAAAATGGCATTAACATTGAATCTACCCAATATTTTGTACGTGTTGCTGGCCTATTTTCAGCCGCAGGCCGTAGGATGGGTAATGGGGGCCGTGGTAGTAGAGCAGTTTGGCTACGGGTTTGGGTTTACTTCTTTTATGCTGTATCTGATCTTCTTAGCAGAAGGAGAGACCAAAACCGCCCACTATGCCATTGCCACCGGGTTGATGGCCTTAGGTATGATGGTGCCGGGCATGGTGAGTGGCTATTTACAAGAATGGATGGGATATAGGTTTTTCTTCGCTTGGGTGATGGTGGCGGCATTGCCAGGCATTTACATGATCAAATTTTTGACCTATCCAAGTGAATATGGCAAGCAAGAAAACGGGTAACTATGGAGAATAACCAAACCTTATCCCAGCAGCAGAAGGTAGGACAGCTGTTTTTCCCTGCGGCGTTCATTAATGACTCCGATGAGAACATCAAAACGCTGGAAAGATTGATTCGTGAATGTTGGATCGGGGGGCTTACCTTTTTTCACAGTCCTCAAATGGCGGCTACTAACTATGAAAAACGACGTGACATTCCCCGTAATGATGAAAGTTGCCAAAGGTTAAAGGAACTCATCCAGCACTATCAAAGTGTGGCCAACTATCCACTACTGGTGAGCATCGACGCTGAATGGGGACTAGCCATGCGGGTGGAAAACGCGGAGCAGTACCCCTATGCGCTCTCGCTAGGAGCCTCGCAGGATCCTTACCTGGTCTTTGAGACCGGCGAAGCGGTGGCGAAAGACCTTAAAGCCGTAGGTATTCATCTCAACTTAGCCCCTGTATTGGACATCAACCTTGATCCTGCCAACCCTGTTATCGGGTACCGGTCTTTCGGGCAAGACAAGCAAAGAGTGGCAAAGTTAGCACTGGCATTTTATCGTGGGCTGCGGTCGGTTGGTATTTTAGGTTGCGCCAAGCACTTCCCGGGGCATGGCGATACGGCGGTAGACTCCCACCTAGGGCTGCCTGTTATTCGTAAATCCAGTAAGGAACTGTTTGAACAAGACTTATTCCCTTTTGTAGAAGCCATAGAATTAGGCATTGATTGTGTTATGCCCGGGCACCTGGCCGTGCCAGCATTGAACGAAGGACAAATTTTGCCCTCTTCACTATCCAAAAGCGTGGTTACCGGCCTTTTAAGAGATCACCTGGGCTATGAAGGCGTTGTCATAACGGATGCGTTGAATATGAAAGCAGTAGCGGATAGGTTTGAACACCCCGGTGAGCTTGAACTTGCCGCACTGGATGCAGGTAATGATGTACTGTCATTTTCATCAAATATTCCTGCGGCCATCGAACTTATTTCGCAGCGATACCCTTCTGAGCAGTTGGAGCGAAGCTTTACTCGGGTGGATCAGCTTAAACATAAGGCGGGCTTGTTCAACTCCCCGCCTCGAAAAGATAGGGCAGCTTCTTCTAGTCCCCAAGATCCACAAACGTTGAGGGAGCAACTGGCGCTATCGATCATCACAATTGTCAAGAAGGGTACGCTCATTTCAGCCGGTGGGTCAGAAAAAGTTGCCTGTGTTAGTGTCTACAAACCCACGAAGCAAGCGGTCTTTTGCAAAATTATATCAGCTTTTAAGAGTATACCCATATATGAGATGGTCCAGTTTTCAAGGGGAAACGGCATGATCTTACAAGAATCACTAGGCCAGTACGAACGTATAATTATTGCTCTTTATGTCCCGAGTGTAAAGCCTATGAATAAGTTTGGAATGTCACAAAGTTTCCTGGACTGGCTGACCGTAATGATGCGAAAGAAAAGAATAGATCTCGTGATATTTGGTAATCCATATTCCTTACGGCATATTAACTTTGAATTAGCCGGGCAAGTGATCCTGGCCTATCAAGATCTAAAAGAGTTCGAAAAGAAGGCCGCTGAGTATCTTTTTGGTAAGGTGGAGGTCAATGGAAAGTTACCTGTAACAATAGATGAAACAGCAGCTGGCGAGGGCCAGGGATAATACTCTACCATAGCCTTGACGCGGCACTAACAATAAATAGTGATACAATGAATACAAACGAAGTGCTAGAGTCATGGCAGGTCAATGCCGCAGAATGGATCAAAACACTTGAGGGGGGTAATATTGCTTCAAGGAAGGTCACAAACCCAGCTATTTTCGATACTATAAAAGACTTCCAGCCCTCGAGTATACTGGACTTGGGGTGTGGAGAAGGCTGGCTTACCCGTACACTGAATCAAACTGGAATAAAAGCTGTGGGCATCGACGGTACTAACCCACTCATAGAAGTTGCCAAAAGCAAAGGAGGGGGTGATTTTTTCGTCCAGTCCTATGAAGAGATCCTCTATGGGAAAAAGGTGATGGGGGCTCCATATGAGGCAGTAGTTTTTAACTTCTGTTTATACCTAAAAGAGGAAACGCCCGCGCTGTTGACGAACATATCGTCTTTTTTAGAAGGGCGAAAGCTGGTTTTTATACAAACTCTTCATCCCTACTTTGCCATCACGCAAGGGATAGACTACAGGGATCAGTGGCTAGATGATGCCTGGAAGGGACTACATGGAGGCTTTACATCACCCCACCGTTGGTATTACCGGACGATGGCTGGATGGATGGAGACGATTGCTGATAGCGGGCTAAAGGTCCTGTCCATTGAAGAGCCACTTGTTCCGGGGGGTACCCGGCCTGCCTCTGTCATTTTTACGTTGACCAGCATTTCATGATCAACGACAGTTACCGAGTAATTGGCTTAATGTCAGGCACTTCACTGGATGGCTTGGATATCGCCTTTTGCAGTTTTGAGTTCGACGGGGAGCAGTGGTCCTTTCAGCTTGAGGCATCAAAAAGTGTGTCCTATGAAGGCTCCCTTAGGAAACGTTTACAGCAGGGTGTGGAATTGTCATCTTTGGAGCTTTTAGGGCTGGACCGGGAGTATGGGGTGTGGCTGGGCCAGCAGGTGGATGCATTTGTGCGAGAAAACCAAGTGCAAGCGGATTTTGTGGCGAGTCATGGTCATACGGTGTTCCATCAACCTTGGAAGGACATCACGTACCAGGTAGGTTCAGGCCAATGGCTGGCCAATGCCTGCGGGCTGGAAGTGGTATGCGATTTTCGGACCAAGGATGTGTCACTCGGCGGCCAGGGAGCCCCGCTAGTACCGATCGGTGACAAGTATCTCTTCCCGGGATATGATTTTTGCCTGAACC
Source organism: Fulvivirga sp. (assembly GCA_028280565.1). Lineage (GTDB taxonomy): Bacteria > Bacteroidota > Bacteroidia > Cytophagales > Cyclobacteriaceae > Fulvivirga. The sequence goes on from JANQLQ010000049.1 coordinate 88,546, forward strand.
TCGGGGGCATTGCCAACGTGTCCTTTACGGAAAAAGGTGATCGCCTCGCCTATGACATTGGTATTGCCAATATGCTCCTGAACTATTTGGCCGGTCAATTGGGAAAAACGTATGATCGTGACGGTCAACACGCGGCTGCCGGCACATGTGAAAAGCAACTTTTTGACGAACTCAACGGCCTTTCTTACTATGCAGCGCCTTACCCGAAATCCACGGGTTACGAATGGTTTTTCGAGGAGATCTTGCCGCTGATCAAAAAAAGCCCTTCGTCCGTGGCTGATAAACTGAATACTTCCGTGCATCACATCGCTTACCAGGTGGCCCGGGCCATTCAAAAGTCTCGTAAGGACGGCAAGGTCTTGGTGACTGGGGGAGGAGCTCGCAATATCTTTTTGATCGAGACTTTACGTCATTACTTGCAAGATGCTTTCGAGGTGATCGTGCCGGAAGGTTCGATCATAGATTTTAAAGAGGCGATCGTTTTTGCTTTTATGGGCGTATTAAAAAAACGCCACGAGGTAAACTGCCTTCGATCTGTGACAGGAGCGCTAAAAGATAGTAGCTCAGGGGTAATATTTACCCCCTCCTAGTATTACTTTTTCATGTTCAATTATCTAATAAACAGGCATTTAATGATAGAGAGGCCGGTTAGGCATCCTTATCAAAAACAACAAAACCTTCTTTATCGTCATTCCTGCCGGCCTTGCAGGGTGAGCGATGCGCGAGAGCATGAACCTGCTGTGTCGTTGAACGTAAACCTTTTTTTTAAGTGTGCTGGGTTTTGTTTCACGACTTCACAGATTCCTTGTCACGCCTAGCCCAACGCACAGGCTGCAAGCAATGACGATGTTAGGAAGTAAGGATGACCGTTATATTTATGGTATTAGGATCGATTTAGACAGAAATGTTAATGGCCATTCCTTTCTTTCCGGCGAGTAAAAGGATGGAGGTCATAAGCCTAATGATCAATAACTTAAAATCTGGCAAAGCCGTACTAGTGCTACTTTGTCACCTTCAACGTTTTAGTAATCCATTATTTAACTATAAAAGTCAGCTTAGGGCATTATTCAGTCCATAGTATTGAGTCATGAGTATTGAGTGGTAAGTCCGTAGAGACTGTAGAACTTAGCGTCTAAATTTTACTATGAAATGAAAACCTGTTATGCTGTCGGTTCCCTATTTCCCGGCGTTTTTGAGGTGAAAAAGGCCCGTTTGGCCGGAAGCATGGTCTACGGTTGTGGTGCAACTAATACCCTTCGGAAAGAAAACAAATTTCACTACTTGCCCGTAGCCTACTCAAGACTAAAGACTCACGACTCAATACTTTAACCTAGTAAAGCAGTACTAGGCTCACGATACTTCGTATCTGCGTTCTTTCAAAACCTAGGCTTTGTACATCCCGGAAATATTCCGCTTCAGGTGGTTAATAAAATTATCGAGGTATTGGGGTTGTTCAGGACGTTTCAGCGTAATCGCATACCAACTTCTAAACAGCCCCTTTTTTGTTACCGGTATGAGCGCTAGGTGGTTTGAATGAAGGTACGGCTGAATGATCCATGTAGCAAACACCTTAACCCCCATCCGGGCTTTGATCATTTCCACTGCTGCCTCCGTGATCTGCATGGCTGTCACCTTTTTAGGCCGAATCCCGGCTGGAATAAGGACTTGTCGAAACAGCGTGGTAGACTCTAAAGGATAAGAATGGATCAGGACATGCTCGTCCGCAAAATCTCCGGGTTTAATGTATTTTTTTTTCGTCCAAGGATGATCTGTGGGTACTACGGCCATCATTTCATCGGTAAACAGCTGGACCGGTTGGATATTTGGATTATCCACCTGCCCACTTACAATAGCCACATCCAACTTACCTTCCAGGATGTATTTAACCGGCTCGTTATTAGTTTCAGGGAATATTTCTATTTCAACATTGGGGAATTCCTTATTAAAATCTGCCATAAGTGAAGGTAGCCAATGATAACATGTGTAACATTCCGTAGCTATCCTCACCGTGCCTGTGCCGCCGCTGATGTACTTCCTCACGGAAACCTGTGCGTCATCCAACTCCTTCAAAATCTTTTCCGCTGATTCTAATACGATCTTACCAGCCCCCGTTAATACCAACTTTTTGTTGACCCTGTGGAATAGGGGAGCGCCAAGTTGGGTTTCAGCTTCTTTTAGTTGATGGCTAAGGGCAGATTGGGAGAGATACAATGTCTCCATAGCCTTAGTCAAGCTTCCTTTTTCAGCCACTTCTTTTACCAATCTTAAGTGTCTCAACTCCATAGGTCAGCAAGTTTCGGGTTTTAATAGACGTTAAACGCCCTTATCTTTAATTAGAAATTTTCATGAAAATAAGAAAATTAATTCATTCAATTCATGAAAAGAAAAGAAATCCATCCCGTTACATTCGAATATCGCGGTTGAGAACGGGTACATTACCTGGTTTTGAGCTTACTGTTTTTCATTAAATCGATAGATATTATGCGACTTAAAAATTTTCTACTGCTTTTATTCCTGGCGTCGCTATGGGGCCCATCTTTCCTTTTTATCAAAATTGCGGTAGTGGAGATCCCACCTATCACACTGGCCGCATGGCGCATCTTCGTTGCCGCTATTGTGATCAATATTTATTTATATGCCCGGGGCGGTGCATTCATAAAGGATATCCAATTTTGGAAACACGTGACGATTGCCGGTTTTTTTGCCCATGCGTTACCTTTTGTGCTTATCAATTGGGGAGAACAATTCATTGATAGCGCCTTGGCCTCTATCCTGAATGGACTGACCCCGATATTCACGATCGTAATGGCAAACTTTGTGATCCAGGATGATAGGATGGACCTGGGGAAAGTGATCGGGGCGATCTTCGGTTTTATCGGCCTGGTGATACTCGTGCTTCCCAGCCTAGTGTCAGGTTTCCAGGCCAATACTATGGGTATATTCGCGGTGGGAATTGCGGCGGCAAGCTATGGGGTAGCCCTCGTATATGCCCGGCTGAATCTCAAAGGAACAAAACCTGTTTATGCCCCGGCTTCCCAGCTTTTGGTCACCTCGATCTACCTTCTGCCCTTTTCACTGGCTGTAGATGGCCCGGTAAAGGTGATGGATCTCTCATGGGCAGCATTGGGGTCTGTATTAGTATTAGCCATATTAGGCACGGCGCTGGCTTTTGTGATCTACTATAAACTACTTGACTCTTCCAGCGCTTCTTATCTTTCGCTAGTCACCTACTTGATCCCCCTGTATGGAGTGGTTTTAGGAGTTACATTGTTAGACGAGACACTTACCATGAATACTATCCTGGGGGCCGTACTTATTCTACTCGGTATCGGGGTAGTGAACAGTAAACTAGAACATCGAGTAAAAAGTAAATGGAAGACCAACTAGTGTGCAGTCACACGTTAATTGTAGGGTAGGGTACATGATTTATGTTTGCGGTTCTTGATCAGTCGGCAATAGGCAAAGAGCAGTTGGCAAAATAGGGGGTTGCCGATTACTTATTCTAGGCTGCCGACTTTAAGTAGGGGGACCAAGAAAAGTTTAACTGTCAAAGCAGATGTGACCGGACACTAGTACTACTTTGTCACATTCAATTATTTGATAGACAGTGATTAAGCGAAAAATAAGACCGTTGGGTAGCCTCATCAAAAACGAAAAAAAACTTCTTTATCGTCATTCCTGTCGGCCTTGCAGGGTGAGCGATGCGCGAGAGCAGGAATCTGCTGTGTCGTTGAACGTGAATCTTCTTTTGAGTGTACTGGGTTTTCGTTTCACGACTTCGCAGATTCCTTGTCACGCCTAGCCCAACGCACAAGCCGCAAGGAATGACGAGGGTAGAAAGTAA